>NZ_CP072913.1:2312115-2616538 GCF_017968885.1 Pseudomonas sp. Tri1 | reverse complement strand
ACCGAAGAAGAACTTCGCGCCACGTCGTTCCAGCGCTTGACTCATCCGGACGACGCCGATGTCAGTAAGGACGAATTACACAGGCTCATCCAGGGCCAACGCACCAGCCTGACCCTGGAAAAACGCTACATTCGCAAAGACGGCAGCACCCTGTGGGCACGCTTGACGGTAGGCATCGCCCGTAACTCCCAAGCCCAAGCGCTTTACTTTGTATCGCAACTGGAAGACATCAGTGAACATCTTGCCCTGCGCCAGGCATTGTTCAATAACGAAAAAAAATACCTTTCACTGGCTAAAAACTCACAAAGCATCATCCTGCGCTACAACCGGCTTGGCCAACAGATCTATGCCAACCCCGAGCTTGAACGCGCTCGAGGCTTTCCCAATACGCACATCATGGAACGCACCTCGACACCCGATCCGCTCGACGAGTACTTTCGCACGCAAGTAAAACTCACGTTATCAACCGGCGCAGCAAACACGTTCCTGCTGGAAAACACGAACTCGTATTCAGGTCGTTCCGGGGATTTCCTGTGCAACCTGACACCGGAGCACGACGAAACAGGCGAGCTTTGCGGGGTGCTTGTCACAGCCCAGGACATCAGCGCGTTGCGCCGGCAGGAGCGCGCCGAAAATGCGCGCTCTGCCATTTTTCAAAAGATGGTCACTAACGACGCCCTGCTCGAAGTGCTGCCGCTGCTCAGCGCCTACCTGGAGATCCTGACGCCCGAATTTCGTAATGCCATGGCTTTCAAGGCTGTGCCCGGCGACGATCCCCTTCACGCGTACGCCGCAGACATCTCCTTGATTGAAACCTGCCTGGCCGAAGATCTTGATCGACATCCCGAGCTGTTCGAGCACCATCATTTCATTCGTGATCTAAGGAGCGATGCCCCTGACCTCGCTTTCAGCCAGCCCGCCTTGCAGGCAGGCTATCGAGGTTGCTGGGTAGAGCCGGTGGTCAATAAGACCGGTATCACGATGGGGGCCATCCTGTTGTTCGTCTGCGGTGAAACCCAGCTGAGCGAGCAGGACCGCAAGCATGCACAAATGGCCAGTCATATTGGCGCCATCGCGTGGGAGCGCAGCTGCGCCCACAGCCACCTGGCGCAAAGCGAACGTCGTTACCGTGAAGTCTTCGACCACTCGCAAGACATGCTTTGCCTGCTCGCCGTGGATGCCGACCAGCAACTCAGTTGCCTGGAGGCCAATCCAAAGCTGTGCGAGATGCTCGCCAAAAGTCATTCGGACATGATCGGCCAACCGTTGGGCCAGTGCCTGGAGAAAGAAGCCGCCAATATCATCGAGGCGATCTGCCTGCACTGTATTGCCGTGGGTGCCCCCATCGAGCTGGATGCACAGTTGCCTTGCGGCCAGCGCTCACTCGTCGTCCATTTCAACCTGGTACCGGTAGCCGACTCGAATGGACGCCTGCATCGCCTGGTTTGCATTGCTCGCAACATTACCGATATCCGCGAAGCCCAGCGCAACGAACTGGCCCGACAGCAGGAAATCGGCACATTGGTTGAAAACTCTCCGGATGGTATTGCACGACTGAGTCCGACGGGAGAGCTGTTGTTCGTCAATCCGGCACTGGAAGCCTGGTTGGATCGCCCGCAAATTGACTTACTGCACAAGGACCTGCTCGAGATTCTGCCGAAAAACCTGCAGAGCCAATTACTTCGTGCAGCGGTCATCGAGGCCGTGGAAAAGGGCCAGCCCCTTGAGCATGAGTATGTGCTCACCGAGCAACATCGCCTGCAACGCGTCTATCACATCAGTCTCGTTCCCGAACAAGATATCCGCGGAAAAATTGCCACCGTGCTGGCTGTCGTTCGCGATATATCCCAGCTGCGCCTGGCAGAACTGCGTCTGGCATCGCTCAACAAGCAACTGCGCCAATTGATGTCCAGCCGTGAAAGTGCACGGGAAGAGGAACGCAAGCTGATCGCGCAGGAGATCCACGATGAACTCGGACAACATCTAACGGCGATACGCATGGGTACTTCACTGCTGCGCTTCCAGTACGGCGAGCAATTGCCCCAGCTCAGTGAACAAGTCGCACGCCTGCTGCAGCTGATCGACCAGACGGTGCAGGTGGTCAGGAACATTTCCACCAGCCTGCGCCCTTCCATTCTCAACATGGGTATCGCCGCCTCACTGGAATGGCTGACCGACACGTTCAAGCAGCAATGGGGCATCGACTGCAACCTGCAGATTCGCCCGCAGAAAATCCGTTTGGACGATGCCAGTGCCACAGCCGCATTTCGCATCGCCCAGGAGTCGCTGACCAACATCGCCCGGCACGCCGAAGCCACTCGGGTCGATATCACGTTTGAACAAGGCGAGAATGGCTGGTCGCTGAAAATCACCGACAACGGCAAAGGCTTTGACCAACGCGAACAATCGTCCGGGACACTCGGCTTGCTGGGAATGCGTGAACGAGGCCTGACTTTGGGAGGGACCACCACCGTATCCAGCAGTATCGGCAGCGGTACCACCATTCAACTGCGCGTCCCTGTTTCAAGGAGTCAAGACTCATGATCCGTTTAATGGTGGCCGACGATCACACGATCATGCGCGAAGGCCTCAAGCAATTGTTCGCACTGGTAAAGGACTTTTGCGTGGTGGCGGAAGCGGAGAACGGCGCCCAGGTCCTGGAGTTGTTGCGCCATACCGAGATCGATGTGCTCCTGCTCGACATGACCATGCCCGGTTCAAGTGGCGAGGATTTGATCGGCCGTATCCACGCCCATTACCCCAAGCTGCCTATGCTCATCTTGAGCATGCACAATGAAGCCCACATTGCCCAACGCGCCCTGCGCGCCGGCGCTTCCGGATACATGACCAAGGACCGTGACCCGGAAGCACTGCTGGCCGCGATCCGCAAGGTGAGCACCGGCGCACGTTACCTCGATCCACAACTGGCCGAACAGATCGCGCTTCAGAGCAGCGGTGTGACGCCCGAGAACGTTTCGCAAAGCCTGACCGCGCGTGAATTCCAGATCCTGCGCATGCTGGCTCAAGGGCTGAGCGTCAACCAGATCGCCGAACAACTGGTGATCAGCAATAAAACCGTCAGCACCCACAAGACTCGGCTGATGGAGAAAATGTGCTTTGCCACCAGCACAGACCTGGTGCGTTACGCCTTGAGTGAAGGCCTGGTCTGAAACGACGGCGCGCGCTCAGGGGTGATTTGCACGAACGCCAAGGATGGCCGAAGCAATCTGCTCCAGTGGCAACTCGCGCTCGACCGCTCCCAGCTTCAAGGCCTCGCGTGGCATTCCATACACGACACACGAGTCTTCATCCTGGCCCAGGGTCCTGGCGCCGGCATCGCGCATTTCCTTGAGGCCGCGAGCGCCATCATCGCCCATGCCCGTCATGATGATGCCAAGGGCATTGCTGCCCGCGCTACGAGCGACCGAGCGGAACAGTACATCCACCGAGGGTCGATGCCGACTGACAGGCGGCCCCTGCACGATATCCACTTGGTACTGGGCACCACTGCGCTTGACCAGCATATGGGTTCCGCCTGGTGCGATCAGCGCACGCCCAGGGATAATGCGGTCGCCCTGCACCGCCTCGCGGACCTCGATCTCGCAAACGTGATTGAGGCGCTCGGCGAACGCGGCGGTAAACTTCTCTGGCATGTGCTGCACCACGACAATGCCCGGACACACCCGCGGCAACTCTTGGAGTACCTGTTCCAGCGCCTGCGTGCCCCCGGTGGAAGTGCCAATGGCAACGATGGTTTCAGTCGTTCGGGCCATGGCCACGTTCGCGGGAGACAGGATCGAGTCGGCGCTGAGCCGCGGTGGCACGTCAACAGGCACCCGAGCGCCCGCTACACGCCGCAGGTTGGCCTTTGCCGCGGCCCTGACGGCGTGGACCAGATCATCCGCGCTTTCAGTCAGGAACTGTCGCAGGTTGGACTGCGGCTTGGTGACGATACTGACGGCACCAGCCGCCAGGGCCTGCAAGGTGGTCTTGGCACCCTTCTCGGTCAGCGTCGAACAGATCACCACCGGTGTAGGCTTTTGCGCCATCAGTTTTTTCAGGAAGGTAATACCGTCCATTCGTGGCATCTCGACGTCCAGCACGATGACGTCAGGCCATTGTTTGCTCATCTTCTCCATGGCGTACACCGGATCGGCGGCAACGTCGATCACCTGGATACCGCTGGCCTGGTTCAGGGTCGCGCTCAACACCTGGCGCACCACCGCAGAATCATCAACGATCAACACCTTGATATCCGTCATTTGGTATTACTCTTGGGCGATTCGATTACTTTGAGTACGGAATCGGCGTGATTGAGTTGAAGGTGTCCGGTACCCACATCGAACACCAGGTGGCGATGGCCCCGGCCACCTACGTGATAAACCCGACATTGCAAGCCATGGGCCTGGATCAGGCTTCTGGCGGCATCGACATTCTGTTGGCCGATCCCGATACCGTTACCGCGCTTTACCCCGGGAAACATGTCAGCCCCGCCAAAAAGGCTCACCTCGAACTGCTCGGGCCGAGCCCCCGCGCGGTGAATGCACTCAAACAGCAGCGCCAACGCATCCGCTGCGTAACGACCGTTCAGATGTCCCGCGCCATGGGCTCCTCGACGAGGCAACATGTAATGACACATGCCGCCCAACAAGCGTTGCGGATGCCAGAACACCAGTGCGACACAGGACCCCAGCACGGTGCACAGGCGCGTTTGGCGCCCTCCAAACGCCACATCACCGGGTTGCAAGAAACATTCGATTACCCGGCTCATCTCAAGCGTCCGGTTTGCGGTAGATGGAGGGTTTGACCAACTGCAACTCATCACTGATGCCATTCAGGCTCTCTGAATGGCTCACGATGAAGTAGCCGCCAGGCCTCAGGTGTTTGCTCAAGCGCTTGACCACCTCAGACTTGGTCTGGTTATCGAAATAGATCATCACATTGCGCAGGAAGATCACGTCGAACTGCCCCACTGAAGGCAGCGCATTGTTCAAGTTGATCGACGTGAACGTCATCCGTGACGCCAACGCACGATCCACCATGAAAATGCCGTTGTTGCAGCCCACGCCCCTCAGGCAGTACTTGTTCAACAGCGCCTCGGGAATGCCGCGGATACCATCCAGTGGGTAACGTCCGCTTTGGGCTTTTTCCAGCACCCGGCTACTGATATCCGAAGCGAGGATCTCCCATGGCCGGGTGCCCAGGCTGTCGGCCAGCACCATGGCCAGGGTGTAGGGTTCTTCTCCCGTGGAACAGGCACCACTCCAGATGCGCACCGGGCCATTCCCACGAAGCTCGGGGAGGACCACATTGCGCAGAAACTCAAAATGCTTGGGTTCGCGGAAAAAGTAGGTTTCGTTGGTGGTCAGCAAGTCCACCGCCATTTGCAACTCGGTCCGGTCCTTCATCAGCAAGCGGTAATAGCTGCCGTAGGTGGTCAGGTTGAAGAATTGCAAACGCTTGGCCAGGCGGCCACTGACCAGCTGTTTCTTGGCAACCGACAAGCTGATCCCGGCAATTTCATGAATCATTGCCCGAAACTGCTGGAACTCGTTGTCGGAGAGAACGACATTCATGGTCTCAGCCCGTCTGCGTCGATGTTCGAAGGAAGCAGCGTCGACCAGTCTTCGCTACTGAGCATGTGCTCGATATCCAGCAACAAGACAAAACGGTCACTGAGCTTGCCGATCCCCACCACAAATGCAGGGCTGAGGCGCCCCTGCAATGCCGGTGCCGGCTCGATCTGCTCGGCCGGGATCTCCAGCACTTCGCTGACGGCGTCCACGATGATGCCCACCAGGCCTGCGCCGCCACTGCCATGGACCTCCAGCATGACGATGCAGGTGCGTGGGTTTTCCAGGGTCTGGGCGCCCCCAAAACACAGCCCCAGGTCCAGTACTGGGATGGCCGCTCCGCGCAGATTGGTGATGCCGCGGACCTTCGGCGGCGCCATCGGCAACGGGGTAATCGGACCGTATTCGACAATTTCCCGTACGCACAGGGTACCGACCGCAAACATCTCCTGGCCCACGCTGAAGGTCAGGTACTGTGGCGCTGTCGTCCCTGGGGCCGGCAGGCGCGAGGCGGATATGGACATGGTTCACTCCTCGGGATCCACCGTAGACGGCAGCCTCCCTCTCAAGACAATGTAGGCACGCCTGAGCGCTACACCTCAGTGCAACTGGCTGGCGATCTCACTGACACACAGCACCTGATCGATCTGAAGCACAGTCAGGAACGCCCCTCGCACCTTGACCATCCCTCGAATAAAGTCTTCACGGATCCGGTTTCCGAGCGCCGGAGCGGCCTTGATGTCGGCCAACTCGATTTCGATCACCTCGCTCACCGAGTCGACTACGATGCCCAGCACTTGCGGCTCACCTTCCTGGACCAGTTCCAGGATAACGATGCAGGTCCTGTTACCTTGCTGCGTGGCGCCCTTGCAAAAGCGCGCCTGCAGATCGATCACCGGTACCACCGAACCGCGCAGGTTGATCACCCCCCGAATGAAATCCGGCATCATTGGTACGCTTGTCACCTGGCCATACTCGATGATCTCGCGCACGCACAAGGTATCGATTGCATAGACCTCCCTGGCGGATACGAATGTCAGGAACTGCAGGAATTCGCTGTCACACGGACTCTGCGGCGCATGCTCGAAATGGCTGAAGACTGCAGCTTCCATGTCTCAACTCCCGAAGCGGATGAAACCGCCTTCCTGGGTATGCTCACTGCTTTGCATCCCGCCCAGGCTGGAAGAACTGGCCCGTGGCACGGCAGAAACCGCAGCCCGACCATGCAGGGTGAAAAAGCCCATCAACTCCTGCAACTGTTCGGCCTGGCTACTCATTTCCTCAGCGGTAGCGGCCAGCTCTTCGGAAGCCGAGGCGTTTTGCTGAGTGATCTGACTCATCTGCGACATGGCAGTATTGATCTGTTCCGAGCCGATGGACTGCTCTTCGGATGCAGCGGCGATCTCCTGAACCAAATCGGAGGTCTTGGTGATCGAGGGCACGATTTCATCGAGCAGGTTGCCGGCACGCTCGGCCAGGGCAACACTGCTTTTGGCCACCTGGCCGATTTCCTGTGCCGCGACCTGGCTGCGTTCGGCGAGCTTGCGCACCTCAGCGGCGACGACCGCGAAGCCTTTGCCATGCTCGCCGGCCCGGGCCGCTTCGATGGCCGCGTTGAGCGCCAGCAGATTCGTCTGATAGGCAATCGAGTCAACGATCCCGATCTTCTCGGCGATGGTTTTCATGGCCGAGACGGTGTCCTTGACGGCCTGTCCACCCTCACTCGCTTCCTTGCTCGCCTTGCCGGCCATGCCATCGGTCACTTTGGCGTTTTCGGTGTTCTGGGAGATCGACGCCGACATCTGTTCCATCGACGCCGACGTTTCCTCAACCGACGCAGCCTGTACCGAAGCCGATTGGCTGATGCTTTGGGCCGTGGCGGAAATTTCTTCCGAAGCGCTGGATAGCGAATCGGCGGAGCTGCGCACCTCGCCAATGATCTGCGAAAGTTTGCTCACCGTTTCGTTGATTGCATTCTTCAGGTCTTGCAGGCTGCCCTGGTAATCACCTTTGACGCTGCGGGTCAGGTCACCACTGGACAGGGCCACCATGACTTCCATCGCCTCGCTGAGGGGGGCAACGATCGAGTCCAGCGTACTGTTGATCCCGGCCACGATGCGGCGGAAATCACCTTGGTGACGAGTACTGTCGGCACGGGTATCGAGCTTGCCGATCACAGCATTGGCGCTCAGCATCTGAGTGTCTTCGATCAGCGCCTGGACGTTGCTGCGCAGTTGTTCGATGTTGTCGTTGATAAAGGCTTTTTTGCCGGGGAAACGGGCCAATGGCGCCGACAGGTCCCCTTCGCCGAAAGAACGTATGCACGCCATGGCCTGTTTTTTCACGCTGATGTGGCCATTGACCATGTCGTTGATGCCCTGGGCAATCTGACGGTACGAGCCTTGGAATCGTTGTGCGTCGATCTGCACATCAATGTCGCCTTTCTCGTGCTCGTCCGACATGTGACGCATCTCTTCGATCAACGCCATGATGGTGCTGCGCAGATGCTCGATGGTGACGTTGATAAAGGCTTTCTTGCCGGGAAACGCTTGCAGGGGCGCCTGCAGATCACCTTCGCTGATCGACTTGATACAGGCCATGGCTTGCTTCTTGACGCTGATGTGCCCACTGACCATATCGTTGATGCCTTGGGCCATCAGCCCATAGCTGCCAGCAAAGCGTGTGGCATCGATCTGCACGTCGATGTCGCCTTTATCATGCTCTGCGGACATGTGATTCATTTCGCTGATCAATTGATTCAAGGTCCCGCTCAGCCGGTCCATGGAACCCAACAGTCCGGTACGCTCAGAGCCATTGCCGCTGCCCCGCACATCCAGTTGCCCGGCCACGAGCCGGTCGGCCAGCAGTCGAACATCGTCGGGTTCACCACCCAACGCGCTGAGCAGCCGGCGTACCAGGAAGAAACCGATCAAGCCGATGGCCAGCAAGGTGGCGGCGCCGATCGAGGCTATGCTGTAGATCGCGGTCTGTTCGGTCGATGCCGCGACCGCTGCATTTTTACGTCCCAGCTCCAGGTTGTACTGACGCATATCACTCAAGGCAGAAGTGACTTTTTCGCGGGTCACCTCCAGGTCGAGCAGCAAACCACGGGCTTCCGGGGCGGCATTCTTGAGGGCGTTATCGAACCGCTCCATACCTCGGTAGTACTCGTTGACCGCACTGCGCAAGGCGCTGAGCAGCGTCGCATCATGATCGTCGGAGACGAACTCCTTCTGGTAACGATCCAGTGCCTGGAGCACCGATTCCTTGTCGCTTTGCTGGGGAATACCGGCAGGTCCGGACAGACTGCGCCATTGCCGGCTGTGGCTATCGGCCAGAGTCAGGGCCACTTGCTCCAGCAGTTGCAGGCTGGGCACCGTATTGACTTGCGCGTAGCTGGCCGTGTTCCTGACCCCGCCCATCAAATAAAGACTGAGGCCGACCAGGATCAGGATGCCCAACAGAGCGGAGGCGACCAACAGCGAGACATTTTTTTTAACGGTCATGATGCTGTACTCCAAGGAGAACTATTGAGTCAATTCAGGGCTGAGGGGCGTACCGTGCTTCTGCCGGCTGGCGACTTGCCCAAGTAGTTTTGGAATATCCAGGATCAACGCGACTGCTCCGTTCCCCAGGATGGTGAAGCCGCCCAGTCCATGAGCTGTACCGAAAATCTTGCCCAACGGCTTGATCACCGTCTGGAATTCCCCCAGCAATTGATCGACGACCAGGCCCACCCGCATCCCCGCGTAATGCACCACCACGATGTTTTCACGGCCATGGTTAGGCTCATCGATGGCAAACATCTCGCGCAGGCGCAGGACTGGCAGCACCGAGCCTCGCAGGTCCAGGAAATCCTGGTTGCTGCAGTCGTCGGTCGATAGCTCGATGCACTCCTCGACCAGGTCCAGAGGCACGACATAAGAGGCATTGCCCACCCCGATCAGAAAGCCATCGATGATGGCCAGGGTCAGCGGCAGGCGGATACGCACCGTGGTGCCCACCCCCTCCTCGCTTTCCAGATCGACCGAGCCTCGCAGGGCGACGATATTCCGTTTGACGACGTCCATGCCCACCCCACGCCCGGACAGGTTGCTGACCTGATCGGCAGTGGAGAAGCCTGGCTCGAAAATCAGATTGAGAATGTCGCCTTCGGCCAGCTGTTGCCCTTCGGCAACCAGGCCGCGCTCCGTCGCCTTGGCCAGGATGCGTTGCTTGTTCAGGCCACCACCGTCGTCACTGACTTCGATGACGATGCTGTTTGCCTCGTGATAGGCATTGAGGCGAACCGTACCCTGCTCCGGTTTACCCCGGTCACGGCGCAGCTGCGAGGGCTCGATACCGTGGTCCATGGCGTTACGCACCAGGTGAGTCAGGGGATCACCAATGCGCTCGACCACCGTTTTGTCCAGCTCGGTCTCCCCGCCATGTACCTGCAAGGCGATGTCCTTGCCCAGCTCCTTGGACACATCGCGCACCACCCGCTGGAAGCGGTTGAATGTGCCGCCGATCTGCACCATTCGCAGGGTCAGGGCACAATCGCGCACCTCCTCGACAAGGCGCGAGAGCGAGCTTGTCGCTTCAATCAGCTCGCCGATGCCGCTTTGGATGGCCCCCAGATTGGCGCCAGCGCCGGCGATGATCAGTTCGCCCACCAGGTTGATCAATTGGTCCAGTTTGCCGGCATCGACACGAATCAGATTACCTTCGGCCGAACGGGCTTCTTTTGCCCCCCGGCTCTTGGGCGCGTCATCGTGGACGGCTTGGTCTGGTGCCACTAGGGTCGCAACGGGCATCGACTCACCAAAAGAGGCACTCGCCAGCCAATCTTCACGGGTCAGGGAACCACAGGCGATAAAGGCCTCGACCATGACATCGGGCTCAGCCTCGAGACGGCCAATCAACGCCCGGAAACCGGTCAGGTCGCCATTGCACGGCAACACGCAGATCTGGCTGCCCTCGCGAACGAAGTCGAAGGCGCCTTCAATGGTGGCCTGGTCGGCATCACTGACAAACCCCAGTTCAAAGCCCAGGTAACACGTTTCCGGGTCCATCTTCGAGATGTCCGGCATGCCATCGGTGATGCACACGACCGCACTGATTTGACCGAAACTGTTGAGGTAGCGCAGCAACGACAGCGGATCCATACCGTTGCGCAGGACGTCGGGACACAGGCGCAGGGACAGATGCCAACGCGCGGTAAGAGCCGATGGCATCGGCTCAACGGTTGCCACGCACTGCACCGGCTCGTGACGGTGCTCAAGGTAGCCGTTAAGACGCTCCACCAATGCCGCTCCCTGGCGCTCATGCTCTGCGGTCATGCCTTGCAGGTCACCGTGGCAGGCAAGCAGTTCAATCAGCGTGCACAAGTGGTCACGCACTTCCAGGAACAAGGCACTCAGCGACTCGTCCACCCGCAGTTCATGTGCACGGACCCGATCCAGCACGCTCTCTGCCACGTGGGTAAAGGCAACGATCGGTGTGAAGCCAAACAGGCCAGCAGAACCTTTGATGGTATGGGCGACGCGAAACAGCGCGTTGATGGTGTCGGCATCATCCGGCGCCTGTTCGATCTGCAACAGCGCGTCCTCCATCAGAAGCAAAAGCTCCTGGCTTTCGGCGATGAACGTCTGTAGCACGTCGTCCAGATTCATGGGCGAACTCATGGCTTCAACCTCTCTGCTGACGGGGCGGGGCCGACGCGTCGAAAAAGCTGTGCAACCCACTCATATCCAGTGCATCGAGCACCGCTGCGCTGGGATTGCTCAGCAACAGGCTGGAGCCGTGGCGCTGTGACTCCTGCTTGATCAGCACCAACAGCTGGAGCCCGGCAGTATCCATTTCATCTACGCCCCCCAGATCCATTTCGACTTCCTGAGCCAAGGGAAACAGCTCCAGCAACAGGTCTTTGCGTTCAGCGGCGGTGTAAATAGTCAGCGGCCCTTCGAGAACCAGAATTCGACGCAGACTAGCGGTGGTGTTTGTCATGACAACCTCCTTTCCAGGGTCTCTGGGCGGCGTTACGGCATGATCAGTTTGGAAACGGCACCGAGCATCTGGGCCGGCTGGAAGGGCTTGACCATCCACGCCTTGGCGCCGACGGCCTGGCCCTGTTGCTTCATGGCATCGCCGGTTTCGGTGGTCAGCATGATCACTGGCGTGAACTTGTAGGCCGGCAGTTGTTTAGCGGCCTTGATGAAGCTGAGGCCGTCCATGTTCGGCATGTTCACGTCACTTACAATCAAGTGGATCTTGCGGCCGTCGAGCTTGGTAAGAGCGTCGCGACCGTCAACACCTTCGATGACCTCGTATCCGGCGCCCTTCAAGGTGATGCTCACCACTTGGCGAATGGAGGCAGAGTCATCGACAATCAGGATGGTTTTGCTCATGGGGAAACTCCCTAGAAAAAAGTGATCTCGGATGAAGTGCTGCTCACCACAGGCTTACCGTGATGTATCGCATGCTGTTCAGGCATGGTGTAGGTGCTTGCCAACTGCTCAAGCCAGGTGTCGGCGATGATCGGGGCAGGCGTACCGCCGGCGAGAGCCAGCTGCTGGCGTTCGGCGATATGCTCATGCAACTTGCGAAGATCGTTGTTGACCAGGGAAAGCATCTGGCCGACCCGATCCTGGAACTGCAGGGCGACCAGTACCCCCGATATCTCCATGGCAACGTTTTCGCTCTGCTGCTGAAGACTGCTGCTGGTATCGACGATGGCCTGGGCGTTGTGCCGGAAGTGCTCGATCACCTGGGACACCAGTTGCTCTGAATGAGCCAGGGTTTGTGAATCCTGCTGCGCCTGATGCCGAGAAAGCTCGACGGTGCGAGAGATGGCAGCGTTGACGGTGTTGACCGTCTCACTGATTTTCTGCCCCGTCTCCCCGGATAAGCTGGACAATTTGCGCACTTCATCCGCCACTACCGCGAAACCGCGTCCGGCATCCCCTGCCCGGGCCGCTTCAATGGCGGCGTTGAGTGCCAACAGATTGGTCTGCTGGGCGATATCGCCAACGAATTTGGCCATTTCTTGCAATTGAGAGGTGAAGTCGGAAAGGAGCATTACCTCCTTGAGTTCCGACTCCTTGCGCAACAGCGCGTCGCGCAGGGCAACCATGATCGAATCCAGGTCCCGCTGGCCGACTTCAAGGATTTCCAGCAACCGTGCTCCCGAACTCTGGCCCGCGCCGAGGGAAGCAGAAGCGCTGATGTCTCCCGACAGCGTCGCGAAGCGGTGACTGAGCTTGAGGATCGATTCCTCGCTGAGGATGCGCGCTGCGTCGATCTGGTGACTCCAGATCGGCAGTACCTGCACGCACACCTCGCCCAATCCATCATCAGGCGAAGCTGCCAGGTGAAGTTGCTGATCGTCGCCTGGTTGAGCGTGCGGCTGAGTGCTCGATAAACGCTGGGCCCACACGCCCATCAGCAACGCGCCAAACGAGACAAGCACGCAACTGGCTGCACTGCGCAGATTGAACTCCGCGCTGATCAGAATCGCGGCGCAACCGAGCACTCCCGTCAGAACCGCGGGCAGCATCATCAAGATCAGGGGGGAGGAAATTGCCTGTCCTTTCACCTTCATCTCTCCAGTTCATTGCGGATCCGACGGGACCCAGCGCAAGACATCCACTATGGGGATGCGCGGTTTTGTTGGCCTGGAGAAATAATGGCCAAGTGACAGTCCTGGAACTATCGGAGCATCCTGATTTACAACTAAGGATTGCGGTTGCGCGGTAGGAGAATTCCTACTCGACGGCGACAGGAACCCAAAGCGACAGAAAAAGAAAACCAGCGACAAGCGCTGGTAAAAAAAACAGACGCGCACCGCGTCACCCCAATCGCGACTCGCTGCCTTGCCCCTCGCCCACCCAAAGCGCTTCAAGGTTCTTCAAACCCCAGGTCTTCTCTGACTCAAAGCTGACAATGCGGTCCTGCCCACAGGCCAGATCAATGCATTCGGGAGACAACGGGGTACGAGTCGACGCCGAGTAGAAAACCTTTACCGTGGGCGTCAGCAAACATTCGGCGTGCTGCTCTATTACCACCGCCAACCTGTCACTTTGAAGGCGCACCAAAGCGCCAACCGGATAGATGCCAATGCATTTGACGAAGGCGTGAAACACTTTCTGGTCGAAATGCCCGATCCATCCGGCCATTTTTCGAATCGATTCGGCGGGGCCCCAGCGATCCCGATAAGGACGGTCAGATGTCACGGCGTCATACACATCACAGACAGCGGCCATGCGCGCGAACAAGCTGATCTGGGTTCCACATAACTTATGTGGGTAGCCACTGCCGTCCACCTTCTCATGGTGATGCAGGCAAACGTCCTGCACCCGGGAAGTGAAATGCCTGCTGTCCGCCAGCATCCTGGCGCCCGCCTCCGGGTGCGTGCGCATCTTCGTATGTTCGTGGTCATTCAATGGCAATGGTTTCGCCAGGATGGCCGCAGGTATCGCCATCTTGCCCACGTCATGCAGCAAGCCCGCCAGCCCGGCTTCTTGGACCAGGGGCGGTGGTAAATCCAGCTGACGCGCCAAACCAATCATCAATCCACAGACGGCCACGGAATGCATGTAGGTGTATTCATCGGCAGTCTTGAGGCGCACCAGGCTGAGCAGTGCATCCGGATGACGTAACAGCGAATCGGAGATTTCACCCACCATGTCCGTGACGCGATCCAGTTGAACGATCCGTCCCATCCGCAGATCGCCGAACATCTGCATGACAGCAGCCTTGGAACTGGCGCAAAGGTTGATCGCCCTCAACAGCTCTTCGCTCATTGCCACCCTCGGACGCGGCCCGGGGACCTCTGCACAAGGTCGGATCGATAGGCAAACAGGCTGCTGGCCACCTTGACCGACCTGCACAACGCTCTCATCAGGCGTAGATGCTTGCACGTCCGCCCCCTTGGACGGGTCGATCCATGCACCAACAATGCCCGAGGCGAGGACTTTCTCCAGCACCTCTTCATTCAGAATCAGGAAGCCTTTGCTCCAGAACGGACGCTCCTCACGAGAACCGGACAGCTCCTGGACATACATTCCTACGCAAAGATCGCTCACACCGATATGTTTCAGCACGATGCAGATCCCTCTCTGTTTGCAACCGCCTTCCCTGAATTGCCCGAACGCATTAACCCAGCGTGGGATGTCTGGAGTACGCATCAGGAGCCACCCTGGCCCTTGAATAATAGCCATGCGCCATCAATCAAAGAATCAGAGCAATCTTATTTAGGTCTAGGGATTACAGATGGGCGCGTAGGGATTTTCCTACGCGGCAAATCCTCAATACGCGGTCATCACTAAGACTTCTCTCCGTAAGCGTCCTGCTGGCGCAGGCCACGCTCGGCCATCGTGTCCCTGTAATTCGGATCGCCATAGATACGAGCCAGCAGAATAGCCCCTCGGGGTCATCCAGCCGTGGCCGTGTCAACCATCGCGCCTGCGCCTGGCCGCACCCGCCGCTCCTTGGCATCGGGTCGGCTCGGGCGGCTTGATCAAAGTGCTTTAGCAGCGGCTATTTGGAATAGCCGACTAGCCCAACGCCTGACATGTTCCTGTCAGCCTCCGGTCACTCTGACGTCAGATCCTTCTCACTAAAGTATCCCCCAATGACTGCACTTGCGGTGCCAGCGTTACAGGCACCAAGGACACATCACTTTAGCTGGACCTCTTGCCATCAGCCGGAAGGAGAAACGCAATGAGCCATCCTGATGCGCACGTCAGTGCTCTTGATCCATTCACTTGGCAATCGACGCTCGACAGCAATCTGGACAGAAAAGGCCTGTTGCTGCGCCTGTTCGCCGAACAGCGATTCATAGCCGCGCAGGTGCGAGCCTGCAAGCTGGATCACAGGGACTACCTGCTTTCGCTGATTGATCCGGCCTCGACGGTGAACGACGGCACTCGGCACTCATCATGCGTCGATGGGCATCGAATGCGGAGCGTCATCACCGAAGCGGCAGAGAAAGCTCATTGGGGCAAGCTCCCAAGACATGGTCGGGCACAAGGCATCGCTGCCCACTATGACGCGCAGACCTGCATGGCGGTCGTTCTCGACATCGAGGTGAGCGATGAAGGCCGCTTGATCATTCATGACGCGGTCGTTGTCGCGGACTTGGGTTTCTTGAAAAATCCTGGTCGCGTGCGCTCGCAACTCATAGGCGCTTGCCTAATAGGGATAGCGTTTGTGACATCCTGCGATTTTGCTCCGAGCACCGGAGATACCCGGCCTAAACCTGCCTATCGCACCCGTTGGCCACTCGTCTCATGGCTGCCAGGACAGATCGCGGTGCACCTGATCAATCCCACCGCAGCTCCCGAAGCCGCACAGCCCAGCCAGACCAGTTACGCACCTGTCGCCCGGGCCTTGTGCAATGCGATTTTGAAGGCCACGGGTAACGGTTCGGTCCGGAGCCAGTCACTGGAAAGATCGGGCGTAAATTAAATAAGCTCTGGGATATGCAGCGAAGTCGGCCTAATGGAGAGACCGGTGCCAAGAGACAGAGCCGACCAACGGTTGATGCTTTGCACAATGAGGGAACCAAGCTGTATTCGCCAGATATCACCATGGCTCGGGCAATCCGATTGCCGCACCACAGTCACCACAGCAAGCCAGCTAAATTAAAGCTTCCAGACCAGATGAGGTTCTGCGCCATGCCTTTAGGTTCCAATGTTTTTTCCAACAGCCGCGGGCAACGCGGTGCGGACCTGTTCGTAGAAGTGCTTCGCAGCGAAGGTGTACGCTACGTCTTCGGCAATCCGGGAACAACCGAACTGGCTTTGCTCGACGCCCTCTCCGGCGCCCCAGACATCCAATATATCCTCGGCCTCCAAGAGGCCTCAGTCGTCGCGATGGCCGACGGTTATGCGCAGGCATCCGGTCGCCCCGGCTTCGTCAACCTCCATACGGCCGGTGGACTCGGCAATGCAATGGGCGCAATTCTCAACGCGAAGATGGCGAATACGCCGCTTGTCGTCACGGCGGGCCAACAAGACACCCGACATGGCGCGACCGACCCGCTGCTCCACGGAGACCTCGTCGCTCTCGCCAGACCGAGCGTCAAATGGGCGGAGGAAATTCATCATCCCGAACACATCCCGATGCTGCTGCGTCGTGCGTTTCAGGACTGTCGCACGGGGCCGGCGGGCCCGGTTTTCCTTTCCCTGCCGATTAACATGATGGAGCAACACACAGATGTAACGGCCGGCCCGCCATCGCGAATCGAGCGCGGTGCCGTGACCGGGATGGTTGAGGAATTGGCCGCTGCCTTAGCGACAATTACCCCTGGTTGTCTGGCGATTATCGTTGGAGAAGAAGTGATCCAGTCGAGCGCGGAAGTTGAAGCCGTGATGCTCGCCGAAGCACTCGGCGCGCCGGTCTACGGGCCATCCTGGCCCGGGCATATTCCGTTCCCGACGGCGCATCCGCAGTGGCGGGGAACGCTGCCTGCGAAGGCTTCCGATATCAGGGAGACGTTCTCTGACTTCGACGCGGTCTTCCTGCTCGGCGGCCATTCATTGATCAGCTATCAGTATTCCCAGGGCCCCGCTATTCCATCTCACTGTCGCCTTATCCAATTGACCGGCGATGGGCACCAACTAGGCAGAATCCATGAGACAGCGCTAGGGCTGATCGGGGATTTAAGACTCTCCTTGCAAGCGCTGTTGCCGATACTGGACAAGAAATTGGCCCCCCACAGCGAGGCAATCGCGACGCTGCGAAACGTCGCGGGCCAGGAACGCGATACACGTCGTGCCGACGTCGTCGCTCGCCTCAACCGCGAATTCAACACTCCGGTGACAACGCCTTTCGTGGCTGCCCACGAGGTTATCCGGGCTATCGGGCCGGACGTCTGGATCGTCGACGAAGCACCCGCCACGATTCCTCATGTCCGTGCCTGCCTGGATTCCCATTCGGCCCGCCAGTATCTTTTTACCCGTAGCGCCATCCTGGGCTGGGGCATGCCGGCGGCTGTCGGTACGTCACTTGGCCTGGACCGCAGCCCGGTAGTCTGTCTGGTCGGTGATGGTTCGGCAATGTACTCACCGCAAGCACTCTGGACGGCGGCGCATGAACGGCTGCCGGTCACGTTCGTTGTCATGAACAATGGCGAGTACAACATTTTGAAGAACTACGCTCGTAGCCAGACGCACTATCTAAGTGCAAGCACTAACCAGTTCATCGGCATGGACCTCTGCGACCCGGCGATCGATTTCCTGGCCCTCGCCTCTTCCCTGGGGATCCCTTCCCGCAGGATCGAGCGCGCCAGCGATATTGCGGGAGCTGTCGAAGAAGGTATTCGCTCAGGTTGCCCCAATCTCATTGAACTACCCATCATGCCCTGAGGAAATGGGCGCACATGTCCCTGCCCTGCTTACACAGGACTGTAGGCTTTGACGGGACAGCTATCTCGTCATGACATCCAGCTGACTCTGCGCAACATCAATGGGAATATCGAGAACGAACGTCGCGCCCTGCCCGGCCCCGTCGCTATGCACGCTCAAGCTGCCCCCCATTTCCTGCGCGGCCAGCGCGCAGCTGTGCAGGCCGAAACCGTGACCGTCTTTGCGCGTAGTGAACCCATGGGAAAAGATACGCGCCATGTGCTCTGGCGCAATCCCATTGCCGTTGTCGGCCACCGTGATACGCAATACTGGCCCGTCAGCGAGGGAGGTGCTGAACGTGATGCATGGGCTGCGATCGATCACGCCGTCCAACGCCTGCTTGGCGTTGTTGATCAGGTTCACCAGAATCAGCAGCATCCGATGCCGGTCCAGCGACAACAGGGGCAAGTCGGCAATGTCCTTGACCACCGTCACCTCCTGGCGCGCCAGTAATCCAGCACTCATGCGCAAGGCATCGTCGATTAACTCCGGGACCGGCACTGTCTCGACAATACTGACAGCAACGGCATAGGACTGCTGGGCAGCGACAATGGTTTTGATGTGGTCAATGCCCTTGGTGAGTTGCTCGAGTTCTTCGATGATGCTCAGTTGCTCTGCGGTCACCACCTCCGCCAGCTTGAGCAGATAGCCGGGCAGCATCTTTCCTTTGTGGTCTGTGGTGAGAAAATCGGCCAGGTCATGGATGTGTTCGTTCATCAGTTGAGCCACCTTGCCCAACCCCTGGGCTTTGGAGGTGCGCATCTGGCTGCTGACCAGTTCTGCCGATACGTTCACGCTGTTGAGAACGTTGCCAACGTTGTGCAGCACAGTCGTGGCGATTTCGGCCATGCCCGCCTGACGGGATTTTGCATGCAGTTCGGTTTGCACCTGGCTCATGCGTAGCGCCGCGCGAACGCGGGCCTTGAGTTCCAGCGGCGAGAAGGGTTTGGCGATATAGTCATCGGCGCCACTCTCCAGCCCGGAAACACAGGCCTCGCTGCCGCCTCGGGCGGTCAACAAGATCACGGGTAAATGGGCGAAACCGGCGCTGGCTTTGATTCTGGCTGTCAGGCCAAAGCCGTCGAGCCGCGGCATCATCACGTCCGAGAGGACGACATCGATGGGGCGACGCTGCAGGAGTGCCCAGGCCTGCTCTCCATCAACTGCGGTGGCGACGATGTAGTCGTTGTGCAAAAGTTCGCGCAGGTAGCTCAGCATTTCCGGGCTGTCGTCTACCACCAGCACTCTGGATTGCGCGGCGTGTTCCGGGGGCTGCCCGTCTACGCTGTCCATCGAAGCTCGGTCGTTGCCACTGCCATGGCGGCCGTCGTCGAAACGCAGGTGGCGCTGCTCGGTCGTGCTCGTCGCGTTCGCTGACGATCGCTCGTGCATAGCGCTGGCTTCGGTCGACACAGTGTCTTGCTCAGCTCCCAGCGGAAGTCGAACAAAGAAGCACGAACCCCGTCCGAGCTCGCTGTTGACGCCGACTTCGCCCCCCATCAGTTTGACCAGATCCTTGACCAGGGCGAGACCGATGCCTGTGCCGCTGTAGTGGCGCGTGGCGGAATTATCGATCTGGGAAAAACGCTGGAACAACAGCGGCAGTTTGTCTGGCGCAATGCCAATCCCGGAGTCTTGCACCGCGAGTTCAAATCGCTCGCCATCAAGCGCAGTGACGGCCAGGTGCACGGTGCCGCCAGCGGGCGTGAACTTGATGGCATTGCTCACCAGGTTGAGGAGAATCTTCTCGAAGTGTCGGGGGTCAAGGAACACCGTGCCAAGCGCGGGATCGATGCTGCAGGTTAAGGTGCAGCCTTTGCCCTCGGCCACCATGGCGGCATCCTCGGCCAGCACACCCACCACCTTGCTCAAGTCCATTGGCGTTGGACACAACTCAAACTTGCCCGCTTCGGCCTTGGAGAAATCGAGGATGTCGTTCACCCGGTTCATCAAGCGCAGTGCGTTGCGTTGGGCGCGGTCGATTTGCACATGCCAGTCCGCCGGTGGTGTGGTCGCCGCCGAGAGCTGCTCCAGGGGTGCGAGAATGAGGGTCAGGGGGGTGCGCAGTTCGTGGCTGACCGTGGCAACGAAATCGCTCTTTGCCTGGTTAGCCGTATCGGCCTGGTTGCGCGCCTGAATAAGCTCGACGGCCTGCGCCTCTAGCACCTCGGTCTGATGGTGCAGCGTGTCGGTCCGTTCGGCGACCATTCTTTCCAAAGAGGCCTGGACTTGCTGTCGCTCGGCTTCGGCCTCGGCTTCCAGCACCCGGATGCGCAGGGCATTCTCCTGGAACACCCGTACCGCACGGGTCATGATCCCAATCTCGTCGCCGCGTCCGGCGCTGGCGATCTCGGCGTTCAGGTCGCCGGCCGCAAGCCGGCGCATGACCGAGGCCAGGGCCACGATGGGCTGCGCGACAAACCGCGACGTGCTCCAGGCGATGGCGCCGGCGAGCAGGATGGCGACGGTACCCGCGATCACCGTCGCAAGCATGCCGCGATCATTGTGAACCAAGGCCTCGGAGCGCGCTTCACCCGCGAAGCGCGCCACCAACAGGCCGGCGCTGCGTGCCTCGTTGCGAACCTGATCGCGCGCGCCACTCAAGGCGTTGCTCGCCTGATGGAACCTGGCGAATGCCGCCCGGTAGCCGGCAATCTGATCGTAGACCGTCAGGGGCGTAGCCTTGGTTTGCAGCCCCACGGTCGAAGGAAGAACCCGAGAGAGACGGGACAGCTCGTCCAGGATGGTGCCGACAGAGCTGGCGACCTCGGCCGACGGTGACAAGCGAAACGACAAGGTCTGCGCCTCCAAAGTGGCAACGCGCTCGGCGAAACGCTTGGACAGCGCGGCTGCATTTTGCAGCAAACCGGTGGCGGCCTGAATGTCGTTTGCGTCATGGGCAACGTGCTCGCCCACTTCATCCAACATCGCCTCGAGGCGCCCGGCCGCATCCCCGACGGCGGCGAGATGCCGTAAAGCCTCACCGCCCCGGAGCTTGGGCGCCTCGCCAAGGTGCTCGACCGCCAGGCTGGCAGCAGCGACCGCCGTCGCCAATTGCTCCAGGGTCTCCACTTCCTGCGGCGCCTCCATCAACTCGCGCAATTGCTCGACCACGGGCGGCAGTGCCGCGTCGGCGTTCCGCGCCGCGGTGGCAGCCGCCCCATCACCGGTCACCAGCATCTTGGCCACATTGGCGGTGATGATCCTTTCGCTGTTGCGCAGGATATCCAGGATGCGGTGGGCGCTTTCGATGTTGCTTACCCGCGCCTTGTGGTCGGCGGCGCGGGAATCAATCTCCTTCAGCCCGTCGGCGATGCCCTGTTCGACGAGGATCGTCGCCTCTCGCATCCGGCCGTAGTGGGCTGTCATGTTCTCCGTTTCGCCATCCATGGTCAGGGTCGCCGCCCGCAAGGCCGCGATCGCCGCGGCGAGTCTTTCCAGACTGCCCTTGAGCGATTGCGCCTCTGCCACCGGAATGGCGGTGAGGCCGACGATAGCCGTCGCCACCATGCCTTCGGCCTGGATCAGGCTTTCCTGGTCGCGGGTGGCGATGAAGTTTTCCACCCGCCCGGTGGCCCCGTTGACCGAGGCCAGAATCTCCGCGGAATGGCTGGCGGAATCCACCGCACGTACCATGCCGCGCAGGCCGTAGAGGTTCACGAGCGACACCGCCAGCATCAGGAACACCAGTGCAGCGACCGCCAGGCCAATTTTGACGGCAATGGGCCTGTCCCTGACGGGTTTGAATGTCAACATCGCGCCTCGCATCCTCGCTGCCCGCCCGCCACTACTGCTTCGTAACCTCCGGCAAAGGCGCCGGCGCCGCCGTGTTGTTGATGCCCGCGTCGATCATCGCCGCCACGGAAGCCTGGCTGTAGGGAGGATTGGCGGCGCCGCCCACCGGCATCGTGGCGAGCCAGGTATCCAGATCTTTCCCATCGATACGCACCAGCGGCACTTCGACGAACTTCGGCACCTGCTTGCCCGCCAGGATCTGCTGGGCCACCCAAAAGCCTACCTGGGACACGCTCGGAGAGGCGGAGACCGAGACGGTCTCATAGCCATTGGCATCGCGCTCCTGTTTCCACAGGGCGAGTTCGTCCTGACGATTCCCCATCACGATGATCGGCAAAGGGCGTCCCGCCGCCTTGAACGCCATGGCCGCGCCATAACCATCGCCGCCCTGAGTAGCCACGGCATCAATGCTGGGCAGCGACGGCAGCGCCAGCGCCACCTCCTTGCGTGCCACAGAAGCCGTCCAGTTCCCGTACACGGTCTTGGCGAACTTCAGGCCCGGATAGTCGCTGGCGGCCTTGCGAATGCCGTCGCTGATGTTTTTATCGGTGGCATCGCCGGCAATGCCACGGATCTCTAGCAGCGTTCCGTTGCCCTTGAGGCGCTCGGCGATATAGTCCACTTCCACGCGGCCCATGGCGGACCAGTTGTAGTCCACGGTATAGACACAGCGTTCGGTGACCAGGCTGGCCATGACCACGACCACGATGCCCGCGTTACAGGCATCGCGGATCACTCCGTTGAGGGCCGTGTCGGACGCGGCCAGGATGACGATGGCGTTCACGCCCTTGACGATCATCTCCTGGATATGGGCCGCTTGTTCCGACGCCGAGTTGTTCGCGCTCACCACCGGGGCCTCCCGGATCAAGCCATCCTTTTGCGCCTGGGCCGCAATCTCCTGCCAGTTGCGCACCATCACCTTGCGAAAATCGCTGCCCGCGTAGGAGTTGCTGAAGGCAATGCTATAGCTTGCGGTAGGGCCGCTGGCGATGCCGCCGTCGGCAGCTTGGGCTGGATTGGCGGCAACCATCGCCAGCCCGGTCACGCAGCCGGCCAAGCGCCACAAGATTTTATGGATTGGTTTAGTGTTCATGTGGTTCTCCATCACGCTTGGGATTTACGCTCGGCTCATCGACATCTTTGCTCATCGGATAGCCAAGGACATTGTTGATGCGGTGGAAACGATCGAGTCCAAGAACAGCACCGCCAGTTGTTCGTTGGGGCGCCTGGAAAGGAAAAACGACGGAGTCAAACGGTCGCCGGGTGAGGCGTTATGGGGCAATTCGGTCAATGAATCGTATTGGAACTGATGGAAAGTTCTCAGTGGCGCCTGCGCGGATGCCTCATTTGCGAACTCAACCCAGCGCGTTTGGTGCATCGCATTCCCTGCCATTTGCCATTTCCAAGTCAAAAGCATCGACCCTCCGTAGGCTTTCCAGAGCAACGAAGGGCACCTCAGGTTACGAGCCTGCTCATTCGGCCGCGATAGTCGAACCGGGTATAAAGAACTGAAGACATACGGACTCCTTTCCTTGGTGGCTGACGATTGAAACCAATGCACTGCCTGCTGTGGCCATGAGCATAGTATCAACGTGCCCGCTTCGCGCGCGGCCATGGAGGATTTCGGTCAACTGAACAAGCGACAAGGCCATTGCGGCTGTGATGCTCTATCATGAGCTAACGTTCATGCCATGCATTTCTGATGACCCGCCGGGACGCTCTGTACATGAGAGATCTGCCGCCAACCGCCACACTGCGTGCCTTTGAAGTCGCCACCCGACACGCGACCTTTACCTCTGCCGCGAATGAGCTGCATGTCACTCAAAGCGCGGTCAGTCACCAGCTCAAGCATCTCGAAGAGCTTTGGGGATTGCAGTTGTTCGAGCGTGGCAAGTCGTTGAGCCTCACCGCAGCGGGGGCTACGCTGGCGCCCATCGTGCGGGAGTTTTTCATGAGCCTGGAGGCGACCCTGGCCGATCTTCGGGAGCAGAAAGGCAGGGTCCGGCTCGAAGTCAGCACCACGTACTCCTTCGCGCTGAAATGGCTGCTGCCACGCTTGCCGAGCCTCTCCCGGCAACATCCCGAGCTGCTGGTTTCATTGGACACCACGGACAAGATCATCCACTTCTCCAGCGCCCAGGCCGATGTCGCGATCCGGCTCGGCAAGGGCAGTTACCCAGGCCTGTATTCGGAGTTTCTGTTCGGCGAGCAGGTGTTTCCGGTGGCAAGTCCCGATCTGCTGCAGCGATTCGGGACACCGCGCAGCCCTGCCGAACTGCTGCATTACCCACTGCTGACCCGAGATGGCGCCGAGCTGGTGCCGAAATGGGAGGCCTGGTTTGAAAAAGTCGGGCTGGAGTTTTTGCCGCTCAAGGAAAGCGTCCGGTTCGGGGACACCAACATGACGGTCGAGGCTGCCCTGCTCGGCCAGGGTGTCGCCCTGGTGCGCAGCGGGCATGTTGAAACCGAAATCAGCGACGGTCGTCTGGTGCGGCTCTTCGATGTGTCGTTCCCCTCCCCCTTGCCTACTACTTCGTCTGCCCGAAAGGCAGCGAATCGCAGCCGCACATCGTCAGCTTTCGCCAATGGTTGACCGGCGAGGCGCTGAAAGTCCAACAGGCTTATGGATGATGCATGAGGATTCACTCATGAAACGATGAGGAGACTTCGCTGTAGTCCGGGCAGCCGCGCTGCATAAAATGGCGCATGCCTATCCATATCACCTTGCTGGTTCTTTTCGCCGCGCTCCTGCATGCCAGCTGGAATGCGCTACTGCGCGGCGGCACCGATCGACTGTGGTCGATGACGATCATGTGCATCGCCATCGCTATCGCCAGTGTCGTCGCAGCGGTGTTCATGGAGCCACCGGCAGTTGCCAGTTGGGGCTATGGGTTGCTTTCGGCGTTGTTGCATGTCGGCTACAACCTGTTCCTGGTGCGCAGCTACCGGGTCGGCGACCTGGGACAGACCTATCCGGTTTCGCGTGGATCGTCACCCGTCTTGATCACTCTGGGCGCCGCGGCCTTTGCCGGGGAAAGCATCGCCCCCGGCGCGCTGCTAGGTATCGCGCTGGTGTCAGGCGCAATCATTTCGTTGGCCTTCAGGGGACGCAACCTGTCGGTGCCCGGCCTGCCCTATGCCCTGGGAACCGGCTGCTTCATCGCCGCCTACAGCGTCACCGACGGCATTGGCACCAGGCTCTCCGGCGCGCCACTGGCCTATACGGTATGGATGTGCGCCTTGTGGGGCGTGTTGATGCCAGCGGTGTACATCGGCCTGCGCGACGCCCGCAGCTTATTCTCCTTCCGGCCCGGCACATTGAGCGCCCTGGTCGGTGGATTGGTCTCCTTGCTGGCCTATGGAATCGTCATCTACGCCATGAACGAAGCCCCCTTGGGCGCGGTATCGGCATTGCGCGAAACCAGCGTGCTGTTCGCCGCGTTGATTGGCTACGCGTTCCTTGGCGAGACACTCACCACTCGCCGAGTCGTGGCTTGCGCAGTGATCGTCAGCGGCACGCTCTTGATTGGCTGATACAGCCGTTTTCTCACCGTTACAGGAGGTACTCTCGATGGATAACGTCTCCCAGGCACCGTTGATTCTGATTACCGGTGGCGGTCGCGGAGTGGGCGCCGCCACCGCGCGGCTCGCCGCAGCCCAAGGCTATGACGTCGCGATCAGCTACGTTGCCCATGAGTCCTCGGCGCTGGCGGTGGCGGCGGATGTGGAGGCGTTGGGCCGTCGGGCGCTGGTCATGCGGGCCGACAGTGCGGACCCCGGGCAGGTCGCCGATCTGTTCGCGGCCATCGACCGCTCGTTCGGCCGTATCGACGTACTGGTCAATAACGCCGGGGTACTGGCCGTGCAGTCGCGCCTGGAAGACCTCGGCTTCGAACGCATGCAGCGCATCTTTGCGGTCAACTCCATCGGGCCGATGCTCTGTGCCCAACAGGCGGTGAAACGCATGTCCTACCGGCACAATGGTCCGGGCGGAGTGGTGATCAATGTCTCTTCGGCGTCGGCGCGCCTCGGCAGCCCCAACGAATATATCGACTACGCGGCATCCAAGGGAGCCCTGGAGACGTTCACCATTGGCCTGGCCAAAGAGGTGGCTCGCGAAGGGATACGCGTCAATGGTATTCGCCCCGGTCACATCTACACCGACATGCATGCCAGCGGCGGCGAACCGGGGCGTGTCGACCGTATCAAGGACACAATCCCCATGGGCCGGGGTGGCCAGCCGGAGGAAGTGGCCCAGGCCATTCTGTGGCTGGCCAGCGCGCAGGCATCATTCGTCACCGGGACATTCCTCGACGTGACCGGGGGCAAATGAGCCAGTGGGCTGGATCAGTGTGCTAGCCCCGCTGGGGCGGAGGTCAAGCTAGGTGGGAGTTTCAAACGCGCTGGATATCAATGACTGCTACAGGGTCAAACGGCGCATGGCCCGACCATTATCGTCGGGGCCCCGCACTCCTTCGATAACCAGCACATCACCTTCATGACACCTGGCAACAGGGCCTGGGATCGCAGAAGGCGGAAGCAGGCATATAGCGGAGAACAGTCCCATGACCTCGAACCTTGCAGCCCTTTATAGCGACTACATCGCCTGCCTGAATGCACAGGACTGGGAAAACCTGGGGCATTTCGTGCACCCGGATGTGGTTCATAACGCGAGACGGTTAGGCCTGCACGGCTATCGAAGCATGTTGGAAGCGAACTACCGGGATATCCCTGACTTGCGCTTTGAAATCGAGTTCCTGGTGATAGAGCCACCTAAATTGGCGGCTCGCCTGGCATTCAATTGCACGCCGACTGGGGAATTTCTGGGCCTTGCGGTCAATGGGACACGGATCTGCTTCGCGGAAAACGTTTTCTACGCGTTCGAGGACGGCAAGATCCGTGAGGTCTGGTCGGTCATCGACAAGGACGCGATCGAAGCTCAACTCCAATGTCAAGAAGCGCTCAAAACAGCGCATCCAACACCCGGTAATAGCTGATCCCGGCAGCAATACACACTGACCGAGATCGACGACATCATCGAGCAGATCGAGATCACGCGGCGCAGGGGTTACGCCATAAACAAGGAAGAGCTGTTCCTGGGCGACATGTCTATTGCCGCGCCAATCATTGGCAGCCAGGGTTTGCCGGTGGCGGCAGTGCATGTGGTCGTGCCCAGCAGTCGCTGGACCATGGAGGAAGCCGAGCGCAAGCTGGTGCCCGCGGTTATCGAATGCGCGCGGGCGATTCGCTCGTCAATACGAACCCTGTAGCCGATCTACTTTTGCGACAGTCTGAATGCGGGTATGTGGGTCGTGATCGGCATCGTTAAGGGCATCGGCTTTTCAGGGATCCTCATAGGGTCCGCCGCGATCACTGTTATCGTGGGGCGCTTTGGCCTGGAATCGCTGATGTACTTCCCACTCATTCTGCTGGGCCTGCTGGCGGTGTTCGGCCCGATGCTGGTGCGCACCGGCACGCCAAAGGCCCAACCGCTGACGCAGAAACTGTCGGCTCTTTGAATCAGCATGCGTGAACTGGCTATTGGCAATGCGGCATTAGGCTCAAGCAGGATTGGAAACAGCCAGCTTGAGCCCAAACGCGACAAAGACACCGCCCGTGAGCCGATCAAGTGCCTTCAGGGCCGCCGGGCGCTTCAGGAAACTGCTCAACGGCGCCGTAGCCGCTACCAGAATGCCGAACCAGGCCAGCGTCAACAGTACGTGTAACGCGGCAAGGAAGAATGAATAGCTGGCAACGCTCGAACCACTCGGGACGAACTGGGGGAGAAAAGTGACGTAGAAGACGCCTATTTTGGGGTTCAGCAGGTTAGTCAATAAACCGCGGATAAAGGCGTCACGCCCAGTGACAGCCACGTTCTCGTTCCCCTGCCCTTGCAGAGTTGTCCTAGGTCGCAGCAGCAGTTTGACACCCAACCAAACGAGATAAGCTGCGCCGACAATTTTCAGCACCAGGTAAGCCCATTCCGAAGCTTGCAACAGGGCGCCGAGCCCCAGTGACACCGCAGCGCCCCACACCAGGCACCCGAGCGCAATACCGATAGAAGCCATCAACGCCGAGCGTCGACCGCCGGTGGCTGTAGCGCGAAGAACCATGGCAGTGTCCACGCCAGGGGTAACAGTGAGCACTGATGCAGCAGCGATGAAGGCTAGCAACAGAGGTAAGTCGCTCATTTGGATTTCCATGGCAGTAGGCCGCTCGTAGGGCTACACACTCTAATTAGCCACTTGAAGTTTGGTCAAACATTCTGTGTAGCTCGTCGGCCGGGGCCCTTTGACACCGCTAAAGGGTGACGTCTTAGTGCATAAATTTCAGGCAAAAAAAGATACTTATCTGAGTAGCTTTTTTCTGAATGCCAGAGCGGGAAACGAGACTCGCATCTGGCGTCCGCCCCATTGAAATCAAAAGAGTTTGCTTTCTTTACGGGGCAGGAAACGACTTAATTCTGGAGTTGTTTTCAGAGGTGCGGAGGGCCAAGAAAGAGTGGCTTCGGACTACACGATTCCCAGTCACTATTCGCCAAGCTCGACGTAGCTAGACTCCCCTCCTCCAACCGCGCCCGACAACCAACCCCATACGAATGTCAGAGTGGTCCGTCCCGCGTCATCAACACCCACCCTGCCACGGGACCATCCAGCAAGGATCTCGCCATCGCTGGTTAAACACTGGTAAAGGAGCTCAATGGTATCGGGGCCTGTCGCGCGCCCGACCTGATTGCCCATGCGAATCCGACCACCTTGGTAAGTGCTTGAAATGGCTCCATCTTCGGCATGGTAATGAAATATTGTGCCTGCGCCAGATAGCCCATGGGCATTGTTCGCTACGACAAATCGGCGATTGTTCAAACGCTCGCTGATTCGAGGAAAGAAATCTTCCATAAATGACGCTTCCTTTAGTAGAGGTGCGTTGCTGCTTTCAATTTTCTTAAGCCATTCGGTCACGACTCATGAAGGCAGCCTCCCATCATTCATCGCCCACATCAAGGCACGAGCCCGGTCCTATTTCGCCGTAATCACCGACAACTTGCTGATCCCCGCCCGCTCGATGGACGCCATGGCCCGGGCCACCTCGCCATAATTCACGCCGTTGTCCGCCTGCAGTTGCACCCGTACATCAGGGTTCTTCGCCTTGGCGGCTTGCAGGTTCGACTCCAGCAGATCCGCCTGGATTTCGTCCTTGTTGATGAACACCTTGCCCTTGTCGTCGATGCTCACCACCAGCGGGTCCTTCTGCTCCACCGGCGCCACTGACTCGGTCTTTGGCAGGTTGATGGGAATGGCGTTGGTCAGCAGCGGCGCGGTGACGATGAACACCACGAGCAGCACCAACATGACATCCACCAGTGGCGTGACGTTGATCTCACTGAGCACTTCGTCGCTGTCTTGTGTGGAGAAGGCCATGTCAGGACGCCTCCTTCACTTTCTGTCCGGCAGCGGTCGCGCCGGACTTGTTCAATACCGGGTGCAGCAACACACGGAACGCATTCTTCTGGGCCAGGCTGTAGAAGTCATGGGCAAAGTCGTCGAGGTCGGCGGCGGTCAGTTTCAGGCGACGCAGGAAGTAGTTGTAGACCAGCACCGCCGGCACCGCGACGGCGATACCGACGCCGGTGGCGACCAGGGCGGCACCGATCGGGCCGGCGACGGTTTCCAGGCTGGCCGAGCCCGCCGCACTGATACCCTTGAGGGCCGACATGATGCCCCAGACGGTGCCGAACAAACCGATAAAGGGCGACGTGCTGCCAATGCTCGCCAGGATTGCCAGGCCACTTTCCAGTGACCGGCGTTCCCGCACGATCTGCTGGCGCAAGGCGCGCTCGAGTCGGTCTTGGTGATTGATCGACTGGCTCAGGTCGGTGGCTTGCAGGCCTTCCGGCACCTGGATCGCAGCATAACCGGCCAGCGCCACTCGGGCAGCCGCGCCCGGTTGGCTTTGGGCCAGTTCGGCGGCGGAATCAAGGCTTGAGGCGGCCCAGAAGCGTTTATGGAATTTGCGGTCCTGGGTCTTGAGGCGAGTGAATTGCACGCCCTTTAGCAAGGCCAGGCCCCAAGTCGCGACGGAAAAAAGGATCAACAGCCAGATGACGGCGTGTTCGATGGATTCAAAAGGCGATGCAATCAGGTTCATGGTCAGGCTCTCCAACAAGGCGCTAAGTCAGTTGTTGCGGTATCGGTTGTAGCGATGCGCCTTTTGTCAGGTGGCCCGCGGTCTGTCGGTTGCGTTGAGTTACTTGATCTTGAAGTCAATGGGCACGCTGACCCACCCATCCACGGCGACGTCCCCCTGCTTGGCCGGAACAAAACTCCAGCGTTTGACCGCCGTCAGCGCAGCATCGTCGAGTTGATCGCGGCCGCTGCTTTTCTGGAGCTGGACCTCACCGGGTTTGCCGCTGGCCAGGACATGCACCCGCAACAACACCGTACCTTCCCAGCCGCGACGCATTGCCAGCGACGGATATTCCGGCGCCGGATTTTTCAGGTAACCGGCACTGGCCGAAGGTGGCGTCACCGGTTTCGGCGCGGGCGGTGCGGGAGGCGCCGGGGCCGCGACCGGTTGCGGCGGTGCCGGAGCTACCGGTGGCTGCTCCACCGGCTTGGCCACGGGTTTTGGCACCGGCTTGACCACCGGTTTGGGTTTGGGAGTCGGTTTAGGCGGCGGTGGCTTGATGGCCAATTCATCCTCGACCGGCGGCGGTGGCTCGACCACAGGTTGCGGAATCGGTGCGGGCGGTGGAGGCTCCACCACCGGCGGCGCGGGCTGGGAAAATTCGATGGTCATCGGCGGAATCTCTGGTGGCACCACGGGCAATACCGGCGCGGGCGCCTGGTTGACCCAGACAATCACCGCGCCATGCAGCACCAGGACGAATACCCCCAGCAAGAGCCCTTCACGACGACTCGATACGCGCTTGGGCATGGTGTGCAACCGCGACAATGCCAAAGGCTCGCGGAACACCCGGCCAAGATCCAACAACTCGCCACCCGGTAGTGGGCGTCGGAATACCTCCAGGGCACGGGTGGCGCTCTGAACATTGCCCATTGCTTGACTCCTATAAATGTCCAACTTGAACACGCGCCAGATCCTGGGTTAACGCGCCGATTCCGATTGCGTCAGCGCCAAAGGCGTCGGGGAAAACACCTGCTCATCCGTCAGTGCCTTAACGTCGACTCGATGGGGAAAAATCTTCTTTGCCACGAACAAATCGTCGACCTGCTGCAGGGCCTGGACGTCTTGCGCCTCGACCGGGACCAGCGACTCGTCGCCCCAACTGCGCAAGGTCTGCGAGACTTCAAGGGGAATGTCGTTAACCTTGGCAAAGACCCGGGCGTACTCGTCGCGATTGTCCTGCGCCCATTCGAAAGCCTTGGCAAAACGTCCGAGGACATCACTCAACGCCTTGCGCTTGAGCGGGTCATTCAGGACTTCATCGGAAGCCGTGATAAACGTCAGCCCCGAGTTGATGCCCTCGCCGCTGAGCAAGACCCGGGCGCCCTTCTGCTCAGCGAAAGCCTGGTACACACCAAACGTCGCCCAGGCTTCGATTTTTCCGGCGTTGAACGCTGGCAACGCATCGGTCGGCAGGACAAACCCCACGTTGACGTCTTTCTCATCGACCCCGGCGTTGGCCAGTGCGCGGATCAGCAGGTACTGGGAAATGCTGCCTCGGGCCGACGAAACCACGACGTTGCGGCCTTTCAGATCGGCGACACTGCGGATCGTTGAATCCGGCGGGACCAGAATCGCGATGCCTCGTGACTGGCCGCGCCGCACCGCGACAATCCGTAACGGCGTGCCTCCCGTTGCCGCCGCAAGCACCGGTGTATCGCCCGCCGGCGCCAGGTCGACAGCGCCGGCCCGCAGGGCTTCGAACAACGGCGCGGCGCCCTGGAAGTTTGCCCACTGCACCTTGTACTCGATCCCTTCCAATGCGTTCGACGCTTCCACCACCGTGCGCAACCCCTTGGCCTGATCGCCCAGCACCAACGTCACGCTGGACAAGTCAGGAGCCTTGGTCCTCGGTGATTGGGGGGCGTTGCTTTCTTTGCATCCTGCAAGCACCAACGCGGCACCGGCCAACAGTACGGCCGTGGTTTTCCAGGTGCGCCTGGGCATGGCGAACGCCTTCATCGATAGATCATCCATGGGCAAAACGCCGGACGCTGCTGGCCGTAGCCTGACGTGCAGCGCCATTTGCCTGGGCCGCGGGTTCCAGCGTTTCAACACCCAACAGTTTCAGCAAGCGCGCACGGATGTTCTGGAAGCCTTCCTGGCCGGTGTCCCGTGCCCTGGGCAGATCGATCGTCAATTGTTCAGCGATCTTGCCGTTGGCCAGCACGATGACCCGATCGGCCAGCAGGATCGCTTCGTCCACATCGTGGGTCACCAGCAACACAGCGGGTGTGTGTTTGCGCCATAAGTCGATGATCAACCGATGCATGCGGATCCGGGTCAGCGCATCGAGCGCGGCGAACGGCTCGTCAAGTAACAACAACTTTGGCTCGCGTACCAGACCGCGGGCCAGCGCCACCCGCTGGGCTTCGCCGCCAGACAGCGTCGCCGGGTAGGCCTCCAGCCGATGGGCCAGGCCCACCTCGGTCAGGGCTTCTACCGCACGGGTCTTGGCATCGGGAACGCGCAGGCCAAGAATCACGTTTTTCCAGGCCCGTTTCCAGGGCATCAACCGGGGCTCCTGGAACACTGCCGCCCGCGCTCTGGGCACGCGCAGTTGACCGCTGTCGATACTGTCGAGTCCTGCCAGGCTGCGCAGCAAGGTGGTCTTGCCCGAACCACTGGCGCCGAGCAGCGCGACGAACTCCCCCGGGGCGATGTCCAGGTCCAGGCCATCGATGACCCGCTGTTGGCCAAATTGACGCACCACATTGCGCAGTTGCACAGGCGCTACGGCATCCGTGGGTTTGGACGCCTCCACAAGATCAATGCTCGACATATCAGTTCCTCACAAAAGTTGGGCGCCAGGCCAGGGCAAATCGCTCCAGCGTGCGGATCAGTCCATCGATCAACAGGCCGAGGACGCTGTAGATCAGCAAGCAAATCACGATCACGTCGGTGCGCATGAAATCTCGCGCATCACTGGCCAGGTAGCCGATGCCGGCGGTGGTGTTGATTTGCTCGACGAAAACCAGCGCCAGCCAGGAAATTCCCAGGGAGTAGCGCAGGCCGACAAAAAACGAGGGCAAGGAACCGGGCAGGATCACGTGCCAGATCAACTCTCGACGGCTCAGGCCCAAGGTGTTGGCGGCCTCGATCAGCTTGGGGTCGATATTGCGAATGCCGGCAAATAGATTCAGGTACACCGGGAAAGTGGTGCCGATGACGATCAGGGCGATCTTGGTGAACTCGCCAATGCCGAACCAGAGAATGAACAACGGAACGAGGGCCAGCGAAGGGATGGTGCGCAGCATCTGCATCGGCGAATCGAGGACTACCTCGCCGCGTTTCGACAGGCCGCTGATCAGCGCCGCGATCACGCCGATCGTTACGCCGATGCTCAGCCCCACGAGCGCCCGTTGCAGCGAGACCAGCAGATGCCTGCCAAGCTCACCCGAGACGATCATGGCCCATAGCGTTCCACCGATCTGCGACGGCGCGGCAATGACCCGCGGCGGGATCAGGCCCCAGCGCGACGCCAGCTCCCACAGCAGCAGGAGCACAATCGGACTGATCAAGCGCAACAACGCCTCTGGCGTGCGCCAACGACGCAACCAGTCGGGGGCCAGTCTCGACGCACCTTTGCGCGCTGCGTTGAGGCGCGCGGTCTTCTCGACGAAAAAAGAGCTGCTGGTGCCCGGTGTCTCGAAAATCTTGTCGCTCATCAGGCTTCCTTCCTCATATAAAACATGGCCAGAGGCGCCATGCATCAGCTTCGGATTCATGCTATTCGCATAAAAAAACCCAGTGAAATTCTTTTTAGGAATAACCTAATATGTTTAAAAATCAGATGATGAAAATTCCAAATGAATTATTTGCATAATAATTCGCTACGGGCAGCGTCGATGGCGGGCATGCGAACCATTCGCTACAAAATGCAAATACCTGATGACGACCCAGATACTTGATTAAAATATTTGATAATTAACATAGAACAAATCGGCATTTCACAGGCCTGCCCCGCTACGCCTACTTTGCTGTCACGGACCGACCCCTCGCCCGGTGGAGGCTCAATCACGCCAATTCAGTGAAAATGAAAAGGAATCCACCATGAGTGTTGAATTTATCGGTTTCATCGGCGGCCACCACGCCTCGGAGATCCATCCACGCAGTGGCGCAGTCCTGCAACCCGAGTACGTGGAGAAAGTGGCCCGGGCTCACGAAGAGGCCGGTTTCGACCGGGCGTTGGTCGCGTTTCATTCCAATAGCCCGGACAGCACACTGATCGCTTCACACGCCGCCAGCGTGACGAAAAACCTGAAGTTCCTCATCGCCCATCGACCGGGGTTCGTTGCACCGACCCTGGCCGCTCGCCAGTTCAATACGCTGGATGTATTCAATGGCGGGCGCACCGCCGTCCACATCATCACCGGCGGCGATGATCGCGAGCTGCGTGCCGACGGTAGCTACATCGGCAAGGACGAGCGCTATGCCCGCACGGATGAATACCTCGACGTGCTGCGCCAGGAATGGACCCGCGAAAAGCCTTTCGACTATCAAGGCAAGTATTACCAATTCGAAGGCGCGCACTCGGACGTGAAGTCGCCGCAACAACCGCATATCCCGCTGTACTTCGGCGGGTCGTCGGCGGCCGCCATCGCGGTGGCGGGCAAGCATGCGGACGTCTATGCATTGTGGGGAGAAACCTACGAGCAAGTGCGCGAGGTGGTGAACCAGGTGCGTGCCGAAGCTGCCAGGCATGGTCGCAGCATCCGCTTCAGCCTGTCATTGCGACCGATTCTGGCAGACACCGAAGAGCAAGCCTGGGAGCGCGCCGAGCGCATCCTGCAACAGGCAAGCGCACTGGCCAAACAGAATGGATTCGTGCGCCGGGAACCACCGAACGAAGGCTCGCGACGCCTGCTGGCGGCGGCAGCCCAGGGCTCGCGCCTGGACAAGCGACTGTGGACCGGCATTGCCGGCCTGCTCGGCGCACAGGGTAACTCGACGTCTCTGGTGGGCACTCCGGAACAAGTGGCAGAAGCGCTGCTCGACTACTACGACCTGGGCATCACCACCTTCCTGATCCGCGGCTTCGATCCACTCGAAGACGCCATCGATTACGGCAAGCGCCTGATCCCCCTGACCCGGCAATTGGTAGCCGAGCGCGAGCGCCAGGCTGCGGAAAAGGTGGCCTGAAAGCGCCATGCAGGCATTGTGGGAGCGAGCTTGCTCCCACAATGTTTCCGGCTGCCGCCGGATCTACATTCACACATCAATATTCTGTGGGAGCGAGCCTGCTCGCGATGGCGTCGGATCAGTCGGTATTGATGTTGACTGGTCCGCTGCCATCGCGAGCAGGCTCGCTCCCACAAAAAGCTCCCCACAATAGGAATGTGCCGGTTGCAACCTCCAGCACATTCGCCCATAGGCTCAGTTCTTGTAGTCCAGATCGGTCCTTTCCAACTGCCGGATCAACGCATTCCAATGCCGCGCAACCCCCGGTCCATCGCCTCTCTTGAGTGCTTCGGCCTGGGTCTCGACCTTGGCTACGACATCGGCCGGCGGGAAAACCAGCTCGGCGTTGCCAGCGGCCTGCGCCGCGATCTGGATGTTGCAGGCGCGCTCCAGGCCTTGCAGTTGCTGGAACGCATGTTCGACGCTGACGCCCGCGGTCAGTAGCCCATGGTTGCGCAGGATCAGCACGCTCTTGTCCCCCAGGTCCGCCACCAGTCGTTCACGCTCGTCGAGGTCCAGCGCAATGCCTTCATATCCGTGGTAGGCCACCCGCCCGGAAAAGGCGATGGAATGCTGGGAGATCGGCAGTAAGCCGTCCCGCTGGGCGGACACCGCAATGCCATCGCGGGTGTGGGTGTGCAGAACGGCTTGCAGATCAGGCCGCGCACCATGGATCGCGCTATGGATCACATAGCCGGCGTGGTTGATGCCAAGTCCTGTCGGGTCGTCGACGAGGGTGCCGTCGACGTCGACCTTGACCAGGTTGGAAGCGGTAATTTCATCGAACAACAACCCGAACGCGTTGATCAGGAAATGCTCTTCAGGCCCGGGCACTCGCGCGGAAAAATGCGTGTAGATGTGATCGGTCCACTTGAACAAGGCCGCCAACCGGTAGGCTGCGGCCAGCTTCACGCGCACTTCCCACTCCTCGGGAGTGACGCGTTGGCGGACATTTTTCGAGGCGCTGGATAGCGGGCTGACGCTGCTCATGACAAGACTTCCTGGATGGGCTAAGGATCTCCAGCAAGCCTAGGGGAAGGCAAAAAATAATAAAAAGCACATTTTAATCTAAGCTAATTATTATTTTTTTTTATTATATATCGCCGGCCGTATTCCTTACGCAGCACTCTTGATCTTCTGCAACGATCCGGCCACCAGCTTGCCAAAGGCATCCACTGGCCCTTGCAGGTTGCCGAGGAAGTGCGGATAGATCAGCCACAGGTCCATCACGGGCTTGAAGTCCTTGAGGGGCATGGCCGCCAGCTGATCGCGGTGGGCGCTGCGCTCCAGCAACGGACGCGGCACCAGGCCAAGACCCAGGCCATCGGCGACCAGGCCCAATTGCAATTCAGTGCCGAAGGTCTCCAGGTTGACCCGCAGGGCCAAGCCCTGGTCCGACAAGGTCCGCTGCAACCCGGCGCGAAAACCACAGCCGTCGGGATTGAGTACCCAGCCATTCTGGTAGACATCAGCCAACTTGCATGGGCGCTTGGGCAGTTGCGCCTTGGCACAGACCACTACCAACTCCATCTTGCCGATCGACTCGCCAACAATGTTGTCGGGAAAAATCTTGCCAGCGGGAAATAATGCAGCCGCCGCATCCAACTCGCCGCGCTCGATCTTGCCGACCAACTGACTGCCCCAGCCCGTGGCCACCTGGGCGCGCAGTTCGGGATACTCGACGCGCAAATGCTTGAGGGCATCGAGCAACACCACATCACCGATCGTTTGCGGAACGCCCAGGCGCAACAACCCGGTAGGCGGCGCGTCGGTGGCGACCAGTTCGCGCAGCGCATCCATCTCCCGCAGGATCAAACGACATTGCTCATAGACCCGCGTACCGATCAAGGTCGGTTTGAGCGGCTTGGTATTGCGGTCGAACAACTCCACCCCCAAGGCCTGCTCGAAGTTCTGCACGCGCCGCGTGATCGCCGGTTGCGTCAGTTGCAACGTCTCGGCGGCATGGCTGATGGACTGGCAACGAATCACTTCGACAAAGGCGTCAATATCGTCAATTTTCATTTGGCCCGCACATAGAGAACAGTCAATAAGATGTTTGAAAAGCATAAAGCCCTGGGAAAAAGCATAGTGCCATTGCGCAAATCTGGATAGCCCGACAGATCTATCGATAACATCTAACACTAGCCAAATGGGTTCTAAATTCTTTTCAGCTATAACCTAATCATAAAAAAATAGCATATTAAGAAAAATCATTATGCTTAAATCCAGATATCGAATTTTCACCACGACGATGGAATCCGCCATGACCCAGGCCCGACACCCGGAGAGACTCAGAGCATTCATAGGCGCCCTGGCAGAGCTGATCGACGGCAATCCCCGCGAGGGTGATCTGCTGCATCGCGGCGGCAAGTTGCTTGCACAACTGGTCAGCCATGACGACTGGCTGCCCGAAGCGTTCGCCAAGCCAGACCCAGAGCGCTATCAGCAATACCTGCTGCACGCCGATTCGCGGCAGCGTTTCAGTGTCGTCAGTTTTGTCTGGGGGCCAGGGCAACGCACACCGATCCATGACCATCGGGTCTGGGGCCTGATCGGCATGTTGCGCGGTGCAGAGCATTCACAAGGCTTTGCTCGCCATCCCGATGGCAGCCTGGCACCCGAGGGTTCGCCGATTCATCTGCTGCCCGGCCAGGTCGAAGCCGTCTCTCCCCGGATCGGCGACATCCATCAGGTCAGCAACGCCTTCGACGACCAGGTCTCCATCAGCATCCATGTCTATGGCGCCAACATCGGCGCCGTACGCCGCGCGGTGTACCAGCCCGACGGCAGCGAGAAACTATTCATCTCCGGTTATTCCAACGCCTTCCTCCCCAATATCTGGGACCTGTCCAAAGAGAGCCAAGCCCTATGAGCACCGTACGTACCCGCTCCTACTCGCAGATTCGCCAGGCGTTGCTGAACCGTGAAGAGCTGGCCCTCATCGATGTGCGCGAAGAGGCTCCCTTCGCCCAGGGCCATCCATTGTTTGCAGCCAACATTACGCTGTCGAAGCTGGAACTCGAGGTCTACTCGCGCATCCCGAGGCGCGACACCCCGGTGACGGTCTACGACAATGGTGAAGGCCTGGCCGACATTGCGCGCCAACGCCTGCAAGGCCTGGGTTACGTCAATGTGAGCGTGCTCGAAGGCGGCCTGGAAGGCTGGCGCAAGGCCGGCGGCGAACTGTTCATCGACGTCAATGTGCCGAGCAAGGCCTTTGGTGAACTGGTGGAAAGCCAGCGCCATACACCGTCCCTGGCGGCGGAAGAGGTCAAGGCGCTGCTCGACAACGAGGCCGACGTGGTGGTGCTCGATGCCCGGCGCTTCGACGAATACCAGACCATGAGCATTCCCGGCGGCATCAGTGTACCGGGGGCGGAACTGGTGTTGCGTGCCCGGGCGCTGGCTCCGGATCCGTCAACCCGAATCATCGTCAACTGCGCCGGGCGCACCCGCAGCATCATCGGCACCCAGTCACTGATCAATGCGGGCATCGCCAACCCGGTGTCCGCCCTGCGCAACGGCACCATCGGCTGGACCCTGGCCGGCCAAACGCTGGAGCACGGCCAGTCGCGTCGATTCGCCGACAGTGGCGAGGAACATCGAGACATTGCCGCCGGCGATGCTCGCCGCGTTGCCGACAAGGCGCTGGTGGGTCGTGCCACCCTTGCCGACTTGCACCGCTGGCAACAGGAGCCGACACGCAGCACTTACCTGTTCGACGTACGCACCCCGGAGGAATTCGAGGCCGGTCACCTGCCCGCTTCCCGCTCCACCCCCGGCGGGCAACTGGTGCAGGAAACCGATCACTTCGCCAGTGTTCGCGGCGCGCGCCTGGTACTGGTCGATGACGACGGCGTACGGGCCAATATGACCGGCTCCTGGCTCGCGCAATTGGGTTGGGACGTGTACGTACTGGATGATTTGCAACCCGCGCACTTCAGTGAACAGGGCTCGTGGAAAGCTCCCGTTCCTGTGCCGCCACAGGCCGAGGAGATCAGCCCTGACACCCTTGCCCAGTGGCTGGCCGAGGGTGACACGGTGGTGCTGGATTTCACCAGCAGCGCCAACTACGTCAAGCGCCACATCCCGGGCGCCTGGTGGGTATTGCGCGCGCAACTGAGCGAAGCCTTGAGCAAGGTTTCGCCCGCTCAACGCTACGTCCTGACCTGCGGCAGTAGCCAGTTGGCACGACTGGCGGTCGCCGAGGTCGAGGCCATCACCGGCAAAGCCGTTTTCCTGCTGCGCGACGGCACCGCCGCCTGGATTGCTGCGCAATTGCCGCTGGAGCATGGCGAAACCCGCCTCGCCTCGCCGCGCATCGACCGTTACCGCCGGCCTTACGAAGGCACCGACAGCCCACGGGAAGCCATGCAGGCGTACCTGGATTGGGAGTATGGCCTCGTCGACCAACTGGCCCGCGACGGCACTCATGGTTTTTACGTCATCTGAATGCACAAGGGGGCGCAATGATCGCCCCCCACTACACCAGCCGACCCCTTCTCCAGGCGGAGGCGACTGAACGCAAAACTTTTAGCCTGGAGCCCCGCGATGCGCCTGACCCTGTCCCTGCTGTTAATCACCCTTGTCTTTGGCTCGGTCCACGCCGCCGACTTGCAACCGCTGCGAGTCGCCAATCAGAAGTCCACCATCAAGGCCCTGCTGGAAGTGTCCGGCGAGCTCAAGGACGTGCCTTACGATATCCAGTTTTCCGAGTTCCCCGCCGCCGCGCCACTGGGCGAGGCGCTGAATGCCGGTGCCGTGGATATCGGCGCCCTGGGCGATGCTCCCTACGCGTTCGCCCTGGGCGCCGGAGCGTCGCTCAAGGTCGTCAGCATCATCCACGCCGAAGGACGCAACACGACCGCCATTCTTGTTCCCAAGGATTCCCCTATCAAGGCTGTCGCCGATCTCAAGGGCAAGCGCATCGTCACTACACGTGGCTCCATCGGGCACTACTTGGCTATCAAGGCCCTGCGCAGCGCAGGCCTGAGTACCGCAGATGTGGAGTTCGTTTTCCTGCTGCCCAGCGAATCCCGGCTGGTGCTGGATAACGGCACCGCGGACGCCTGGTCGACCTGGGACCCCTTCACCACCGTCGTCACCGCGCAAAGCCAGGCCAAGGTCCTGGTCAGCGGCAGCAACCTGCTGAGCAATCATCTCTATCTCGCCGCCACCAGCCAAGCCATCGCCGATAAGCGCCAGCAATTGGACGACTTTGTCGCCCGGGTCGACCGAGCCTATCGCTGGAGCAACGACCACCCCAACGAGTATGCCGCTGCGCAGGCCAAAATCACTGGTTTGCCCCTGGAGGTGCACCTGGCGGTAGCCAACGCGACCCACATGCAGCCGGTGGTCATTGACGACGCGGTAGTCAGTGGCCTGCAGACAACCGCTGACATTTATCAGGAGGAAGGCCTGCTGACTCGACACATCGATGTCTCCCAGGGCTTCGACAAGAGCTTCAACACCCTGCGTGCCCCCCTCACCCAGGCTTCGCGCTAAAGGAGCAGAACCATGAGCAAACAACGCCCACTCAAACTCGGAGCAATGGTCCACGGCGTCGGCCACGGCTGGGGCGAATGGCGCCATCCGCAGGCACAACCCAACGCCAGTACCGACTTCGGTTTCTACAAGCAACAGACACTCCTGGCCGAAGGCGCCAAGTTCGATTTCGTGTTCATCGCCGACAGCCTGCACATCCATGAAAAATCCAGTCCGCACTACCTCAACCGCTTCGAGCCGCTGACCATCCTCTCGGCCCTGGCGGCGCTGACATCCAACATCGGCCTGGTGGCCACCGTCACCGTCAGCTACACGGAGCCCTACCAGGTGGCGCGCCAGTTCGCCTCGCTGGACCATATCAGCGGCGGGCGCGCCGGCTGGAACGTGGTGACGTCGTGGCTCAGCGGTACCGCGGATAATTTCGGCAAGAGCGAGCACCCGCCCCATGCCGTGCGCTACCGGATCGCCAAGGAACACGTGGCGGTGGTCAAGGGGCTGTGGGATTCCTGGGAAGACGACGCTTTCACCTACGACAAAAAAAACGGCGAGTTCTTCGCCCCCGGCAAGCTGCACGCGCTGGAGCACAAGGGCGAATTTTTCTCGGTGAAGGGCCCGCTCAACATCGCCCGCTCCCGGCAAGGTCAGCCGGTGATTTTCCAGGCCGGTACTTCCGAGGACGGGCGTAACTTCGCCGCCGAGAATTCCGATGCGATTTTCGTCGGTGCCGAAAATTTCGAAGAAGCGCGCGCCTATTACCAGGACCTCAAACGCCGCGCCAACAGCTTTGGTCGCGATGCGGCACAACTGTCGATCCTGCCCGGAATCCGTCCGATCGTGGGTCGCGATGAAGCCGAAGTCGAAGACCGCTACCAGCAAGCGGTGTCACTGGTGAGCATCGAAGACGCAATCGTCGCCCTCGGCCGCCCCTTCAATGACCATGATTTCAGCCAATACCCGTTGGACGCCCCGTTTCCCGACCTGGGCGACCTGGGTGCCAACAGCCAGAAAGGCGGCTCGGAGCGGATCAAACAGCTGGCCCGCGACGAAGGCCTGACCTTGCGCGAAGTCGCCCTGCGCTTCTCCCAGCCACGGCGCGATTTTGTCGGCACCCCCGAACAGGTGGCCGACGCCATTCAAGCCTGGTTCGAGAAGGGCGCAGCCGACGGCTTCATCATCAATTCCCTGCTGCCGGACGGCCTGCAATATTTCACTGAACTGGTCGTGCCGATCCTGCAGCAACGTGGTTTGTTTCGCAGCGAATACAGCGGCAATACCCTGCGGGACAACCTGGGCTTACCGGTGCCCACCAATCGCTATGCACCGACGGCCCGAGCGAATGATGCAACCCGCGAGGCCGTGGCATGAAACAGATCAATCGTCGCGACTTCCTCACGGCCAGTTCCTTCGCCCTGGGCGCGCTGGGGCTGTCCTCGCTGGGCTTCGCCCCGCGAGTTTTCGCGCAAGGCAAGAGCCTTGCGGACCTGACCCTGGAGGTCGCCACCTACCGTGGACAGGACTCTTACTTCGTCGAAGACGCCGGCACCGGCAACACACCCTACAAAGTCGCATATTCCGAGTTCGCCGGCGGCAACCTGATCGTCGAAGCGCTGGCCTCCGGTAGTCTGGATGTCGGTGGCATGAGCGAAATCCCGCCCATCTTTTCCATCCAGAGCCATCGCCAACCCCGCCTGATCGCCGTCTTGCAAAGTGACGTGAACAACCAGGTATTCCTCATCCCCAAGGATTCGCCTATCGAATCGATCGGACAGTTGCGCGGCAAGCGGGTCGGCTACGTGCGCTCGACCACCTCCCACTATTTCCTGATCAAGGCCCTGAAGGAACAAGGCCTGACCATGAACGACATCACCGCGGTGGCGCTCACGCCCCAGGACGGTTTCAGCGCATTCCAGAGTGGCCAGCTGGATGCCTGGGTGATCTATGGCGTGTTCATCCAACTGGCAAAGTTCCGCAGTGGCGCCCGGGTACTCAAGACCGCCTTGGGCTACCTGTCCGGCAACTACCTGATCGCCGCACGACCCGCAGCCCTGGAAGACCCGCTACGCAAGCAGGCGATCCAGGACTACATCCAGCGCCAGGCACGCACCTGGGAGTGGATCAACAATAATCCCGAGCCTTGGGCGACCAAGTCGGCGCAATTGCTGGGCGTCGACAAGGCAGTGTTCCTCGACATGTACAACAACCGTAGCCAGCCCACGAAAATCATTGAAGTGAACGACCAGGCCATCGCCTCGCAACAGGAAGTCGCCGATCTGTTCTTCGCTGCCGGCGTGTTGAACGAACGACTCGACGTGAGTCCGCTGTGGGACCGCAACTTCCGCCTGCTGCCGCTGTGAGCCCTCTCGCCACGGGAGTTATAGCTGGCTCTTACCTTTTTGATCGAGTGAACCCGCCATGAGTCTTTCTTCCCTACGTCCACCCTTGCTGCAATCGGTTGATGTCGCCGACTTCGACATATTGCTCGAACGCCTCAGCCAACAGTTGGCCGCGACCGCCCACGTCTATGACGAGAGCGGCGACTTCCCCCAGGACAACTTCAAGCTGCTGCACGAGCACGGCCTGCTGGCCCTGACGGTGCCGAAGGCGCTCGGCGGTGGCGGCGCCAGCCTGGTGCAGGCGCGCAAGGTCATCGCTGCGGTCGCCAAGGGCGAACCCTCCACGGCCTTGATCCTGGTGATGCAATATCTCCAGCACTCACGCCTGCAGGACAGCCGGACCTGGCCCGAAGCATTGCGCTTGCGCGTCGCCCAGGATGCCGTGCGCGACGGCGCGTTGATCAATGCCTTGCGCGTCGAGCCTGACCTGGGCACGCCGGCCCGTGGCGGTCTGCCGGCGACTGTCGCCAGGCGCACCTCGGAAGGCTGGCGAATCAGCGGCCGCAAGATCTACTCCACCGGCAGCCATGGCCTGACATGGTTCAACGTCTGGGCCCGCAGCACCGATGAAGACCCGCTGGTGGGCGCCTGGCTGGTCCACCGGGATACCCCAGGCATCAGCATCATCGAGGACTGGGACCACTTGGGTATGCGCGCCACCTGCAGCCACGAAGTGCTGTTCGACAACGTGCTGGTGCCGCTGGATCACGCGGTCAGCGTCAGCCCCTGGAGCGCGCCACAGCCCGAACTCGATAGCGACGGCTTCCTGTGGATGGCGGTGTTGCTCGCGGCGGTCTACGACGGCGTCGCGCAAGCCGCCCGTGACTGGTTCGTGGGCTGGCTGGAACAGCGCAAGCCGTCCAACCTCGGCGCCACGCTGTCGACCCTGCCGCGCTTCCAGGAAACCGTCGGGCACATCGACACATTGCTGTTCGCCAACCGCAGCCTGCTCGATGCTGCCGCCGAAGGGCGCACCCCCGCCCACCACGCCGCGCAATTGAAGTACCTGGTGACAGGCAACGCGATCCGTGCGGTCGAGCTCGCCATCGAAGCCTCCGGCAACCCGGGTCTGTCGCGGCACAATCCGCTGCAACGGCATTACCGCGACGTACTGTGCAGTCGCATCCACACCCCGCAAAACGATGCCGTGCTGCAGGGCGTCGGCAAAGCGGTGTTCGCTCAACGTCAGAAAAAGGACCTCCCATGAGCACCCTCGTGATCGCCAGCCAATTGGATGAAGACTTCAACCAGGTGATTCGCCAGCGCCTCGCGCTCACACATCCTGGCACCGAGGTCCTCGAGGTACCGGCCGGCGTCCCCAGTGACCTCCCGGCCACCGCCAGCGTGTTGCTGGCACGCCCCATCAATGTGCGCGGCTACCTGGCGCCGGACACGCCGCCTCCGGGTTGGCCTTACGGTTTGAAATGGATCCAGGTGGTGTCTTCGGGGATCGACTTCTACCCCAGGTGGCTGTTCGACGGCCCTGCGGTGAGTACGTCCAGGGGCAGTGCCGCCGAAAACATCGCCGAATTCGCCCTGGCGGCGATCTTCGCGGCAGCCAAGCGCCTGCCGGACATCTGGGTGCACGATGCGCAATGGAATTTCACCGCCCTGACGCCTCTCAAGGGCAGTACGTTGGGGATCCTGGGTTTTGGTGCGATTGGCCGTAGCCTGGCGACCAAGGCCCACGCCCTGGGCATCAATGTGCTGGCGCTGCGTCAGAGCCAGACTCCCTTCGAAATCGAGGGAGTCGAGGCCGCGCGGGATATCCATGAGCTGTTTTCCCGAGCCGATCACCTCGTGCTGGCCGCGCCACTGACCGAGGCAACACGACATATCGTCAACAGCACGGTGCTCGCCAGCGCCAAGCCGGGCCTGCACCTGATCAACATCGCCCGCGGCGGTTTGCTTGACCAGGAGGCGTTGCTTGCAGCCCTGGACAGCGGACTCATTGGCCTGGCATCTCTGGATGTCACCGAGCCCGAACCACTGCCCGACGGCCATCCGCTCTACACCCATCCCGGGGTACGTCTGTCACCCCACACTTCAGCGATCTCCAGCAATATCCGCTACGAAATCGCTGACAGCTTCCTGGCCAACCTCGAACGGTTCCTGGCCGGACTGGCGCCAGAGAACCTGGCGAATGTACAGCGCGGGTACTGACCCCGGGCAATCCTGGCGGGAGACGTACATCCCATGTGGGAGCGAGCCTGCTCGCGATAGCGGTCGTTCAGTTTGTATCAATGCTGAATGTGCCAACCCCATCGCGAGCAGGCTCGCTCCCACAGGATTTGAGTACATCCGCATCGGCGCAACATCAGAATTACGCATCTTAATAACAATATTGATGTCAATTTTTTATAATTAACTTATAACAAATCGGACTTTTACAGCGCCCTATTATACAAATATTGTTACAACCATCACCGACCCCTGACCAGGTGGAGGCTTTCGGAACTGCACGTTTTTCCGGCCGACACCACTCCACGGTCAATTGCCACACCCAAAACCTGAACCGGCCCAAGCCACCTCCGCCATGACTTTCAAGCCATGACTGCGGCAACGCTTTGCCCAAAAAAAATGAAACACCAACGCCACACCTACGCACCTGGGGCTCACCATGCACGACATCACCAAAAACCGTCTGACGCTGGCCGTATCGCTGACCTTGCTCGGGTTGTCAGCGCACGCCGAAGAAAACACCAAGGATGGTGCCCTCCCCGTTGTCACCGTCACAGCAGAACACCGCAGCGAGGACTTGCAAAAAGCCCCGCTGGCGATCTCCGCGTTCGACGAAAATGCCCTGGAGGACAAGCAGATCAAGAGCATCCGCGATCTCTCCGGGCAAGTGCCCAACCTGACCCTCAGCCGCCAGTCGATCTCCTACAGCGCGCAGACCTACGGGATTCGTGGTATCGGCGAAACCGACCCGATCCAGGAAGCCGCCGTGGCGGTCTACGCCGATGACCTGTACATCCCACGGGCGATTTCCTCGATGCTCGACTTCAACGACGTCGAACGCGTCGAGGTCTTGCGCGGCCCCCAGGGCACGCTTTACGGGCGCAACAGCAGCGCCGGCGCGATCCGCGTGATCACCCGCGACCCCACCCAGGAAACCCGAGGGTTCTTCGAACTCGGCGCCGGCAACTACAACGCCCAGAACGCTCGCCTGCTGATCAGTGGCCCACTGGTGGACAACACCTTGTTCGGCAGCTTCTCGGCGATTCGCCTGAGCCGCGACGGCACCGTGTCCAATCCCACCCGCGGCGAGGATGTGAACAATGTCGACCTGCAGTCCTACCGCGGCAAGCTGCGCTTCAATCCCATTGATTCGCCCTGGGACGTGCAACTGACCCTGGCCGGGACCTTCGACCGTGGCGATACCACCAGCTACACCCCATTCGATGCCGACGGTCACTTCGACAAGTTCAAGAGCTACAGCAGCCTCAATCCGAAAAACCGTCTCGACCAGGGCAGCTCGGTGCTGCGGGCGATCTACGCCATCGACGACCATCTGAACTTCAAATCGGTCACCGCCTATTCCGCGTTCAACCAACCGGTGGACTATGACAACTCGGGCCAGGCCGCCCTGATTCAGAACAGCCTGATCACCTACAAGCAGGACTACGCCACCCAAGAGTTCCAGCTCAACGGCGATTACGACGATTTCAGTTTCAGCACCGGCCTGTACCTGTATCGGGAAAAGTTCGATGCCGAGCGCGACAGCCTGACCTACTCGATTGCGCGCAACCGGGTGATCGGCCAGGGTCAATACAGCACGACCAATACCGAAAGCTATGCGTTGTATGGTCAGGGCAGTTACAAAGTCACGCAGCAACTGTCGCTGATCGCGGGGCTACGCTTCACTCGCGAACACAAGAACTTCGACTACACCAACTACGCCGTCACCACCGACCGCCAGATCACCGGCACCAACTTCACCGCCGATTCGAGCAAGTCCTGGCAGTCCACCAGCCCGAAACTCGGTTTCGAATACGCCTGGACGCCCCATCTCAACCAGTACGCCTATGTCGCCAAAGGCTTCAAGGCCGGCGGCTACGACAACCGCGCGCCAACCCAGGCTGCCGCCGAGCAGGCGTTCTCCCCTGAAGACGTGACCACTTGGGAAACCGGCTTCAAAGGCGACTTCTTCAACCGCCGCCTGCGCGCCAACCTTGCGCTGTTCTACAACGACTACAAGGACCTGCAGACCAACGCCTACGACCCGGCGCTGGGGGTCAGCCTGCGGACCAACGTCGGCCAGGCGCACACCTACGGCGTCGAACTGGAAACCCTCAGCGCGCTGACCAACGACCTGCAACTGACCTTCAATCTCGGCTACCTGCAAAGCCAGTACGACGATTTCGAAAACGCCAGCGGCGCCGGGGTCGATGCCAATGGCAAGCAACTGGTGTACTCGCCGCGCTGGAACACCAGTGTCGGTCTCAACTACACCATCCCGGCCGGATTGCCCGGCACCTGGCTGGCCGGCACCGATGCGCAGTTCCAGACCAAATCCTACGCCAACGCGTTAAACGACGACGTCCAGGAAATTCCCCAGCAGACCTTCTGGAACGCCAACACCCGCTATATCTCCGGCGACGGCCACTGGACCACCACGCTGTCAGTGAAAAACCTGCTCGACCGCGCATACCCGCAGGCAGTCGGCTACGTGCCCTCCAGTGGCGCCCGCTACTACTCGATCAACGATCCGCGAACCCTCTTGCTGACTGTGCGCTACGACCTCTGACCCCCTGATCGGCAACCATGCCAAGGAGCACTTCATGGCTTTCACTCGCAGGCAAATGATTTCCCGCATTGCCGCCGTCGGTGGTTATTCCGCCGCCCTCGGCGCCCTCGGTGCGCTAGGCCTGACACCTCAGGCCGTGGCCGCGAGTTTCACCCCGCTACAGCTGGGCAACAGTGGCAAGGGCAAACACGTGGTGGTGGTCGGTGCCGGCATTTCCGGCCTGGTCAGCGCCTACGAACTGCGCAAGGCCGGCTTCACCGTGACGATTCTCGAAGCCCGTGAACGGGTTGGCGGACGCAACTGGACCTTGCGGCGTGGCACCAAGGTCGATTTCGACGACGGCATCAGCCAGACCGTGGAATTCGATGACGGGCAGTTTTTCAACGCCGGCCCGGCGCGCATCCCCAGCCATCACCAGACGATCCTCGGCTACTGCCGCGAACTGGGCGTCGAACTGCAAGTGCTGGTCAACAGCAGCCGTAATGCGCTGGCCTTGCCGGACGCCCGACAGCCGGCGTTCCAGCTGCGCCAGGCAGTCAACGACACTCGAGGACAATTGTCCGAACTGCTGGCGCGCACCGTCAGCCGCAAGGCCCTGGACCAGGACCTGAGTGCCGACGACCGCCAGGCGCTGCTGAACTTCCTGAAGGTCTATGGCGACCTCAACACCGACTTCAAATACAAGGGGTCGGTGCGCTCGGGCTATACCCGCATCCCCGGTGCAGGCGATCAAACCGGCCTTACCCGCACACCGCTGGAATTGCAGACACTGCTCAACCCCAAGCTCTGGGGAGCATTGGTGTTCGATGAAATCCCCGAGTTTTCCTCGACCATGTTCCAGCCGGTCGGCGGCATGGATCGGATTCCTTTCGCGTTTTACGAGAAGCTCAAGGACGCGATTCGGTTCCATGCCGAAGTCAGCGACATCCAGACCGCAGAGCTTGGCAGCCGCATCACCTATCGGGATCGCCAGACCGGCAAGACTCAGACCCTGAGCGCCGACTACGCCATCGTCACCGTGCCCCTGCCACTGCTGGCCAGGCTGCCGAGCAACTTCAGCACGCCCTTCAAGCAAGCGATCCTCAGCGCGCAAAGCGACCAGGCGAACAAAGTGGCCTGGCAGTCGCCGCGATTCTGGGAGACCGACTTCAACATCTTCGGCGGGCTGTCTTACCTGGATCATGAGGTCAAGGGGCTGTGGTATCCCAGCGATCGCCTGAACAGTGATCAGGGCATCCTGGTCGCGGCCTACAACACCAGCGAAGCCGCCCAGTCCTTCGCCAGGAAGCCCCTCGCCGAACAGTTCGCCTCTTCCCGACAAGCCGTCGAACTGCTGCATCCCGGCCACAGCGCCAAACTGCAGAAACCGGTGGCTATCAACTGGTCCAAGGTGCCGTTCAGCAAAGGCCCGTGGATCGTCAACGATGAGGTCGGCGAACAGGCCTACCAGATCCTCAATCAACCCCAGGGCCGCACCTACCTGGCCAGCGATGCCCTCGCCCACGGCGGTGTCGGTATCTGGCAGAACACCGCCGCTGATTCAGCGCGGCGCATCGTCTCTCTGATCGGCCGCCATGCCGAGCGCCAGCAACCGGGCGTAGCCGCCTGATTCATTTCGATAAAGGACTGACCGATGAAAACCATGACCTTGCTCACAGGACTTCTCATGACTGCCACCGCCGTCACCAGCCACGCCGACGAGATCAAGCGTATCGCCCTGCCTAACTCCAATTTTCCAATCTCCCTGGCAGTGTCGGTGCCCGCACAAACTGACTTGCTGTTCGTCAGCGGCCTGCTCGCTGACCTGCACGACCCGAAAGCGCCGAAAGACTCTTTTGCCGCCTACGGCGATACCGCGATCCAGACCACCTCGATCCTCAACAAACTCAAGGGCGTACTGCAAAGCCAGGGCCTGGACCTGGGGGATGTGGTGCAACTGCGGGTGTTCCTGGTGGGCGATCCAGCCAAGGGCGGCAAGCTCGATTTCGCCGGGCTACAGGAAGGCTATACGCCGTTCTTCGGCAGCGTCGAACAGCCAAACAAACCCGCGCGCACCGCCGTCCAGGTGGTCGCCTTGCCGCTACCCGGTGGCCTGGTGGAAATCGAAGCCGTCGCCGCTCGCAAGAAGTGACACGGACCTCAGCCGACATTCAGGAGCTTCAAGCTTATGTTCAACTGCCAAACGCGCCGTGCCACGCCCTATCGTCCGTTACTGCTGCCGCTGTCGATTGCCTGCGGCCTCGCTTCATTCAACCTTGAGGCCGCCGAAAACGGCTCGCCGACCCTCGACACCGTGGTGGTCACCGGTAACCGTGGTGCCACCGAGCGCACGGTAACCACCAGCCCGACGCCCATCGATGTGGTGACGGGGGAACAATTGCGCGCCGTGGGCAAACCCAGCCTGCTGGAGGCGCTGAGTAAGTTCATCCCGTCCTTCAACCTGCCCGACCGCGCCGGCTGGGATGCCAGCGGCGTGGTGCGCTCGGCCACCCTGCGCGGGCTGACCGCGTCCCATGTGCTGGTGCTGGTCAACGGCAAGCGCCGACACACCAGCGCCACGTTGAACATCAACGGCATCAATAGCGGCGCAGCCCCCAGCGACCTCGACCTGATCCCGGTGGCGTCCATCGATCACATCGAGGTGTTGCGCGACGGCGCGGCGGCGCAGTACGGCTCGGACGCCATTTCCGGGGTGATCAATATCATCCTCAAGCAGACCACGGGAGGCAGCTCCGACACCACCCTCGGCCAGGGCTACGACGGTAAACGCGGGACTGCCCAGGAGGCGCTCAATTATGGTTTCCAGATCGGTGAAGCCGGGGTGCTCAATGTCTCATTCGACACCCGCTATCAAGAGCGTGACAACAAGGCCGGCAGCAACGGCTACACCTCCCATTACTACCCGCAGGCCGACGGCTCGCCCGACCCGCGTGAGGCCGATGCCAGCCATCACACGTACAAAGGCTACGGGCTGCCGCGCAGCCAACTGGCCGATGTCGGCTACAACCTCGATCTGCCGCTGAACGACGCCGTCACGCTCTACTCGTTCTCCACATTGGCGACCCGGGAGAACAACGACGGGCAGAATTTCCGCCTGCCCAATGGCCGTAACACGATTACCACCGGACCCAACGGCTACCCCGACGGCTACAGCCCCTATTGGCTGGTCAACGAAACCGACTTCCAATCGGCATTCGGCGCCAAGGGCGAGGACCTCGGCGGCTGGGCGTGGGACCTGAGCAGCACGTACGGGCGCAACTACGCCAAGCAACGCACCTACAACAACCAGAACCCGTCGCTGGGGGAAAACACGCCGAACAAGTTCACCTCCGGCATCTACATCGCCGATCAGTTGACCAGCAACCTCGACCTGAAAAACAGCTACGAAATCGGCCTGGCTAAACCCCTGGACGTGGCCTTCGGTTTCGAGCACCGACGTGAAAGCTACGAGACCCGCGCTGGCTCCGAGGCCTCCTACATCGATGGCGGCTATGTGTTCCCGGTCGGCCATCCACGGGCCGGCGAACGCCCCGATCCCGGAGCCCAGGTCACCAATGGCATTACCCCCGAAGACGCGCAGAAAGTCAGCCGCAACAGCGTTGCCAGCTACATCGACCTGGGCTTTTACCCCGTCGAGCAGTGGTACCTCGGCGTTGCCGCACGCTACGAGCATTACAACGAAGGCGTTGGCGGCACCCGCAGTGGCAAGCTCAGCACCCGCTACGAATTCAACCCGATGTTCTCGATACGCGGCACCATCAGTAACGGCTTTCGCGCACCGTCACTGGCCAATCAGATTTTCACCGCGCGCTCGACCGGGTTCGACACCATCAATGGGGTCTATCAGTCGTACAACTACGTGATTCTGCCGGTGGATTCGGCCGGCGCCCAGGCGCTCGGGGCTGAGTCGTTGAAACCCGAACGCTCGACCAACTTCAGCCTCGGTTTCGCCCTGACACCCAGCGAAGACCTGAGCCTGACCGTGGACGGCTACGTCATCAACCTGCGCGACCGCCTGGTGCTCAGCGAGCGTTTTCAGGGACCGGGCGTCGCCGCCCTGCTCGACAGCATTGGCGTGCCAGCCACCGCCGGCGCGCAGTACTTCACCAACGGCGCCAACACCCGCACGTCCGGGGTCGATGTGGTGGGTAATTATCGGCAGAACCTGGACCGTTATGGCTCAGTGAGATGGACCGCGGCGCTGAACTACAACCACACGAAAATCCTCAGCGTCAACGACACCCCTTCGCAGTTGAGCGCCCTGGGCGACTTCCAGTTGCTCGGCCGCCAGTCCCGAGCGCTGATTACCAAGACCTCCCCCAGCAGCAAGATGATTTTCTCTGCCGACTGGGCGATCAACGACTTCGACGTCAACCTGCGCCTGACCCGTTATGGCACCTACACCGAGGTCAACAGCTCGAGCGATCCAAGCCTGGATCGTAAGTATTCGGCCAAATGGATCACCGACCTCGACGTGGCTTATGCGATCAACAAACAACTGACCGTGGCCGTCGGCGCGCAGAACCTGTTCGACAAATACCCTGACCATATCGGTGTCAGCAACTCTTCGTTCGGCGATAACTGGGGCAGTTATTCGCCCTTCGGGTTCACCGGCGGTTACTACTACACCCGTCTGCAATACGCGTTTTGATCCCGGCAAAGCCGCCTAAGCTAATACTCAAAAAGTATTTATAAATTGATTTTTAGAACAATAAGCTTCGTCAAGCGTTTACCCATTCCTTAGCCAATATCGAGCACGCCATGTCAAAACTCATCAAGCATTCTGGGGCGTTATTGCGCCGCCCGGCCCTGGCAAGCCTGGTCGCGGTGCTGGTCTTGTCGACTCTCGCCCTGCCGGCCCAGGCACGAGAAACCCTGCGTATCGGCTATCAGAAATCATCGACCCTGATCACGCTGCTGAAAACCCAAGGCAAGCTGGACAAAGCCCTCGCCGAGGCGAATATCGACGTGAGCTGGCACGAGTTCCCCAGTGGCCTGCCACTGCTGGAGGCGTTGAATGTCGGCAATGTCGATGTCAGCGCCGATGTGGCCGATACCGTGCCGATCTTTGCCCAGGCCGCCCAGGCCAGGCTGACTTACTTTGCCCAAGAAGCCCCCTCACCTTCAGCCCAAGCCATCGTCGTGCGCCAGGATTCGCCGTTGCGGCAGTTGGCGGACTTGAAAGGCAAGAAAGTCGCCGTCACCAAGGCGGCCGGCGCCCATTATTTGCTGATCGCGGCCCTGGACAAGGCCGGCCTGAAGTTCTCCGATATACAACCGGCGTACCTGTCCCCCGCCGATGGCCGGGCGGCGTTCGAAAATCAGAAGGTTGACGCCTGGGTCACCTGGGAACCCTTCCTCAGCGGCGTGCAGCGTCAACTGCCAACGCGGACCCTGGCCGACGGCAGCGGCCTGGCCAGCTACAAGCGCTACTACCTGACCGGCACTGCTTACGCAAAAGCACATCCTGAGGTGCTCAAACTCGTTTACGAGCAACTGCAGGAAGCCGGGACCTGGGTCAAGAACCATCCTCGAGACGCGGCCCAGGTCCTGGGGCCGTTGTGGGGCAACCTCGACGTGGAGACAGTCGAGGCCGCCAACACCCATCGCAGTTATCAGGTACAGCCGGTGACAGCCGATCAGTTGAGCGAACAGCAGAAAATTGCCAACGCCTTTTTTGCCGCAGGTTTGCTACCCAACGCGGTAAATGCCCAGGATGTCGAAATCTGGAGGCCGTGAGGCCTCCTGCTAAGCACGGAACGCATCAATCTTGAGTCCAAACCGACTCATTTTGTTGTACAGCCCGCCACGCGACACATTCAACCGCTGAGCTGCCAGACGGATGTTTCCGCGGGTTTCGGTGAGGGCGGCGATGATTGCATTCATTTCATGGGTGCCGAGGTCGGGGGCCATCCGAGGCTCAGGGGTACTTCCCCACGTCGAGGGTCGCCCTCGTTGCCTGATCTCCAGCGCAAGATCGTTCGGTTGGATCAGTTCGCTCATCGCCAGGTTGGTCGCCCGCTCAATGACGTTTTCCAGCTCGCGAACGTTACCCGGCCAGTGATAAGCGCTAAGGATATCCAACGCCGCCGGGGAAAGGTCATGCATGGTCTTACGGAGCGACCGGGCACAACGTGCGAGAAAATGCCGCGCCAGCAATGGCACGTCCTCGCGACGCATCCGCAGGGGCGGCACCGTCAGGTTCAGCACGTTGAGTCGGTAGTAAAGATCCTCACGAAAGGCCCCCTCGGCCACCGCCTGACTCAGATTGCGGTGAGTGGCGGCGATGATACGAACGTTGACCCGCAGCGATTTCTTCGCCCCCACTCGTGTCACCTCGCCCTCCTGCAGGACACGCAGCAAGCTGACCTGTGCATCGAAAGACATATCACCGATTTCGTCGAGGAAGATCGTCCCGCCATCGGCCAATTCGAACTTGCCTGCCGAGCCACCGCGAGCCGATCCGGTGAAAGCGCCTTCGACATGACCGAACAGTTCGCTCTGTACCAGATCACGGGGAATGGCCCCGCAATTGACCGCTACAAAAGGACCACCACAACGGTCGCTGGCATTGTGGATGGCCTGGGCGAACAGTTCCTTGCCCGTGCCGCTCTCGCCGAGGATCAGCGTGGTCGAATCACTGCGACTGGCAATCCGGGCCAGGTGCATTGCATCCTGAATCGCCTGTGAGCGGCCCTGGATGGTTTCGAAGGTGTAGCTGGCCTGGGTGCCAATGATCCGCCGGGTGATTTCCCGGATGCGGCGGTTCTCGCGCAACGACACAATCCGCCCGCCCTGCTCCAGCGGGCAGACCGACACCAGGCACGCCAGATGGCTGCGGTCGTGCAGTTCAAAGGTGCAATCCAGGTCCCGCACGCCCTCCCCGCTGGCAAGCAGGACGGCCTCGGTCAATTCGCTCTGCCCCAGGCTCTTGAACGGCTTGCCGAGCAGGTCATGGCCCACGCGGAACAATTGTCGGGCGTAATGGTTGAGCGCCTTGATGCAGCCCTGTTCATCCAATACCACCAAGCCCTCGTTGAGCACCTCGAGGACTGTTTGCTGCTCTTGCAGCAAGGCTTGCAACGCCATCTGCCTTGAGACCGCCTCGGCCGCGGCCTGGACAGTGCCCAGCGTATGGAAATGAAACCAGCCTGGCTCCGCCGTCAGGGTCAACATACCCAGCGTCCGGCCCTGGGCATCGCGGATTGGCGCGGCGGTGCAATGCATGCGGCGTTGGCGCAGGCCAACCCCGAAGTTCTCCTCGGCCAGCACATAGACCAAACGGTCTTCGACAATCGCCAGCCCGGTGCAATTGGTGCCTTGTACCGACTCCAGCAGTCGACTGCCTATGGGTGTGAGATCCAGGCCACAGAAATGCAAAGTCGTGCCTTCGGCATCGGTCAGGTTGATATGGCCCCGGGGGTTATAGGCGAGCAATCCGCGCATGACTTGCGCCGCAGCGGCGATCAGCACCCGGTTGGCGGTCAGTGTCTCGGTCAGGTCGGCGGGAGCGACAAAACGGTATTCGCCATCTTCCGGATCGAGGCCGGCATTGACGCTGCGCAACCAGGACTGCCAAATCACCCGCCTGACTCCGACAGGGCGATCGATAGCCCCCTGCAAGCACGCTCGCCAAGCCTCATCCAGCACGGTGCTTGGCCCTTCGTTCAACGACGCAGGGCCGAGCGTGGTGAGGTAATCGCGGTCTTCTTCGCTCAATGCCGCCGGTTGCTCATTCATTATTATTCGACCACATGTTTATATTTTTGACATGTCAGTATAGACATGTAATTAAAATGAACACATGTTCGCGCCACGCGAAATAAAAACTTTTAAATATCAATTAGTTAAATATTGGCACAGCGCTTGCTCCCTACCTACCCAGACGAGGACATTCTTACCGCCGAGTCGTAAAAACAATAAAGGGAGTCATGTTTATGAGCACATCCAAGACCATTCGCCTTGGCCTCATCGGCGCCGGCCGCATGGGCAGTTTTCACGGCCTGACCGCCGCCCGGCACATCCCCGGTGCCTGCCTCGCCGCCATTGCCGACCCTACCCCCGGCCAAGCCGCGCGCCTGGCGGCAGAACTGGACGTGCAGAAGGTCTATACCGATCCACAGCAATTGCTTGATGACCCGGATATCGACGCCGTGCTGATTGCCGCCCCGGCACGCAGCCATGCCGAGCTGGTGATCAGTGCGGCCCGGGCCGGCAAAGGCGTGTTCTGTGAAAAACCGATGGCTATCACCCTGGACGAAGCTGACCGCGCCATCGCCGCCACTGCCGATGCACGGGTGACCCTCCAGGTCGGCTTCAACCGGCGCTTTGCCAGAAGCTTCCGCACGGCTCATCTGGACGTGGCTGCCGGCCGGGTCGGTACGCCACAACTGCTGCGCTCATTGACCCGCGACCCGGCGTTGAACAACCCGGCCGCGTCACCGCAATGGGTGATCTTCCTGGAAACTCTGATCCATGACTTCGATACCCTGCGCTACCTGAATCCGGGCGCCGAGGCGGTTGAGGTTTTTGTGATGGCCGATGCGCTCATCGCACCGGCCTACAAGGACAAAGGTTTTCTCGACACGGCGGTGGTCACGATCCGTTTCGACAATGGCGCCATCGCCACGGCCGAGGCTAATTTCCAGGCGGTCTATGGCTACGATGTCCGGGGCGAAGTGTTCGGCAGCGCGGGCATGCTGACCATGGGCAGCGTCAACGACTCTGACCTGCTGCGGTACCTGGCCAATGGGGTCCAGGCCGACACCCAGCGCATGGACACCGACTTACTGCGTGATGCCTATGTGGCCGAGCTCAACCACTTTGTCGGTTGCGTGCGCAGCGGCGAAAAACCTTTGGCCAGCGGTGAAGATGCCCGGGCGGCACTGGCCATCGCCCGCGCTTGCATCGAGTCCTTCCAACGGGGCACAACGGTGCGCGTGCAAGGAGCCCGTTCATGAGCTTCATACCGTTCAAGCTGGCAGTCAGCGCCGAGATGGTCTTTCTCGACCTGCCCTTTACCGAGCGGGTCAAACGCATCCACGCGCTGGGCTTCAGCGTCGAGATATGGAACTGGACGACCAAAGACATCCAGGCCCTCGTAGCGACTGGCGCGGATTTCACCTCCATGACCGGCTACATCTCGGGCAACCTGACCGATCCCGAAGGTATCCAGCAACTGCTCGACAGCGCCCAGGAATCCTTGGCCGTCGCCGCGCAATTGGGTTGCCCAAGCCTGAACCTGCATGGCACCGGCCTGGGGGATCAGGGCTTGCCGGTCAAGCCCGTTGCCCAGACCACCGGCCGCATGTGGTTGAGCGCCTGCAAGACGCTGGAAAAAATCGCTCGCCTGGGCGAAGACACGGGTCGGGTATTCCTGCTGGAAAACCTCAATACCGGAGTCGATCACCCAGGCACGCCGTTTGCCCGCGCTGAAGATACCCTGGCCCTGATCGAGGCCGTGGGCAGCCCGCACCTGAAGATGAACCTGGACCTCTATCATGCGCAGATCGGCGAAGGAAACCTGATCGAGCTGATCCAGCGCGCCGCCAGCGCCATCGGCGAAATTCAGGTCGCCGACGTCCCTGGCCGCATGGAACCCGGCACCGGTGAAATCCACTATCGCGCCATTGCCAGGGCTTTGTTCGGCATGGGATACAGCGGTGTCGTCGGCCTCGAAGGCTGGGCCAGCGGTGACAGCGAAGTCGCCCTCGAGCGTTTCAAGCAGGCCTTCACGCTTGATGGATGACGTCAGCGGTTGCACGGATATCACTCGGAACGCGATGCACATTTTTACCTATTGATGACGTTTCAACTCATAACAACAAAAGGAAAACCATCATGCGTCGTTGCACACTGCTTTTCGCCACCCTGCTGTTGCTTTTCAGCCAATGGGCCGCCGCCGACTATCGCATCGGCGTCAGCATCGCCAGGGTCGACGACAACTTCATGACCTACGTGCGTAACGGCCTGGACGAGGCCGCGAAAAAGGAAAACGTGCAGATCCAGTTCGAGGACGCCCAGGGCGATGTGGTGCGCCAACTCAACCAGGTCCAGGGCTTTATCAACCAGAAAGTGGATGCGGTCATTGTCCTGCCGGTGGACACCTCCGCCACGGCCAATATCACCCGCGCGGCGGTCGAAGCGAAGACGCCGCTGGTCTACGTCAACCGTCACCCGGATGAGCGTACCTTGCCCAAAGGCGTCGTCACGGTAGCGTCCAATGACATTGAGGCCGGACAGCTGCAAATGCGCTACCTGGCCGAAAAGCTCGGAGGCAAGGGCAACCTCGCGATTATCATGGGCGACCTGGCGCAAAACGCCACCCACGACCGCACCGAAGGCGTCAAACAGGTACTCAAGGATTATCCAGGGATCAAGATTGTCGAGCAGCAAAGTGCCGAGTGGCAGCGCAACAAAGGGATGGACCTGACCAGCAACTGGCTACTGGCAGGTAGCCGTTTCGATGCCATCGTCGCCAACAACGACGAGATGGCCATCGGTGCGGCCATGGCCTTGCAGCAGGCTGGCAAAGCCAAGGGCGAGATCGCGATCGTCGGCATCGACGGCTTGCCTGACGGCCTGGCGGCAATCAAGCGCGGGATGCTGGTCGCCTCGGTATTCCAGGATCCCAAGGCCCAGGCGAGCAGCGCAGTACAAGCTGCCCTCAAGATGATCAAGGGAGAGCCGGTAGAAACGGACGTCTGGGTGCCCTTTCAGTTGATCAAGCCTGAGCAGTTGGCGGTGTTCGAACAACATTACAAGTAGCGCCAAGCTCAACATTTCGCCGCGATCCTGATCAGGGGTCAGCGGCGATTCGCTACACAAACAAGCGAACAGATCGACCGTCCGGCCTTGAGCTAAAGATCCGTATGGAAACTATTGACCCGACTGTCCGCCAGTTTGAATACCACGCGCTGGGGATGGTTGATCGAGACCAGGTATTCCACCGGCTGCCCTTGACGGTCGAAGATCACACCCCGGTAGACCAGCGCGGCCGTCCCGGGCTCGACATCGAGCAAGCGCGCTTCCTGGTCGTTCATCGTGGCGATGCTCAGCGTGCCCTCGTCGCTTTCCATTTCGATCTGGTAGCGCGATAACAACAACGCATACAACGAAGCCCCCTCGACCAGGTCCCCCGCCACCAGTTCCGGAGCACGGGCGGCCGGGATGTAGCTGGTCTCGATGCAGAATGGCTTTTGATCCACAGTGCGCAGGCGCCTGATGGTCAGCAGCGTGTCGCCTTCCTGGATCTTCAGCAGTTTCGCCACGCGGGCACTGGCCTGGGTTTGTTCGAAGTAGAGCAATTTACTGCCAGGCCGGGCCCCTGATTGCTCCACCACTTCGGCGATGCCTTTGCGGGCCACGGTATTGAGGGGCCGCTCGACGCCTGGCGCGGTCACAAAGGTGCCACGGTTGCCCCGGCGCTCCAGGACCCCACGGTCGATCAACGTTTGCAGGGCCTTTCGCAGCGTCATCCGGCTGATGCCCAAGTGCTCGGCCAGGTCCCGTTCCGCCGGAATCCGCTCAGTCGGCCCGAACTCCGGACGCTCCAGCATTTCCAGCAACGCCTGGACGGCCTGCCAGGCTACCTGCTTGCGTTCAGGCGCCAGGAGCGCCACATCGGAGGACTTGGAAGGAAGAACTTTCATGGTCTACATCCTGGATTATTTTTTCTGCCGCCGTATTGCAACAATGACCATCGGAAAACCGTCGCAAACCCGCCAGCTTGGTAATGAGAGCAAAAAAACGGCCCCGTGCATACCTTGAAAGCCGCTAAGGCAGCTCATTAGACCATGGAGAAAAAGCCTTGTATTGGTATTTTTCATGGTATAGCTTTTGGTCTAAATGGTGATCATGAACAGTCACATGAGCCACCGCAACAAAGCCCCCAGGAGCTCACATGGCGATCCAGTTCAATCGGGAAGCATTCATCACTTCCTTGCAGCAATCCGTGCAAATCGTCGACGACGCCCAGCAGTTTGGCCAAGAGCTGGCCACGCGGATCGACCGCATCTACTTCGTCAGTTGCGGCGCCCCCAACCGCATCATGCTCGGCTTGCAATACTGGCTTGAGCGCTACAGCCATACACTGGAAGTGCGCCGTTACTTCCCGGCCGAGTTCATGGATATCGACCCGCCGCGTCTGGATGAACGCACCTTGGTGGTCCTCGTCTCCAAGTCCGGGACCACCCAGGAGACCATCGCCGCCGCACATTTCCTGCGAGACAAACCCTGCCTCACCGTAGGCGTGACACAAACCGCCGAGCTGCCGCTGGCCCAGGCTGTTCAACATTGCTTCCTGCTGGGACGTACCGATGAGGCGTACTTCGGCTGCTTCATGATCCTGCAGGCATTGGTCGGCGGGATCCTGGCCAAGCGCGAAGGCTGGCCCTTGCTGGACAAGCTCACTCGTTCGCTCAAGGCACTGCCACAGGCCCTCGCCGATGCGGCGGTCAATAACGACCGGCGCGCCATCGAAGAGGCACGCTTGTATAAAGATGATCGCGTGATGTACTTCCTCGCCTCGGGTCCGATGTTCACCACCGCTTATGTATTCGGCGTCTGCGTGGTGATGGAAAGCCAGTGGCTGCATTGCCTGCCAGTGGAGGCCGCTGAATTTTTCCATGGCCCGTTCGAAGCCATCGACGCGACCACTCCCCTGCTCCTGCTGTTAGGCGAAGACCCCAGTCGCGCGCAAATGGAGCGCGTCGTACGCTTCTGCCAGCGGTACACCGGACGGGTCATGGTCTATGACGCCAAGGACTTCGCGATGGAAGGCATCGACCCAGAGATCCGCGCCATTGTCGCGCCCTACATCGTCGGCATCGCCGTGGAGCGCATTGCCGCGCATCTCGCCGTCTGGCACCAGCAGCCGCTGACAACGCGTCGCTACATGTGGAAAACGGAGTACTGAGCATGGCCAGCCTGATCGCGGTCGGCGACAACACCCTGGATGTGTACCTGGACCGGAACATCGAATACCCCGGTGGCAACGCACTCAACGTCTCGGTATTTGCCGCCCGGCTGGGTGCTCGCAGTGCCTACCTGGGCTGCGTTGGTGATGACCGGTACGGCCAGTACCTGCTCGATTGCCTGCAACAGGAAGGCGTCGATGCATCGCGCTGCAGAACGCTGATGGGTGCCAACGGCTGGGCGTGTGTCGACAGTATCGCGGGCGAACGGGTGTTTCTTGGCAGCGATCCGGGCGTATGCCGGCAACTGCGACTCGATGCTGATGACCTGGCCTATGTCGCGAAATTCCCGCTGGCACACAGCAGCCTCTATAGCGGTCTTGAGAGCCAACTGGCGCAGATTCGCCAGGCCAGTGGCTGCCTGTCATTCGACTTCTCGGACAACTGGGTCGAATTCGATTGGCAGGCGCTGATCCAGCAAGTGGACATCGCTTTTTTTTCGTCGCCCGACCTGTCGTCAAGCGAAGCGCGTGAACTGGCGGACTCGATGCGAGCGATGGGCCCAGCAACGGTGGTCATCACTCGCGGCGCCCAAGGCGCCCTCGCAGTCGACGCACAGGGTGTGTATGAGCAGGCCGCGAGGCCCTGCGCGTTCGTCGACAGCATGGGCGCCGGCGACGGCTTTATCGCCGCGTTCCTGCTGGCATGGCAAGCGCGGCACAGCCTCGCCGAGTGCCTTGCACGAGGCGTCGATCATGCCGGCCAGGTGTGCGGCTGGGACGGTGGCTTTGGCCATGGACGAGCCGTAGACATCCAACGCGCCGAACAACTGAAACACGCCTTGAACAATCAAGACTGATGCGTGCTGCCCCGGGCCCCTTTCCGGGACGGTTCTACCAACCTATCGTGGATACCCTGTCGATGAAAAAATGTCTGATCGGTTTGATGCTTGTGGCCAGCCCGCTGATGACCTGGGGCGCCAGCGAAGAGCTGCGTTTCGGGGTGGACCCCACCTACCCGCCCTTTGAGTCCAAGCGGCCGGACGGCTCGCTGACAGGTTTCGATATAGAGCTGGGCGAAAGCCTGTGCGGCGAGTTGCAACGCCGTTGTGTCTGGGTCGAAAACGCCTTCGATGGCATGATCTCGGCCCTCAAGGGCAGGAAATTCGACGGGATACTCTCTGCCCTCTCGATCACCGAAGCACGCAAAGCCGAAATCGCCTTCTCCAACACCCTGTACGACACCCCGGCACGCCTGGTGGCCCCGCAAGGCAGCCAGTTGCAACCAACGGCCGAATCCTTGCGCGGCAAGCGCATCGGCGTACAGCAAGGCAGCGTATTCGAAGCCTATGCCAAGCGGATGTGGGGCCTCAAGGGCGTGGAAGTGGTGCCTTATCAAAGCAGTGACTTGACCTATTCGGACTTGATCAACGGTCGGCTGGATGCGGCGTTCGACGATGCCATCGCCGTCTCCGAAGGCCTACTGAAAAAGCCGATGGGCAAGGGCTTCGGCTATGCCGGCGAGGTGGTCAAGTCACCGGAGATCTTCGGTCCGGGCACCGGTATCGGATTGCGCAAAAGCGATACCGCCCTGGCCGGAGAAATCAATCAGGCGCTCGAACGGCTCCATAGCAATGGCACCTATGAGCGCATCGCCAGGAAGTACTTCGACTTCGACATCTCGCCGAAATAAACCGCCCGCGTGGAGCCCGAAAGCATGTTTCTGGAAGGGTACGGCTATCTCATTTTCCAGGGTGCGTGGCTGACCGTCCAGGTGGCCACCTGGGCCGCCTGCGTCGCCATCGTGCTCGGCCTGCTCGGGGCCTTGGCGAAACTCTCGCCAGTGGCGCCGCTACGGCTGGTCGCGACGGTCTACACCACGCTGGTGCGCAGCGTGCCGGACCTGGTCCTGATGCTGCTGATCTATTACAGCGCGCAGATCGGACTCAACCAGGTGGCAGACGCGTTTGGCCGCGAATCGTGGCAGTTGAACCCTTACGGCACCGCGATCGGCACCTTGGGCTTCATTTACGGTGCTTATTGCGCCGAAACCTTTCGTGGCGCCTTCCAGGCGATTCCGTTCGGCCAACTGGAAGCGGCCCGGGCTTATGGCATGAGCCATTGGCAAGTACTGCGGCGTATCCGCCTGCCGCAGATGATGCGGTTCGCATTGCCCGGCATCGGCAACATCTGGCAAGTGCTCTTGAAAAGTGCCGGCCTGATATCGCTGCTGGGTCTCAATGACATGGTTCAGGTCGCCAAACAAGCCGGCAACGCGACCTCAAGGCAGATGTTCTTCTATCTGGTGATTGCGACGATCTTCCTGGCCTTTGCGATCCTCTCCAGCCTGGCCCTCAAGCACCTTGAGCGGCGCTACAGCATTGAACCGCGGCGGAGCGTGTCATGATCGAGATACTCAAAGAGTTCGGGCCGAACTTTCTCTGGTCCGACGGTTACCGCTGGAGTGGTTTGTCCGTCACCTTATGGCTGTTAGTGACGTCCGCCGTTATCGGTCTGGCCGCGGCGATACCTCTGGCGCTGGTTCGCACCTATGGCAATCGTTGGCTGGCGCTGCCTGTACAGCTTTACACCCTGGTGTTTCGCGGCACGCCGCTGTTCGTGCAACTGCTGATCATCTACAGCGGCCTGGCAAGCCTGAGCCTGATCAGGGAGTCGCCGAGCTTGTGGTGGTTCTTTCGTGACGGCATGCATTGCGTGATCCTGGCGCTGGCCTTGAACACCTGCGCCTACACCATCGAGATTCTCGCCGGCGTACTGCGCACCACCCCACGCGGTGAGATCGAGGCGGCGCTGGCCCTGGGCATGACCCGCAGCCAATTGTTCATCCTGGTGTTGATACCAAGCATGCTGCGCCGGGCACTTCCGGCCTACAGCAACGAAGTGATCTTTGTCCTGCACGCCACGGCCATCGCCTTTACCGCGACCGTTCCTGACATCCTTAAAATCGCCGCAGATGTCAACGCTGCCACCTTCAAGACCTTCCAGGCCTATGGCATCGCCGCTCTGCTCTACATGTTGCTGGCGTGCGCGCTGGTGGGTGTATTCCGATTGGCTGAGCGCCGGCTTTTGGCTTATCAGCGTTAAGCGGGTTACTGCACATGAGGGGGTCGTCGCAGCCGGATGAGTGCGATCGAGCAACTGCTACCGCATCAGTGCGGGCAGGCAGCCAGAGGCCAACCGACGCGCGCAGCACGCAGGAGGCTGGCCTTGACAACCAAGCGGTGAAACGGGGCAATCACGAAGATGTAGGCCCGGCCTAGACGGTTGTGGCAGTGGACCACCGTTGAAAAAACGAGCTGGCGACTGCCTTCTGGCTCTGCCTCTCCAGAACAGAGGATCGATATCCGGAAGTCGAGGTGCTTGTCGTCCTCCCCCAACACGATTTCAGTCTGGCTCGTGCTGTAGACCTTGAAGACTCCAATCCGATTAGCAAGCGATGCCAAATGTCTGGCTGTCTTGAGACCAAAACAGGCAACGACAGTGTCTCGGACGTTCATGAGCCATCCGATCCAGGATGGCTGGTGGGAAAAGATGAATCGAGCGAGCAAATCTGGATCTCTGGATGTGCCCGCAGGGAGTCGAATCGCAAAAGCGTCGGCCAGGTTCATCGACGTGTAAAGGTGGGTGATGCCGGACCTCGAGGGGACTGGCACGGGCATGATGAGCTCAAATTCTTGGGGCATCGGGGGATCTCTACGCAATTCTAGGATGTTGTTGCCGCGCCAACTGCTCCTTGGCGGATACTGAGCCCGATCAAGACATCATAGAGCGCTTGCTGTCCAGCAGGCAGAACCGGGAGCAAGGTCGCACGGCGCTTGTCGACATCGAACAAGGATTCAACCAACCATCCCACCAGATAGAGCGCCGAAAGGCATCCGCCAGCGGTTGCCACGTTCCCCTGGCATACAAGAGGCTGGTCCATGGGCTCAAGCCCCAGCGCTTGCAAGCCCGATCGTGCATCCGGGTGTGTGGTCGCCTGGCCGCTGAGCAGCCCAAGCCGTTCGAGAATGAAAGCTCCGGCGCATATGGAGCCGATTCGCTGGCGTCTGGCGTCAAGTTCAAACGACGGCAGGAAATCTGGGTCGGCAAGTGCTGCGGGTATACCTTCCTTGCCGCTGACGAACAATACCGCGTCGGCACTATTGGCTTCGCAAAGCGGACCGTGCACCGAAACAGGCAGGCCATGCGCCGATCGCACAATAGCGCTAGAACCCAATATTCGGACGTGCCAGTCCTTCGTGTTGCGGCCTAGAATGTCCCACATCAGGAATAGGTCGATATCAGTGAATTGGTCGAAAGCAACCAGAACGATTTTCTTCAAGGCGAGCTCCATGAAAAGTGCTGGCGTGCAAAACGCAACGGCCATCTTTGCTGGTGTTCGCAGCGTATCAATCGGTTGCGCACCATACACAGTCTGTATGGCGCTAAATAGGGAGCGAAATAACAGGTGAGAAAACTAACGCGTGACCATTGGATCGCGGCCGGTTTTGAGGCCCTCGACCAAATAGGACATATTGGCGTTTCGGCCGAGAGCCTGTCGCGCCGATTGAATGTGACCCGCGGGTCGTTCTATCACCATTTCCGCAATCGCGAGGATTTTGTCCGCACCTTGCTTGGCGCTTGGGAAGAAGACTACACGGAGCGCATGCTCGCTTATGCGGCGCAGGGTCGTAGTGCGGGCGAAACCTTGACGCGCTACTTGAGTATTGCCGCGGAGAAACAACCTGGACGGGAAGTTTCCATCCGCGCCTGGTCGCTGCACGATCCGTTGGTGGGCGAGTTTCAGCAGCGCGTTGACACAAGACGACTGGACTTCGCGATACGGACATGCCGCCACCTGGTCCATCTGCCAGGCCAAGCAGAAGTGATTGCCCAGGTGGCCCATCTGTGCCTGATTGGTGGTCAACAGGCAGGGCTGCGGCGTGATGCCGAGCGCTTCAACAGTTTCCTGCATCGAGCCTTTTCACTTTTCGAAGGGGCTCTTGCACCATGGCGGGCCTAAGTCATGAGCTTAAGGTCGTCCGACTCCTTCACAGGTTCAGAAACTTACGGTCTACGGGAGCTTTTCGCCCCCGCCCGTAAAATATCGCCCCAGCGACGCACCAGATAGTTGTGCTCATCCATCACCGAGTTCCACACCGCGATATGCCCCATGCGCTGCTCATAGGAGCCACCATCGCGCACCTCGCCGACGTCAATCAGCGGCAAACCGTCACTGCCCAGTAACTCCTCCCGCGCAGGTTGACCGGCGTACCAGTAATCCCATTCGGCACTGCTCAGATGGTCGCGGCTGCGCGCCGGGTTGCCGATGTAGTAACCCTGGCGCGCCATCACCGCGCCGGGCCAGCCGGACAACCACCAATTGAGGTAAGCGTAGGCCGCATCCAGTACCGGACCCTGGGCGTGGCGCGACAACGACAAACCGCCGAACCAGGCGCGGTAGCCCTCGCGAGGCACCGCCAGGCGGTATTTCACCCCAGCGCGATGCAGGCGCATCAATGTCGGCGACCACAGGCTCTGGATATCGATGCTCGGGCTGAGCATCAATTGCGCGGCCTCCTCGTCGTCGGACCAGAACGCGGCAAAGTGACCCTCCTTCTGTTTGCGCACCAGAATATCGGCCAGCACATCGATCTCTTCGATGCTCATATTGCCGATGTCCTTGAAGCGTGCAAGTCCAGCGCCCTGCACCGCCAGCGCGGCATCCAGGGCACCGATGGCGGCGTCGCTCTGCAGTGCGGTGCGCGCACGCCAGGCCGGGTCCAGCAGCCAGCCCCAGCTTTCGTTGCCATGGCAAAAACCCTCGGGCAAGCGCTCGGGACGGTAGGCGAAACTGTCGGCGTTATGGGTCAGGGGCAGCATGCTGATGCGCTCGGTGACCGTGCTGCCGAGGCTGCCGTCGTGCTGCACGAACAAGCGCTCGCTAGGCACGCTACCACTGCCCAACCGATCATTCGCAGACAGACGACCGCGCTTGGGCAAGTCGTTGATCTCATGCCACAACGCAATGCGCCGTGTGTCGATGGGCTGGATCGCCCGGGCCGGCCATACGAAGTCGACGTTATGGAACCACTGATCGTACAGGTCATAGCTGTCGGGCTGCATCACCGCGATGCGCTGGGCCTGCTCGACATCGTGCACCTGGTACACCAGGCGAATGCCCAATTCCTGTTCCGCACGAACACGCAGGCATTCGAGCAAGGTCACTGAGGTGCCGAGGACGCGGAGTGTGATCATGCGGCGAACCGCTGAGAAAACACGGCAAAGGAGCGCCGCAGCAGCGCGGGGTCGAGACCACGCAGGATGAACACCAGACGCGACTGCCGATCAGTGCCCGGCCAGCCAGGCAAGTGCACCGGGGCATGCAGGCAATGCTGCACGCCATGGATGACGATAGGGGCGTTACTGGTGTGCACGTTGAGCAGTCCTTTGACACGTAGAATTCGTTCGCCGTGGCATCTTAACAGCATCGACAACCAAACCCCGAAGCCGACCCAATCCAACGGCTGGTCGAAGGTCAGGCTGCACACTTGTGCGGCGCCATGGGTGGCGCTGGTACTGCGATGCAGTTGCCAGCGACTGACTTCCACTGTCGGTTCGGCGCTGCGCAAACCTTCACCCAGCAACAACTGATCGCCGCTGTGGACGTCGCAGGTATCGAGGATCGGCGTACCGGCATTGAGCGCTTGCAGGCGCGCGCGCAGTGGGGCGCAGTCCTCCACCAGGTCGGTCTTGCTCAACAGCAAGCGGTCCGCGGCGGCGACCTGGGCCAGCCATTCCGGATGCAGGCGTTCTTGCAGAGTGGCGTGGCTGGCATCCACCAGGGTAATCACCAGGCCGATATGAAAACGCCCGCGCAGTTGCGTGTCGTTGTTCAAGGTGGCGAGGATCGGCGCCGGGTCGGCCAGGCCGGTGGTCTCCAGGATGATCCGTTTGAACGCCGGTATTTCGCCGCGCTCACGGCGTTGCAACAGGCCGAGCAATGCATCCTTGAGTTCGCCACGAATCGAGCAACAGACGCAGCCACTGGGCAACAGCACGGTATCCGGGGCGACTTCTTCCATCAGCAGGTGGTCGATGCCGACGTCGCCGAATTCGTTGATCAGCAAAGCCGTATCGCCGAGGCTTTCGCCTTGCAGCAGGCGCTTGAGCAAGGTGGTTTTGCCGCTGCCGAGAAAGCCGGTGATGACATTGAGAGCGGTGCTCATACGGCTGACTCCAAGTGATCCAACAAATGCGGGTCCAGAGGATCCAACGGGCGACCGAGCATGGTTTCGGCCGCTCGCCAGAGTTGATCCAGGCCACTCGCCAGTTCCTGCTTGCCGGTCGCGCCGAGCAGCAGGTAAGAGGCGCCTTGAAAATCTTCGACCTTGAGCCGGAACACCGCCAGTACCTGATTGATCGCGGCGATGCGGCGCAGGCGTTCGCGACGCCTGGGCAGCTCATCTCCCAAGGGATCGCTCCAGTGCAGGTCTTCACCGAGCAAACCGCAGAGTCCACACATGGCTACACCTCACTCATGGCATGACATCGCCAGAGTTCGGGCCGAGGGTCTGGCCAACGAACAGGTTGCCACCCGGCTCGCTGGCCAGCAGCACAGCGGTGGGCGCTACTTCGTCCGCCAGGCCGAACCGGCCGAGGGGCAACTCGGCGGCCTTGGCGCGTTTCCAGTCGGTGCTGATCCCGGCGACCAATGGCGTTTCAATCGGCCCTGGAGCGATGGCATTGACCAGTACGTTGTCCTTGGCGACTTCCAGCGCCAAGGACTTGGTGAAGCCGATGACCCCAGCCTTGGCCGCGGCGTAATGAGTGAGTTCGGCGCCGCCCTTGATGCCCAGTTGCGAGGCCACGTTGATGATCCGCCCCCAACGCTGGGCGAGCATATGCGGCAAGGCGCGCTGGCTGGCGACGAATACGCTGGTGAGGTCGACACGCAGCATGTCATTCCACATCTCGACAGTGAGGTCGACGCAGCGTGCCTGGGTGAGCATGCCAGCGTTATTGACCAAAATGTCGATGCCACCGAAGTGCTCGACGCAACGGTCGACGCTGGCCTGGGCGCCTTCGACGGTGCCTACATCGGCGAGGCACTCCAGCACTTCGGCGCCGAGGTTGCGACAGGTGATCGCGGTTTCAGTGAGACTGACAGCGTTGCGGTCGGCCAGCACCAGGTGCGCGCCTTCAGCCGCATAGGCACGGGCGATGGCGGCACCGATACCGCTGCCAGCGCCGGTGATGACGGCGCGTCGGTTGTGCAATTGTTTCATGCTCAGTTCCTCACTCAATCGGGCCAGCGTACGGTCAGGCCGCCATCAATCACGATGCTCTGCCCGGTCAGGTAACTCGACGCATCGCTGGTCAAGAACTGCACCAACGACGCCACTTCATCCGCGCGCCCTACCCGGCCCAACGGAATCGCCCTCGCAGCTTTCGCCAGGCCTTCCGGCCCGAGAGAGTTCTTCGCATCCAATGACTGCGGCGTCTCGATCAACCCTGGGATCACCGCATTGCACCGAATGCCCTTTGCTGCCAACTCCACCGCCAGCGAACGACACAACCCCGGCACACCCGCCTTGGCCGCTGCGTAATGGCTGTGCTCTTGCCAGCCATACACGCCGCCGGCAATCGACGAAATCGCCACCAACGCACCGCCCTCCCCCATATGCCGAGTCGCCGCGCGAAAGGTACGCATCACTCCCGTCAGGTCGACGTTGAGCATCTCGTCCCACAGCGCATCGGTCATTTCCAGCAACGGCGCACGGCGCAGCAAACCGGCGTTCGCCACGGCGTAATCCAGGCGGCCGAAGCGTTGCACGGCGTGTTCGGCCAGCGCATCCACCGAGGCGGTATCGCCCACGTCCAGCGGCAGCATCAGGCACTCGCCACCAGCTTCTTCCACCAAGGCCACCGTGGTCTGCGGGTCATGGGGATCGGCCGGGTAATACCCGCCAACGACCGCCACGCCATTGCGCGCATAGACCACAGCGAGGGCTTGGCCGATACCGCTGGCGGCACCGGTAATCAAGGCAACTTTACGGCTCATCTAAAACTCCTCACTGAACGGTTTCCGGGCGCACGTGACGTGCGGCGAACATCAGGGCACCGGACAAGAAGCACGGCACGGCACCGAACCACAGCGCGGCGGTCTGCCAGTCACTGCCGGCGGACAACACCTGGGTGGCGCCAAACCCTGCGACCACCGCGCCAATCGGCCCCATGGCATGGATGATCGCGCCACCGGTGGCGCGGATGCTGGTAGGGAAACTTTCACTGATAAAAAACAGCGCCGCCGAATAAGGCCCGATCAGGAAGAACAGGCCCAGGCTGTACAGCCCGACCACCATCGCCATGTTGCTCGGGCCGAACAGCATCCCGGCAAACGACAGGCCGCCGAGCATCCAGCCCAGGCCGATCACGTTGCGGCGGCCAATCTTGTCGCCCATCCAGCCGTGGCTGAGGTAACCGCAGTAACCCACCAGGTTCGACAGCACCAGGATGATCAGCGAGTTCTCGAACGAGATGTGGTGCACGCTGACGATCACCGAAGTACCGAGCACGCTGAACACCTGAATCGCCGCCCAGTTGAGCAACAGCGCGGCGCCGATCACCAAGGTGGCGCGACGGGCCGGGCCACGGAATGCGGCTTTGAGGCCGGCCTTGCTGTGTTCGTCGTAGTCCACGCCGTAAGTCACGGCGACGTTTTGCGCTTCTTTCACCGCACCGCTTTTACGCAGTTCGCTGATGCGCTGGTGGATCTGAAACTGCGGGCTCTCCTTGAGCTTGCGCGCCATGATCGCAATCACCACCGCCGGGATCGCGGCGAAGACGAAGCAGCCCTGCCAGCCGATGATCGGCAGCAACAGCGCGGTCAACCCTGCCGCGATCAACGCACCGACCGGCCAACCGCCCTGCACCAGGCTGTAGATAAAGCCACGACGTTTGGTCAGCCGCGGATCTTCCGAGGCGCCATACAACTCGGTCAAATAGGTCGCATTGACGGTTTCTTCGGCATAGCCCAGGCCGCCCAACGAACGGATCAGAATCAGCGGTGACTTGCCCCATGCCCCGCCAATCGCGGTGAGCGCCGAACACAGGGCGGAACCGGCCACCGTGAAGATAATCCCTTTGCGCCGCCCCAGCTTGTCGACGATCGGCCCGATGGCCAACGCAACGACGGCGGTACCCACCGCCACCCAGGTCGCGATTTCAGCCTGCTCCACTTCACCCCAACCAAAGTGCCGGCCGATCTCGGGCAGCAAGGTGCCGAACAGGATGAAGTCATACACCGCAAACACCCAGGCGAAGAAGGCGATCCAGGTGGCGAAGCGTACTTCCTGGGACGTCAGTTGCCGGGGTTTCCAGCCAGTCAGGTCAAGCTTGTTGTAGATAGACATGAATCGCGCCTCGAAGGATGGGTGGGTGTCAGGTACGCGGTTGGCGGCGGATAAAGTCGTCGGCGATTTCGTCGAAAGTGACGAAGCGCACGCCCGCATGGCTCTGGATGTGTTCGATCAGACGCTCGAGCATCAGCAGCACTTGCGGGCGACCGGATACATCGGGGTGGATGGTCATGGTGAACACCGCGTATTCGTGTTCGCGGTAGACCCAGTCGAACTGGTCGCGCCACATTTCCTCGAGGTGGCGCGGGTTGACGAACCCGTGGCTGTTGGGTGCCTTTTTGATGAACATCATCGGCGGCAAATCGTCGAGGTACCAGTTGGCCGGGATCTCCACCAAGTCGGTTTCTTCGCCACGCACCAGGGGTTTCATCCAGGTGTCGGGGTGCTGGCTGTAGTCGATCTTGGTCCAGCTGTCGCCCTTGCGTACGTAGTAGGGGTGGAAGTCGTTGTGCATCAGGCTGTGGTCATACTTGATGCCTTTTTTCAGCAGCAGCTCGTTGGTGACCTTACTGAACTCCCACCACGGCGCGACGTAACCGGTGGGTCGTTTGCCGGTGACCTGGGTGATCAGCTCGATGGACTTATCAAGCACGATTTCTTCCTGCTCGGCGGTCATCGCAATCGGGTTTTCGTGGCTGTAGCCGTGCACGCCGATTTCGTGGCCGGCGTCGGCCACGGCCTTCATCTGCTCAGGGAAAGTTTCCATCGAGTGGCCGGGGATAAACCAGGTGGTGCGCAGGCCGTAGCGCTCGAACAGTTTGAGCAGGCGCGGCGCGCCGATTTCACCGGCGAACAGGCCACGGGAAATATCGTCAGGCGAATCCTCGCCACCATATGAACCGAGCCAGCCTGCCACGGCGTCTACGTCGACGCCGAAGGCGCACAGAATTTCTTTAGCCATCATCGTTCTCCTGCGGATTTATCAATCAGTCGTGGGATTTTTCAGGGCTGACGCAACGCGCCTTCCACTGCCAGCGCCGCGCGCAACACTCGAAAGTCTTCGCCCGCAGGCGCGCTAATCAACATGCCGGTGGGCAAACCGAGCGCATCGCAGCCGCTCGGCAGCGACACACCTGGCATATCCAGCAAGCTACCGGGCATGGTCAGGCGCAACGTCGCGAGATTGGTGTGCACGAACAGTTCGTCGTCGGCTTCCAATGGCGCCAGTGGTGGCGCCACATGGGATACGCTTGGCGTAATCAAAAACGCCCCATCCAGCTCATCGGCAATTTGTTGCTGCAGCCGGTCGCGCGCGCTGTAGAGGTTGACCAACTGGCTGGCGGGGAATGCACGTGCGGCTTCCAGACGGCGCCGCACGCGCGGGTCAAGTCGGGCCGCGGCATCGCTGTCGAGCAGCGGCTGATGCAGAGCGAAAGCCTCAGGGGCGCCTAGCCAGCCATGTTGCTCGATGAGACGCAGTGTCGCTTGGAAGGCTGGCGAAGGTCGCAGGTCAATCTGCGCACCGTGGCCTTTCAACACGCTCAAGCAGTGCAGTAGGTTGTCACGCACCGCGGGTTCTATGCGTGAATCATCAAGGACTGACTGGTCGATCCAAAAACGCTGCCCTGCCAGACTGCGGGGGATGAGTGATGTCGACTTGGTGCGCCCGCACAGGATGTCGTCGATAGCCAAGGCATCGCGCACGCTACGTGTCAAAGGCCCCACGCTGTCGAGGGTATGTGCGAGCGGGAAGACGCCTTCGCGGCTATAGCGCCTGCAACTGCTGCGAAATCCCACCACCCCATTGAAGGCCGCTGGAATTCGGATAGACCCAGCGGTATCCGTGCCCATCGCAATCGGCACGACTCCCGCCGCGACCGCGACCGCTGAGCCTGAGGACGAGCCTCCCGGAATGCGTGGCTGGTCGAGTCCAACAGGATTGTGCGGCGTGCCAAAATGGGGATTGAGTCCAAGGCCCGAGTAAGCAAACTCGCTAAGGTTCGTTTTCCCAACGCTGACCATTCCGGCTCGCGCCAGTAGACCTACGACATTAGCGTCGAGCAGCGCTGGCGTAATGTCGCGGCGCACGGCTGCGCCTGCGGTAGTTGGACTGCCTGCGACATCGAACATGTCCTTCCAGGCAATGGGAACGCCGTCCAGTGCGCTTGCCGGCTGTCCGGCCTTCCAGCGTGCGGCTGATGAATGGGCTTCGCGAAAGGCACGTGCCGAACAGAGAGAGATGAACACGTCATCGACCCCCACCACCCTGGCCAGCATTTCTTCCAACACCTTGACCGGGTCGCTGCTGCCTGAGGCGAATGCATCCGCCATCGCCAATGCATCGGCTTCAAGCGGTAATTGAGGACTGGCGTAGGACATCTGCTTCACCAAAAACGTATTCATTATTAAAATGTACGTTTTACAGAGCAGATAGCGTGCCAAACTGAAGACAGAAGGAATGCCAGAGCGGCAACCTGAGCAAGCGACCAGCGTCTAGTCTACGGACTAGACGCCTTTCCAAGCGGGCAGATACTCCGATATCGCAAAGCCTTCCATGCAGAATCAATCGGCAACACCAATAATGTACCGATTAGAAAATATCCGTTTTGGTGCAGAACAGTAACAACGGCCCTACGAACGCGCACAAATGACGTGGTCCACGGTGACAACCGACTTGTGCGAGAATCTTCCCCCGCCTTTCGAGAAGCGTATGAGATCGATGACCGCCGAGGATTACCGCACTGCATCCCGCTACGCCATGATCCGCCAGGTCCTGCGCAACGCCATCGTTGATGGAGAGGTGGCTCAAGGACTTGTCCTGCTCGAAGCGCCTCTGGCCGACCTGTTCGGAACCAGCCGTGTACCGGTTCGCAAAGCGTTGGACCTGCTGCATAAGGAAGGCTTGATCAGTCGATTCGATGGCCGCGGTTATCTGGTCAACCCGAAGGGGGTTGAAGTGGAGCCACTGCGGTTAGCCGTTACCCACAAGCAACTCGGTCTTGATAGCAGCGAAGAACTGGTCGATACCCGGCCGTTGGGCGAGCGGATGTTCGACGAGATTGGCTCGGCTTTATCGACCTGTATTGCTTTCGGGCACTATCGGCTCGACGAGCAAATGGCCGCCGAACATTACGGCGTCAGTCGGGCGGTGATACGCGAGGCATTGATGCGCCTGCGTGACCGCGGCCTGGTGGAAAAGGAACCCTACTCCCAATGGCTGGCCGGCCCGCTCACCGCCAGGGAGATCACCGAAGACTACGAGCTGCGCGCGTGCCTTGAACCTGAGGCGTTACGCCAGAGCGCACCGGGACTTAGCCGGGAATCCCTGGAAGCCATGCTGGCGCGGGTTAAAGAGGCACAGAGCAACCCACGTTGCAGCCTGGCAAGCATCGAACAGCTTGAAGAAGACCTGCATTACCACTGCCTCGCCGGAATAAACAATCGCAAGATCGCAACGCTGATCCGGCAGGCCCAGAGCCCCAGGATCATCAGTCGTATTTTTTACAGTCAGTTGGGCCTCGGCCCCGACGAAGCCATGCTGGCCGAGCACCGTTTGATTTTAGAACTGCTATTGCATGGCGCATTCGACGCAGCCGCGCTGAACCTCAAGGAACACCTCCACCGCGCCCGCCAACGCATGTTGCAGCGGTTGAAAGTTCTGTCCGTGCTACCTGAGCAACAAGTGCCGGAGTATCTGACCAAGCTGAGCTGAAAATCGTCTACCGGTCAGTCCGTACACGTTTCAGGCTCATCATCAAGGCACTCGATACACGCATCCAGCAATTCATGGAGCGCCGCAACGCGATGCACGCCGAGTCGCTCATTAAGTGCCAATTGCGCCTCTTTCCAGGCGCGCCGCCCTTCGGCTTGCTTTGCCAGTCCTGCTTCGGTCACCTGGACAAGGCGGCTACGCGCGTCGCCACCTGCCCCGACCGTCAACCAGCCTTGAGCGACCAGTGGCTGCATATTCCGTGTCAACGTCGAAGCCTCCATTTGCATTCGCCTGGCCAGGTCGCTCGGGCGAATGGGACCCAGTCTGACGACGTGTGACAACAATGAGTACTGCGTGTTTTTTAATCCGGACTCGGCGATATAGCGATCGTAGTGACGCGTCACCATGCGATTGAGCTGGCGAATCTTCAGATTGGTGCAACCCTGTGGCTTGGTCATATTTTTCATGTTATAGATTGTATCTACAAGTGTTGCATATACAAGTATTGAGAATGAGGAAGGAGTTCGTGATGCAGGCTGACCAGGTCGTTGCTCGGTGGGAGGAAGAGGAAAAAGCGATTCGTGCCCGTTGGAACACCTCCCACACCGTAACGCACAAACAGATCGCCAGCCTGACAGGCATGGAGTTGTTCGAGGCAATCTTTGCCGGGGAACTACCGCCCGCCCCAATCGGCGATACGCTCGATTTCCTGCCCATTCACATGGAACCAGGCACAGCGATCTTCCAAGGCCGACCGCAACGAAGGCACTACAACCCGCTGGGCACCGTGCACGGCGGTTGGTTTTCCACGCTGCTCGATTCGGCGGTGGGTTGCGCCGTGCATTCGACCTTACCCGCAGGCAAGGGCTTCACTACGCTGGAGCTGAAAGTCAACATGGTCCGCGCCTTGACCGACGCGGTGCCGCTAGTACGCGCCGAGGGAAAGTTGATCCATGCAGGAAGTCGGATTGCCACGGCCGAAGGCCGAATCGTTGGCCCCGACGGCAAGCTGTACGCGCACGCCACCACGACATGCTTGATCTTCGATTTCCCTGCACCTTCCCCGAGGCGTCCACATGAGCAAGCCTGATGTTGTTCTCTGCGCTGCGGTCTGAACTGAGCAACCTCGTGGTTCCGCCTCGATCAACGGAGAAAGTCATGAAATACACATCCTTTGGCAAGACCGGCCTGCGGGTTTCGCAGGTGGCGCTCGGCACGGGCAACTTTGGCACGGGTTGGGGCCATGGCGCCGATCCCGATACCAGCCAAGCGATCTTCAACGCCTATGCCGAGGCTGGGGGCAACTTCATCGATACAGCGGATGTCTACCAGTTCGGACAATCGGAGGAGCAGATCGGCATCCTGCTGCAGGGGCGGCGCGAAGATTTCGTCATCGCGACGAAGTACAGCAACGGCGCGCAGCCGAATGCCAATCGGCTGGTCACCGGCAACAGTCGCAGGGCCATGGTCGCCTCCGTGGAAGCAAGCCTGAAGCGACTCAAGACAGATCGGATTGACATTTACTGGGTGCATCATCCCGATGGCCTCACGCCAGCCGAGGAAATCGTCCGCGGCTTCGAGGACTTGGCACGCGCGGGCAAGATCCTCTATGCAGGCCTTTCGAACTTCGCCGCCTGGCGTCTCGCCCGCACAGTGACCCTGGCCGAACTGACTCGTACCGTTCCCATCGCGGCTGCGCAGTTCGAGCACAGCCTGGTTCATCGCGAGCCCGAAGCCGACCTGTTCCCGGCATCGCACGCACTGGGCCTCGGTATCGTCACGTGGTCGCCGCTGGGCGGCGGCATGCTGACGGGCAAGTACCGCCAAGGGGAGAAAGGTCGCGCCGAAGGTTTGGGCGGTCGGGTGTTCCAGCCGGAGAATTCGGCGCAGCGTACGCACATCCTCGACACCGTCATTGCCATCGCGGGCGAGATCGGCGCCAGTGCGGGTCAGGTCGCCATTGCCTGGGCAGGCACCCATGGGGCAGTGCCGATCATCGGGCCACGCTCAATGACCCAGCTCACCGACAACCTCGGCGCGCTGTCGCTTGAGCTTTCTTCCGAGCACATCAGCCGCCTCGATACAGCAAGCATCCTGACACCCTCGGCGCCAGCGCGGACGGTAATCCCCTGGGCCGAGCACGCGGATCGGATCGTGGCATAGTGCGGTACTCGGCTAGAAGTGCCTATTGATAGCGCGGAAAACCAGCACGTCGGCGGGCAGAATCATTCGACACGCTGCCCACGGAGCCGTCGCCTTGAGCATCAGCCCGTTCACGTCTCAGCGTATTTCGTTGACGTACATGAAGTGTTCGGTACTCGCGCGCTGGTGAGTCATCATCACCGGCGTTGCGGCCTGATCGAACGACACCGCATCAATGATCATCACCGCATGTGGCGCAGTGAGTTCCAGCAGGCGGCAATCCTCTTCATTGGCCAGTCCTGCGGTCAGTTGTTCGCGCACTGCGGCCACCCGCAAGCCGTATTGCTCCAATAAATAGCGATACAGCAATTCCGGCAGTTCTTCAGGCCCTGGAAAGTCAGGCACCTTGCTGGCCACGATGGTGAATTGCTCGTGCATGGCGGGCACCCCGTCAATGCTGCGCAAGCGGTGCAGGCGATAGACCGGGCTGCCCTCCTCTATCAGCAGCTTTTGCGCATCCTCGGCACTCGCCACCCCCAACTGGTAATCCAGCAGGACCGTGCGCGATTTCAGCAACGCGCCTTCCTTGTTATGAAGGCGGAAGTACTGAAAGAAATAACGCAGGTTGTGAAGCGGTGCCCAGCCAGTCACCACGGTGCCGGTTTTGCGACGGCGCATCAGCATCCCTTCGGACACCAGCTCGGCCAAGGCACGGCGGACAGTGCCCACCGATACCCCAAAATCACTCGCCAGGGCATTTTCGCTGGGGATCACTGTGCCGCTGGTCCACTCACCCAGCAGGATCGCCTCGGAAATGTGTCGCTTGACCACTTCATACAGAGGCGCGCTGTCGTTTTCGCTCAGCCGCGAAAAATTACCGGAGGCGGCCGGCGAATTGTTATCTGTCATCTTTTTTCCTTGACGAGCCATGCGTGGATACTTAACTATAAACTATATAGAAATACTTCGAGAGCAAAAATGACGACCCATGCAGCCCTTGAACAGGCACTCGAATCCATCGAGGCGGATCATGATTCGCTGATCAGCGATCTGCAACGAATGATCGCTGTGGACACTTGTTTTCCTCCTGGAGCGGGCTATGGAACCTTTGCCGACCTGATGGATGAGCTGGTGACGCCACTGGGTTTGCACACCCATCGAGTCACCGTGCCACAAGAGTTGTGGCAAACCCGCAGCGGCGAAGCCTTTGGCGAGCGTATCAACGTTATTGCCAGGCAGCCCGGCGATCAGGAAGTCTGCAGCCTGTATTTCCACGTCGATACCGTACCGCCAGGCGACGGCTGGACCCAGCCTCCGCTGCAGCTGACCGAGGTGGATGGCAAGCTGATGGGTCGTGGCAGCGCTGACATGAAGGGCAGCATCGCCTCTACCCTCGCCGCCTTGCGCGCCGCACAACGTTTCAACCTGCCGCTGCGTTATTGCCCTTCGTTGTTGCTGTGTACGGATGAAGAAGGCGGTTTGTACCCGGGCATCCGTTATCTGGCCGAGCAGAAACTGGTAGAGGGTCACATCCTCAGCTTCAACGGTGGCGCCGCACCGCGCATCTGGGCCGGTTGCTTCGGCAGCATTGATTTGAAGATCACCGTCAAAGGGCGCTCGTCCCATTCCGGAGAGCCCGTCAATGCGATCAATGCCATCGAACAGAGCCTGCCGCTGCTCAACGCCTTGCACGCTCTGAAGCTGCAAGTGCAACAACGGACCTGGCCGATGCCGTCACCGCCCTACTACAACGGCGCCCCACTGATTTCCCGCATGACCCTGGCGGCGGCCCATGGCGGCAGCAAAGGCTCAACCGTCCCGGCGCAGTTCGAGATCCTGATCAATCGCCGCTATGCGCCGCAGGAGCCAGTCGAGCAGGTCATGGCTGAGCTGCAGCAGTGCATCGACACGGCCATGGCAAACAGTGAAGCGCTGTCCGTCGAGCATGAAGTGATCGGTCACCTGGCGCCGGTTGCCGACCCCACAGGGCCGCACTGGCCGCGTTGGCAGGCCGCACTGGGGGTAGGCTTCGGTTTCACTGCGGAGCAATTCCAGTGCTATGGCTCATCGAGCAGCTCCGACATGGGCTGGGTGCAGCAGGCCGGCATTCAGGAAATCCTCCTCGGCGGGCTGATCCGTCCGGAAAGCCGCATCCATGCTGCCGACGAATACACCACCCGCAGCGACTTGGTCGCTCTGGCGCAATCGATCCTGGTTTACCTGGCGGCCGACTTCACCCCGTCTGCTTTGCCTGACTGAACACTGTAAGCCCCGAAGACTGGCGCCAAGACTGGTCATCGGCTTTTTTATCTGGCTGCCCTACGTCCACTCATTAACCAGTGAAGTATCGCCATGACTACAGTTTTCAGGCTTAACCGCCGTCGTTTCCTGACCACCTCCGCTATTGTCACCGGCGCTGCGATGCTGCCGTTTTCCGGCACGCTCTGGGCGGCTGCGGCAGCTCGCAAGGGCGGCACGTTGCGCATCAGCGTCGACCAGGCGGTCGGCATGCTCAACCCGCTGCTGGCCAGGGTCAATCCTGAATACCTGCTCAGCGAGTTGCTCTACAACGGGCTGACGCGCTTGAGCCAGGACATGCAGGCCGAACCGGACCTGGCACAATCCTGGACCCATAACGACAACCTCACCGAGTGGACCTTCACGCTGCGCAGCAACGTGCGTTTCCACGACGGCAGCGCTTGCACAGCCCGGGACGTCGCCGCCAGCCTGCAAGCGATACTCGATCCCAAGACGGCCTCCCCCGGCCTGCGCAATATCGGCCCGATCCAGACAGTTGAAGCCCTGGATGAGTTACGCGTCAAGCTGACCACCAGCGCTCCCTACGCCGACTTGCCAGTCAGCCTGGCCTACCCGGATGCCAAGATCGTTCCGGCCGCCATCGTGCAAGGCGATCTGGCCCGACTGTCCCGTGAAGCAGTCGGCACCGGGCCTTTCAAACTGGTGTCGTTCGAGCCTGAACGCATGGTCGTGGTGGCCCGCAACGAACACTTCTACGACCCGCAGCGTCCCCATCTGGACCGCGTCGAAATCCGCGTCTATCCCGACCCGTCCGCGGAAAGCTCGGCGCTGATGTCCGGTGACATCGACCTGATGCTTTCCGCGCAGGCCACGGAGTTCAGCCGTCTCAATGAAGCCAGCGGCGTCAAAGGCCTGCGCGTTGCCTCCGGCCAATTTCTGAATATCAACATGGCGTGTGATCAGCCGCCATTCAACGATGTCCGTGTTCGCCAGGCGCTGTCGCTTTGCGTGGACCGCGCCGCGCTGGTTGATTTTGTCGCAGAAGGTTTTGGCACGCCCGGCAACGACACACCGCTCAATGCTGCCTATCGCTACCACGCCGATATCGCCCTGCGCGAAGCCAACATCGAGCAGGCCAAAAAGCTATTGGCCGATGCCGGTTACCCCAATGGTCTGGACATCACGCTGGTGGCCTCGGACAAGCCGTCGACCCGCACCCAGCTGGGCATCGCGGTGCGTGAAATGGCCAAGCCTGCCGGTTTCAACATCAACGTGGCGACCATGGCCAACAGCACTTATCTGGATCAGGTCTGGAAGAAAGGCAATTTCTACGTCGGTTTCTACAACATGCAGCCTTCCGCCGATGCGGTGTTCTCGCTGCTGTACACGTCGAACGCCGCCTGGAACGAAACGCGCTGGAACAACGCCGAGTTCGACACGGCGGTGACGGCTGCCCGTGGCACCGATGACCCGGTGAAGCGCGCGGCGCTATACGCCACTGCGCAAAAACTGATGCACGAGCAGGTTCCATCACTGATCCCGACCTTCTTCGACGTCCTGGCAGCGCAGCGCAACTACGTGCAGGGCTATCACCTGCATCCGCGCGGCGCGGTATTCCGTCTGGATCAGGCCTGGCTGGACGACAGCGCGCCGAAGCGTGGATGAACCGAGGATAAACCTGTGACTGCTGCTTATCTGACCAAGCGTTTGCTGTTGGTCGTCTATACCCTGCTGATCGTTTCGCTGCTGGTCTTTGCCATCACCCAGTTGCTACCCGCTGATGCGGCGGTGACGCTGCTGGGCCAGAGCGCCACACCCGAAGCCCTGGCTGCCCTGCGGGCAAAGCTGGGGCTGGATCAACCGGCGTGGCTGCAATTCAGCCACTGGCTGATGGCGGTATTGCAGGGTGACCTGGGCATGTCGATGCGCAATGGCCAACCGGTGCTCGGCTCTCTGGTCGACGCGCTCGGCCGCTCATTGCTGCTGGCGGGCTGCTCGTTGTTGCTGATGCTGGCTGTGGCGATTCCATTGGGCATCATCGCGGCGGTACGTCGAGGGCGTCCCGTGGACCTGATCATCGGCGTGCTCTCCTATATAGGGGTGTCGTTGCCGGAGTTCGTCACCGCCACGCTGCTGATCCTGCTCTTTGCCGATGTCTGGCAATGGCTGCCCGCGACCGGATATGTGCCCTTGGGCGACAACGTCTGGGAAGGCATTCGCCACTTGATTCTGCCGACGCTGACCGTGTCGATGATCATGGTCGCCCACGTTTCGCGCATGGTCCGCTCGGAAATGATCGACGTGCTGGAAACCGATTACATTCGGGCGGCACGCCTCAAAGGCCTTACGCGGCGCCGAGTGTTGCTGCGCCATGCGCTGCGTAACGGCTTGCTGCCGACCATCACCATTGTCGCGCTGGACGTGGGCTATCTGCTGGGCGGCATTGTCGTGGTCGAGGAGATTTTCAACATCCCCGGCATTGGCCGTGAACTGCTGGTGGCGGTCGCCGCCCGCGATCTGCCGGCCATTCAGGGCGGCGTGCTGATCCTTGCCGCCACTTATTGCGTGGTCAACTTCGTGGCTGACCTGACCTATGCCTATCTCGACCGGCGAATTCAATATGCGTAATGTTTTCTATCGGCTGCTGGCGACGCCTCAGGGCTTGCTGGGCAGTCTTATCCTGCTGTTCGCCGTGGTATTGGTGGTTGCCGGGCCCGCCCTGGCACCGTTCGATCCGGAAGCCATTTCGATTCTTGCCCGCTACAAGGCGCCGAGTCTGGTGCACTGGCTGGGCACCGACCAGATGGGCCGCGACATTCTCAGTCGCGTGCTGATCGGCGCGCGCGCGACCATTTCGTTATCCGTGTTTGCGACTGCCATGGCGATGCTCATCGGCGCATTGCTGGGCACGGTCAGCGGCTATCTGGGCGGACGCATCGATGAAGCGCTGATGCGTACCCTGGATGCAGTGATGTCGATCCCGACCTTGCTGTTTGCCTTGTTGATCGTCAGCACGCTGGGCAGAAGCGACTTCAATGCGGTACTGGCGATCACCATTGCCTTCGTGCCCGGCATGGCGCGGATTGCCCGCAGTGTCGCCCTCGCCGCCCGCCGCCAGGACTATGTCAATGCTGCCATTGCCCGGGGCGAATCCATTGCCTACATCGTGGTGCGCGAAATGCTGCCCAACATCGTCGCGCCCATCATCGTCGAAGCCACCATCCGTGTGGCGTTCGCCATCATGCTGTTCGCGACCCTCAGTTTCCTCGGCCTAGGTGCACAGCCGCCGCAGCCTGAATGGGGCCTGATGGTCGCCGAAGCGCGGCGCTATTTCTTCCAGGCGCCGTGGATGATGCTCATGCCAGGGCTGGCCATTGCCATCGTAGCGATCGGTTTCAATCTCTTGGGCGATGGCTTGCGCGATGCCCTCAATCCAAAGGGGCAGCGCTCATGAGTACCGTCTTGCAAGTGGCTGATTACAGCCTCGACTACCAGTTGCCCAATGGCCCACTGCACGTGCTGCAAAACATCGATTTCAGCGTCGCGGCCGGTGAAGTGGTTGGCCTGGTCGGTGAATCCGGCTCGGGCAAGACCACCCTCGGCTGGGCGATCATGCGTTACCTGGCCAGTAATGCCCGGGAGGTGGGCGGCAGCATCCGTCTACAAGGCGAGAACCTTCTGCAAATGCCCCCGCGTCAGGTGGAGAATCTGCGTGGTGGCCGCCTGGGCATGATTTTTCAGGACCCCAGCGCGTCGCTCAACCCGACGCTGAGTCTGGGTGAGCAAGTCGTCGAAGTCCTGACCCGTCACCGGGCTCTGGGTTATCGCGAGGCCTGGGCGCTGGGCGAGCAATTGCTGGCCGACGTCGACCTGAAAGACCCTGCCGCCATGATGAAGCGCTTCCCCCACGAAGCCTCTGGCGGTGAAAAACAGCGGGTGTTGATTGCCACCGCCTTTGCTTGCCGACCGCAATGCCTGATTTTTGATGAGCCCACGACCGCTCTCGACGTCATCAGCTCGGCGCAGATTCTGCAATTGTTCCGACGCCTGCGCGAAGAGACCGGGGTTGCCTCCCTGTATATCTCCCATGACCTGGCATTGGTTTCGCGGGTCGCGGACCGGGTGTGCGTGCTCAATCAGGGACGCATCGTCGAGCAGGCCCGGGGCGGGCGTATTTTCAGTGCGCCGAGCGATGTCTACACCCAGCGTCTGGTGGCCGCGGTACCTGCTGCCGACAAGCGTTTGCTGAATGAAGAAAGAGCCGTCGGCGCGCCGCTGCTGCAAGTCAGCGACCTCAATGTGCGCTACGGCCGCCCCGGGATGCTCGACAGTTTGCTGCGCCGCAAGTCTGTGCCGTCCATGGGCACCCGCGACATGAATCTGAGCATGGCGCGTAGCGAGATCCTCGGCATCATTGGCGAATCCGGCTCGGGCAAATCGACCTTGGCCAAGGCGCTCACCGGTCTGACGCCGTTCACCGGCGCGGTGTATTTCGACGGCCACCCGATCCAGGGCCCGGCGCAAATGGACCGCGACTACCGGCGCAAGGTGCAGATCATCTTTCAGCACCCGGATGCATCACTTAACCCACGGCAAACCATCGGCCAGATTCTTTCGCGACCGCTGCGCCTGTACGGCCTGACGGAAGGCGAAAGCGAACCTGCGGCCATCGCCCGCCTGCTTCGGGAAGTACGCCTGCCCGAAGACTTCGCCAGCCGCTATCCCCATGAACTGTCCGGTGGGCAAAAGCAGCGTGTCGCCATTGCCCGGGCTTTCGCCGCTCGCCCGGAACTGGTGATTTGCGACGAGATCACCGCCGCGCTGGACGTTTCAGTGCAGGCCACGGTGATTGAACTGTTGCTGGAACTGCGGCGCCAGCACGGCACTGCGTACCTGTTCATCACCCATGACCTCAATCTGATCCGGCAAATCGCCCACCGTATCGCCGTGATGTACCGCGGCGACCTGCTGGAAATTCTACCGGCCGTGGACATGGCGGCCCAGGCCCGTCACCCCTATACCCGCGCCCTGCTCGATGCAGTGCCGCAACCTTTGAATGAACTGGAGCCCCTTGATGACGCCTGAAGCGCTACTCGACCGCATTGACGAGGCGTACTGCCTGGATTTTCTCGCGCGTATGGTGCAGCACAAGAGCTACAGCGCTACTCCTGAAGAACGCAAACTCGCCGAATACATGGCCGGTCAGATGCAGGAACTGGGTCTGGACGCGCAGTTGATGCCGGTTCCCGGCGAGCGTCTGAATGCCATCGGCACTCTCAAAGGTCAAGGTGGCGGCCATAGCCTGTTGTTCAACGGCCATCTGGACACCAACCCGGCAACGGAAGGCTGGACGGTCGACCCTTGGGCCGGAAAGATTGATGACGAGTTCATCTACGGCATCGGCGTGTCCAACATGAAGGCTGGCGATGCGGCTTATTTCTGCGCACTGAAAACCTTGATCGATGCGGGCATCAAGCTCAAAGGCGATGTGATCCTCACTTACGTGGTGGGCGAACTGCAGGGTGGCATCGGTACCATTGCCGCCATCGAACAAGGTGTGAAAGCTGATTACTTCATCAACTCCGAGCCGACCGATCTGCAGGCTGTGACGCTACATGTTGGCTCGCTGATGTTTGTCATCGAACTGACCGGCGACACTCGCCACCTGTCCAAGCGTGAAGAAGCCGTGGACGTGATTACCGCCGCTGTGCAGTTGATCCCGCAGATCAACGGCATCACCTTCAGCGGCGCCCGTTCGCCCGAGCATGAGAAAGTCAATCGAGGGCACATCGGTGTGGTGCGTGGCGCGCTGGGCCGTGACCTCGAGGAATGGCGTCCGCCACAAGTCGCTGACTTCTTGCGTCTGCGTGGTTCGGCCCGCTACACCCCGGGCCAGACCGTCGAGTCGGTACTGGCTGACTTGCAGCGTTTGCTGGACCGGCTCTGCGAGCAATTCCCCGGTCTGCAGGCGACGCTGATCAATGACAGTCACAACCAGCCGTTGATGCCGCCGTTCGAAGTGTCCCACGACTCGCTGATCGTCAAGGCGGTCAACGAGGCCTATCGGCAAGTGCGTGGGGAGCCGCAACCCACCGGCATCATCACCCCGCCCGCTTATTTCGGCACCGACGCGGCGCATTTCTATCAGCGTCTGGGCATGCAAGGCGTGGTCTGCGGCCCTGGCGGCAAGTTCAATACCATGCCGGACGAGCGGGTCCATAAAACCGATTACCTGGACATGGTGCGCGTTTACATCCTGGCCATCCTCAGCATTTGTGAGGTTGCCGAATAACCCTGAATGCATAAATAAAAGGCACGGACGCCAACAATAAAAACAACACCTTCTATTTCGCCATCTGCTGATTACTTCTTGATAAGGGTTTAAACCATGCGGTCAGCTTTTATGTTTGGCAGTGCCACGCTGTGCGCGGCTGTTTCGAGCGCGGCGTTGGCAGATGAAGTTCTCGATAATCCGTTTTTCAAAGACAGCACCACGCAGATCGTGGCGCGAAACTTCTACTTCAATCGCGATTTCCGCAACGCCGCATCCTCCGCGCAGAGCTATCGCGAAGAGTGGGCGCAGGGGTTCATCGGCACCTTCACCTCGGGTTTCACCCCCGGAACCGTTGGCTTTGGCGTTGATGCAATCGGCCTTTACGGCTTGAAGCTCGACAGCAGTTCTGACCGCATTGGCAGCGGGCTCTTGCCCAGCAGCGGCAACCATGTGGCCGGTGTCGACCACGCGGCAGATGATTATTCACGGGCCGCAGGTGCGGTAAAAATCAAGATTTCAAAGACCGTGCTCAAATATGGTCAGCAAATCCTCAACTTGCCGGTTTACTCCACCGGTGACAGCCGCCTGCTGCCAGAAACCACCGAAGGTTTCTACTTGAGCAGCAAGGAAATCGACAATCTGCGAATCGATGTGGCGCACCTGACGTCCCTGAGCGCTTATAGCCAGAGTTCCCACAACGCCAACGGCATGACCAAGGCCGATGTGGTGGGCGCCACCTACAACTTCACCCCCCACCTCACCGGCGCACTTTATGCTTCGGATGTCGAAGATCTGTGGAAGAAAAAGTACGCGGGCCTCAGTTGGGTCAAACCGATTGATAGCAAACAGACGTTCTCCACCGACTTCCGCTTCTATAACCAGAAGAGTACCGGCGCGGAGAATGGCGGCGATATCGACAGTAACTCGTTCAGCATCAAGGGCGCTTACGCTTATGGCTCGCATAAAGTGACACTGGCTTATCAAGCCATTACCGGCAAGAACGGCTACGTGTTTTATACCGACGGCGGCAATACCGACTACATGGCCAACTACGTGCAGTACGCCGAGTTCACCCGTGAAGACGAACGCTCGTGGCAAGCCCGTTATGACTTCAACTTCGCTACGTTCGGCGTGCCGGGGCTGGACGTCTTCGCCCGCTACATCAGCGGCGATAACATCAGCCTGGCTAACGGTGCGCGTAATCAAACCGAATGGGAACGTGACCTGGAGGCGTCTTACGTGATCCAGAGCGGCCCGTTGAAAGACCTGTCGTTCCGGCTGCGCCAGGCCACCTATCGCAACTCGTTCAGTGGCGACGTCGACGACGTCAGGTTCATCACCCAGTACCCGATCAACCTCTGACCCCAAAAAAGCCGGCAGCTTTCATCGCCGGCGCATCTGGGCTCGATACGGTCGAACGCCTCGCCTCGCGGGCCAAGACCACTAGCACCTCTGAATCGGACGAGTGCTATCGCTATTCCCAGAACCTGGGTGCTGGAGCGAAGCTTCTTGCCCCACGTAACGATCAGGCTCGGCTCACGCGCACGCTATCCTCAAAACCCGCAGTCAGAACATCAGGAATCGCTCGCCTCCATCCCGCCAGTTTGCTCTCAAGCACTTTAGCCAGAGCGTCGACCTACTCGCTTTAACCAACCCGTCCAGGCAAGATGACAGCTGATCGCGTCCCAAACCGGGAAGGAACTTGTCCCAAGCCCTGCCCACATCACCGGACAGGAAGATATTCCATAAACTGTCATAAGCCAGATCCATGCCTTGCGGGCAGGCCTGCCTCACACTCCGAACAACGGGTTCCAGCAACCTCGCGATCTTTTGCATCGCGTCGAGTACCGAGGGCCTGATCGCGGCCATTAAAAACATAACGTTCAAAGGAGTTGAATTGTCATGCCCACCCTGGACAACGCTTTTCACAGCCTGCATCAGAATGGACTACTGGTCTTGGCCAATGTGGCCGATGCGGGCGGTGCGCGCATCGTCGAACGCTTGGGCGGCAAGGCCGTAGCGACCAGCAGCGCGGCCATGGCCTGGTCGCATGGTTATCAGGATGGCAACAAGCTGCCTCTCGACCTGCTGAGTACCACCGTCAAGTCGATGGTACGGGTGCTCAGCGTACCGCTCACGGTGGATATCGAAGGCGGCTATTCGGATGACCTGGAGCGGGTCGGCCAAGTGATTGACGCCGTCATCGCCGCAGGGGCGGTCGGGATCAACATCGAAGACGGCCTGGGCTCTCCAGAGCTGCTTGTCCGCAAGATCGACGTCGCGAGAAAGGTGGCGAACCAGGCGGGCGTCAAGCTGTTCATCAACGTACGGACCGACGTCTACCTGAAAAACCTGTTCCCTGCCGAACAACGCCTGGAGGAACTCCTCAAGCGCAGCGCACTGTATGCCAGCGGCGGGGCGGACGGTCTGTTTGCCGCTGGCGTGGTCGATTCGAACGAAATTGCCACCATCTGCCGGGACACCAAACTGCCCGTCAACCTGCTGTCCCGGGACGGACTGCCCTCCCCCGACGAATTGAAGCGTCTGGGCGTCAGACGACTCAGTGCGGGCTCCAGCATCGCCGAATTTCTGCACGGCGCCATGGGAGCATTGGTCCGCAGTTTCTTGGACAACGGCCAACTCGACACCCACGCCTTGAAAGCCCACACATACGGCGAATTGAACGCTTTGATGGCGGCGAAAACCGAGTAATGCTGTCCCGCGGACGAGGCCAAACGCCAGTCTGAATTGAAAGTGTCTAGTTCTGAAATAGGCTTACACCGGTTTCAGCGCTAGGACCACCGAAAGCAACGGCCTCCAAACCTGTACGGACACAGCTAACTTGTGCCCAGAGAATGGGCGAGTCCATCGACCTGTTTTGCCAGGGTTTCGAGGGTGAAATGTTCGATCGCGCGGGCACGCCTTGGCCCGAGAGCGATGTGACCACGATAACGCGGATCGTGCGACCAAACACGCTCGATTCAGCCCATCAACAGGCAACGCTCCTCCTCTGATTCTTCCAACCCGATAAACCGTCGCACCCGTTGGGCGCCATGCCCTTCGCGGATCGCCTGTGGCGAGGCATCCAGCTGCACGTTGCCGTTTTCCATGAAAATCACCCGGTCAGAGATCGACAGGGCAAATTCCATTTCGTGAGTGACAATCAGCAGGGTCATGCCTTCGCGAGCCAGGTCGGCGATCACCGTAAGCACCTCGCCGACCAGTTCCGGGTCCAGCGCCGAGGTCGGTTCGTCAAACAGCAGGATGTCCGGGTCCATGGCCATGGCCCGGGCGATCGCCACACGTTGTTGCTGGCCGCCAGACAGTTGATGCGGATATTTGTGAACGTGGGCCAGCAGGCCGACCTTGTCGAGCAGCTGGCAGGCCCGCTGCTCACTCAGTGCGCGGCTGACGCCATGGTAACGAGGGGCGAGGCTGATGTTGTCCAACAGTGTCCGGTGCGGGAACAGGTTGAAGCTCTGGAACACCATGCCGATGCGCTGCACGCCCTGACGAACCCGAAAGCCATCCGGTTTGTCCTCGGCATTAATGAAGCCCTCCCCGAACAACAGGATTTCACCCTGATCGATGCGTTCCAGGCCATTAATGGTGCGGATCAACGAGGTCTTGCCGGAGCCGGACGGGCCGATGATGGAAATCACCTGGCCGCTTTGCACCTTCAGGTCGATACCTTTGAGCACATGATGATCGCCGTAGCGTTTGTGCACGCCCTGCAGGTGCAGGGCCGGGGCCGCACCTTTGGCTGGGAGGCTGACCTTGCTCGGTACCCTAGGTGCCAGACTGTCACGCAGCACTTGTGTCGAGGCATTCTCCAGGGTTTGCGGTGTACGCAGGTTCAGGTCCAGGTAACGTTCCAGACGCTGCAAGGCGAAGCCAAACACTGTCACGATCAGCACGTAGTACAGGCCCACCGCCGCCAGGGTCTCCATGACCAGGAAGTTCTGGGCATACAGACGCTGGCCGACAGTCAGCAATTCGGTCAGTGAAATCACCGAGATCAACGAGGTCAGTTTGACCACCGTGATGTATTCGTTAATCAACGTCGGCAATGAGATACGAAACGCCTGAGGAATGACGATCAGCCGTTGCACGCCAAGCAGCCCGAGTCCCAGGGCACGGCCCGCTTCCTTCTGGCCCTTGGCGATCGAAATCAGCCCGCCACGATGAATTTCTGCCATGTAGGCGGCCTCAGTGACCACCAGCGCCAACAGACCGGAATAAAATGGCACCGACAGCACCGGCCCGGCACCGGGCAGCAACTGCGGCAGGTTGTAGACGAAGACCACCAGCACCAGCAGCGGAATGCTGCGAAAGAACCAGATGTAGAGTGATGCGGGTATGCGCAGCCAGCGCACGCTCGACAGTTTGGCCGATGCCAGGACAAAACCCAGCAGCATGCCCAGGAACCAGGCCAGGGTGCTCAGTTCGATGACGGTCAGGCTCGCCGCCCAGAAGTCAGCCAGGGCGAACAGCGAAAAAAAGTAATCCCAATCGAATTGCATAGACACCTCGCGCAAGCCGCGCCCCCGATCGAGGGCGCGGTTTCAGGCATTACTCAGAGACCGGTTCCAGGTCATACGCCTTGAGAATGGCGGCGTACTCGCCGTTGGCCTTGCTCTCAGCCAACGCCTTGACCAGCGCCTGATAGGTCGCGTCGGCGTCTTTCTTGACGTAGATGCCCAAGGTTTGCGGGTAAACCAACTTCTGCGAGCTGACGATCACACGGCCGTTGGTACGCTGAGCGATCATGTGCGCGGCACCGGCAATTTCCACTTGAGCCTGGATGTTCTTTGACAGCAGCGCCTGCGTCACCTCGGGTGCCGAGGGAAACTCACTGACGGTGATGGCGCCCTTGTTGTTCGGGACGCAGTAGTCGCTGGACAACTGACGGAACTTGCCGACCCAGGTGGTGCCCTGCTCCAGCCCGATTTTCAGGCCACACAGGTCTTCGGGAACCTGCGGGTTCAACTCACTGCCCTTGGGCACCATGATTGCCGCGCCGGTGTTGGCATAAGCAATGGTCCGGGCCTGGGCCTGGCGCTCCGGGGTGATGTACATGCCGGAGATGATTGCGTCGTAATGCCCGGCGTTGAGGCCGTTGAGCAGATTGGGAAACTTGGTGTCAACGAAGTTGGCCTTGACGCCCATTGCCTTGGCCAGGGAATGGGCCAACTCCGGGTCGGAGCCGACCACGTTCTTGTTGGCGTCATAGGACTCGAACGGCGGGTAGGTGATTTCCATACCAACCTTCAGTACACCCGGGGTCGCGGTGCTGGCGAAGGCGGCACTGGCACAGAACAGACCAGCGGCGAGCAGACTCAGTCGGGTCAAGGCGTAGGGGGTTTTCATGATGGGAAGCTCCGTTGGTTTTTTTAGGAATGAGAGGCAGTGTTTTTCAGGCGACCGAAGCTCGATGGCTTGCGGGCTCGGGACGGCAGTTCAAGCTCACCGTTCTCGACGCGTTTGCGCAGGTACTGATAGGTCTGCAGGGCTTGACTCCACATGTGTTCACCAATCGTCAGCGCCTCATAGACCTGAGCGTCATTGATGAATGCCGGCAACGGCTTGATCAGCGTGTGGTAGTCGCAGGCGTAAAACAGCGGGAAGCTATAGCGCTCCTGAGCCACCTTGCGCACTCGGTGAGCGGTGGCCACAAAGGTCCCGGCGGTCATGACTTCCAGCATGTCGCCGATGTTCACCACAAACGCACCGGGCATTGGCGGTGCATCGATCCACTGATCCTGGTCGTTCAGCACCTCCAACCCCGGCTGATCGGCATGCAGGATGGTGAAGCACTCGTAGTCGGTATGCGCGCCGATGCCTGGAGCATCCACGGCAGTGGCGTCGAAGGGGTAATGGATCAGCCGCAGCTTGGAAGGCGGACGGGTGACCAGTGCGTCGAAGTAGCCCTCTTCCAGGCCCAGGGCCAGGGCGAAGCCATCGAACAATCGGCGGCCCAGGGCAAACACGGCCTGATAGTAATTTTGTACCGCAACCTGAAAACCCGGCACGTCGGGCCAGTGGTTCGGGCCCAGCAGCGGCGTTCGACTCAGGAATAACGGATCGTCCACCGGCACTTCGAAACCGATGTCGAAGGCCTCTTTGTGGTCCGGCTTGCCCTTGGAGTACACCTCCTCACCTTCGGGCACGAAGCCCTTATGGCTTTCCGAGGCACCAATGTAATGGCGCATCTTGGTCTCCAGGGGCTGCGCGAAATAATCCTTGCTCGCCTGGCGCAGGCCCTCGATCAGTGCCGGATCAATGCCGTGCCCGGTGATGTACAGAAACCCCACATCGCTGGCGGCACGCCCCAGTTGCTCGGCCACGGCGAGGCGATGCTCCAGTTCGATACTGAAGAGGCCGGCGATGTTCACCACCGGAATGCTATTGAAGTTGGCCTGGGTCAGCGAAGTCTTATTCATGGCGGGCTCCTTCACAGGTAAAACGGTTGAAGTGTTCGCGCTCGGTTCGCGCCATCCACTGGTTCAAGGTCCAGAGATCAGCCACCGGCATGTTGGTAAAGGGCAAGTGATGCAGGTACCCGTCGGCACCGAACTCCGGGGTCAGGGTGCTGACTGCATAGCCACGCTGAATTTGAGAAGCCCAGACCGCCTCCCAGTGGCGCTGGTGAAACACCAGTTCACGGGCATATTCCGGGGCGGCGGGATGGGGAACTTGCGGGCCCTGGTCATAACCGACCCGAGCTTGAATGTGGTGAACGCGCTCGACGAAGGACGACAGATCGTCGGCCGGGTCGTCCAGTAACCGCTCACAGCACACCACCCAATGGCTGATGTCACTGGTGAAACGCAGTTCCGGCAGTTGGCGAATCAGTTCCAGAGTCACCCAAGGGCTGTACAGGGAGCGGGCGCGGTGAGTCTCGAAACTGCAGAACAGCCCATGCCTGGCGGCCAGTTCCAGGGCCTGACCGAAGAACTCGACCTGTTGCGCCAGAGGCCAGCGATCATTGCCTGCGAGCAGATTGACGAAACGGGGTGTCAGCTCCGTGGCCCAGCCGAGCTTGCGATCGATGTCGAGCAAGTGCTGGGCAGGCGTGGCGCGCTGATCAGGCAAGACATCGTAGGCACTAAACAGGGTGCAGATGTAGGGGACGTGATTGCTGCGCAGGAAAGCGCCGAACTCGCCACGCGCATTGGCCTGCAGTGGCAGGCGTGCTTCGATCCCATCGAAACCGGCGGCAAGCAATTCATCCAGGGCGGATGCATGGCTGGCGGTATAGCCCCATAAGGTACGGAAAATCTCTAGCTTCATGCATTCCTCTCGACTGCGTCGGGCCACTGGCGGATTGGGCTGGTGGCGTTGCTGGGCAGTCGAAAAGGGGCCGCTGCGGGCTGCTGCTCTGATGGCGTCGGTCCCGTGTGGAGGATCCTAAGGCCATCGTGACAAATGATTGAATAGGCTGTAGCAAATAGTTAGTTCAGAAATCCATGAACTAACAACGCTGGTGCGTTTCGCGAGAACGAAAAAAGAGATCAATACCTGAATGGCGCCTACCTGACCCTCTTCGGGTGTCCATTCCTCCTGACCTCAGTCCTTGCTGATCGACGTGTTTTCATCAGCATGGGTAAGGTTTAGGTCTTCGTTTCATGACACGCGGCTCAATCCTGCCCTGACACGCTCGACGACATCCCCAACAGCGACAACCGTCAAGTCATCGACGGTGGCTCGAAAGCCGTTACAGGCGGCAACGCCTGATCCCACTTCACAATGTCCACCGAGGCGGTTTGCGCCGAACAGCCCTGGGACAGACTCGATGAGCCGACATCAGCGGTGATCATGTTCGGGTTGCCGTGTTTATCGAGGCTGTTTCGCTCACCGTTCACCAACGGATCAAACCAGGCACCCGTGGCGATCTGCACGACACCCTGGCGGATTCCATCGCTGACAATCGCCCCGGCCAGAAAAGCCCCACGCTCGTTGAACACCTTGACCACGTCGCCATCGACAATACCCCGGGCGTGCGCGTCCGCCGTGTTGAGGGTCAAGGGCTCACGCTGCTGGATTTTCGAGGAGCGGCTGTAGGTGCCGTGATCGTATTGGCTGTGCAGACGGGTTTTCGGCTGGTTCGACAGCAGTTGCAACGGGTACTGCGCCACTGGCTTGTCCAGCCACACCGGGTGACCGGGACAATCGGCGTAGCCAAAACTCGCGATGCGTTCGCAGAAGATTTCGATCCGTCCCGAAGGTGTCGGCAGCGGATTGGCCTCGGGGTCTTCGCGGAAGGCTTTGAGCAATACCGTATCGGTGTCGGGGTAGGCAATTTCGAACAGGCCATCTCGCCAGAACGTGTCGTAGTCCGGCAACTCAATCCCTTGCTCCTGCGCCCTGCCCCGGGACTCGTCATAGGTAAAACGCAGCCATGCCTCGGCGTCACGCCCCTCGGTGAATGACTCGCCGAATCCCAGACGCTCGGCGACTTGCGCCAGAATCCAATAGTCGTCCCGGGATTCGCCCACCGGCTTGATCGCTTGCTGCATTGCGATCATGAAGCGGTCCGACGCGGAGCTGCCGATATTGTTGCGCTCCAGGGCCGTCGTGGCCGGTAGCACGATATCCGAATACTTGGCCTGGGCAGTCCAGAACTGCTCATGGACGATGAGGGTTTGCGGTCGCTTCCAGGCCTCCAGCAGACGGTTTAGATCTTGATGATGGTGGAAAATATTTCCCCCCGCCCAATAGACCAGACGTATGTCCGGGTAATGCATCCGCTTACCGTTATAGTCGAACGGGGCTCCCGGATTGAGCAGCATGTCGGTCACTCTCGCCACCGGAATGAAGTCTTTGACCGGATTGACCCCTTGGGAAAAGCGCGGCCCGGAAAACGCTTTGCGACCGCTGCCCGTGTTGTTCATGCAGCCATAGCCAAGGCCGAATCCGCCGCCAGGCAGGCCGATCTGCCCAAGCAGCGCGGCCAGGGTCACCGTCATCCAGAACGGCTGTTCGCCGTGCACCGCACGCTGCAAGGAATAGGCAATGTTGATCATGGTGCGCTGGCGGGCCATGCGCCGCGCCAAGTCGATGATTTGCGGCGCGGGGATGTCTGTCAGGGTCTGCGCCCATAACGGATCCTTGGGTTGGCCATCGACATGACCGAGCAGGTATTGGCGAAACCGCTCATAGCCGACCGTATAGCGCCGGACGAAGTCCTCATTGTGTAAACCTTCACTGACCAACACGTAGGCCAACGCCATCATCAGCGCCGTATCGCTGCCGGGGCGCACCGATAACCATTGATTATTTGTCGGCCCCACCAGGTCTTCGCGCAAGGGACTGACGTTGACGAACTGCACGCCGGCCTCGGACATCTTTTCGAGTGCTCGAGACAACAGATGCTCGCTGGCCCCGCCGGGGCTGGTCTGGGCGTTTTTCGCCGGCAGGCCACCGAAAGCGACAAACAACTCACAATGCTGCGCCAGGTTTTGCCATGAGGTATGCGCGGCCAGCAACCAATCCATGTTGCCGACGATATGCGGCATCAACACCCGCCCGGCGCCAAGGCTGTAGCTGTCCATGCTGAACACGTAGCCGCCGAACAGATTGAGGAAGCGATGCAGCTGACTCTGGGCGTGATGGAAGCGTCCGGCACTGCCCCAGCCGTAGCTGCCGCCGAAAATCGCCTGGTTGCCATGCTCGATCTTGACCCGTTTCAGCTCCCGGGCGACCAAGTCCAGCGCCACTTCCCATGACACTTCGACGAAGGGTTCCTGACCGCGCCGCTCGGGGTGAGATCCGGGCTCGGCGAGGTAACTGCGGCGCACCGCCGGCCGCATGATCCGCGTCGGCGAAGTAATGGCCCCGGGAATCGAAGCACCGATGGGCGACGGATCGGAGTCCCATTCAACAGGCACCATCGCATCCAGTTTTCCGTCGACGACCTGCGGACGGTACGCGCCCCAATGCAGTGAAGTGAAACTCATGGCGCGATGAACTCCCAATGGAATACGGTCGATAGCACGCAACAGATCTGATGTGGGAGCGGGCTTGCTCGCGAAAGCGGTGTGTCAGTCGCCATCAATGTTGAATGCCAGTCCCTCTTCGCGAGCAAGCCCGCTCCCACATTTGTGCTCTGTTGTCCTGCAAAGAGTGCTCGGGCACTCAACCAATAATTACCAGCTCTCACCCAGCCCCAGCAACCCCATGATCTGGCGTCTCAGATCCACCAGATAAGGATCGTCGCGATGACGCGGATAAGGCCGTTCGATGGTCAATTGCGCTTTAATCGCTGCCGGTCGGTCACTGAATACGATCACTCGATTGGCCAGCAGCAAAGCCTCTTCAACATCATGGGTCACCAGCAGCGCGGTGTAACCCTGACGTTGCCACAAATCGATCAACTCTTTCTGCATGGCAATGCGGGTCAGCGAATCCAGCTTGCCTAATGGCTCGTCGAGAATCAGTAGCCGCGGTTCGTTGACCAACGCCCGAGCCAACGCGACACGCTGGGCCATCCCCCCTGACAACTGCCGTGGATAGGCTCGGGAGAACGGGCTGAGGCCGACTTTTTCCAGTGCCTCATCGACCTTGGCGGAATAGGTTTTGAGCAGCCCCTGGGCCTCAAGGCCAAGGGCGACGTTGTCCCACACGCGCCGCCACGGGTACAGCGTCGGGTCCTGGAACACCACGACCCGGCTCGGGTCCGGCCCCTTAATCGGCAGGCCATCAGCCAGCAAAGCGCCCGAATCGGCAGGCTCCAGCCCCGCCACCAGGCGCAACAATGTGGACTTGCCGCACCCTGAAGGCCCGAGCAACGCGACGAACTCGCTGGGCGCCACGTCGAGGGAAACCCGATCCAGTACCGGCAAGTGCTGACCGTCCAGGGCAAAACCGTGGCTCAGGTTGTCAATGCGCAGGGCCAACCCTGCCGATGCGGTTGCTGCGTGTGCCAGCACTACCATTTCATCGCTCCTTTTTGCCAGGCCAACAACCGGTCACGGATCAGAAACAGCGCCGAGATCAACCCCGAGCAGGCCAGTGCCATGATCAACAATGCCGCGTACATATTGGCGTAGGCCGCCCAACCCTGGGCCCATTGCAAGTACCAGCCGATGCCAGATTTGACTCCCATCATTTCCGCGACCACCAGGGTCGAGAACGAGGCGCCCAACCCCATGAACAAACCGACAAACACGTGGGGCAAAGCGGCCGGGATCGCCACTTTGAAAATCAGAAAGCCCTGCTTCGCGCCCAACGTCCGGGCCACGTCGTAATAGGCTTTGTCGACACTGGCCACACCTGACCACGTCAACACCGTCACCGGAAACCAGGTCGCCAGAGCAATGAGAAAGACACTGGCACTCCAACTGGTGGGAAACAGAAAGAAGCACAGTGGCAACAGCGCCGTCGAAGGCACCGGCCCGAGAATGCGCAGGACCGGGTGCAACCAGTAGCCGATACTGCTCGACCAACCGATCGCAACTCCGGCCACAAAACCGGTCGCGGCACCCAGCGCCACTCCACTTCCAAGCAACAGTGCCGAATGCAGCAAGCTGTCGGCCAGGCGTGGCCAGTCATCGACGTACACCGCGAGCAACGCTTGCGGCGGTGCAAAGAATGGCACCGGCAGCAGGCCCAGCTTGGCGGTGAGCAGTTCCCAGATGCCCAGCAGAATGGGCAGTGCGATCAACCAGGCGCCTGCTGCCCGTAGGCGCGTGGCGAGCTTCGCCGACCAGTGACCGACGATGCCCAGCAACCCGATCAATGTCGCCACGGCCAGGCATAGATTCGCCAGGCCTTGGGTCATCGGCCAAAGGCGCGTGGCGTTGGGCCAATAGCTGATCAGCAACGCAACCGCCACCCATGCCGTCACCGCGACCGCACCTTGGCGCCAAAGCTTGAATACCCACGGCCTGGCGGATGCGGCCAACGTCGAAACATCAGCTGAAGACATCGGCGGTGATCTCCTTGGCGAACGCTCCGGCGTCGGTCCCCTGACTGATCACCTCCACGGTTTTCAGGTCGGTGACGTAAGTGGTGATCTCCTTAGTCAGCAACGGGCCAACGGCATGATGACCGTGGGTATGGTCGTGCAGGATGGCCTCGACTTCTTCGGTGGAAGTATTCAACGCATAGGCCTGGAAGCCCTTGGCCACGGCCTCGGGGTTTTTCACCGAGTAATCGTGGGCCTCGAGAACGGCCTGAGTCAGGGCTGCGACCACGCGTTTGTCCTCACGCACCAGTTTGCCGGTGACGCCGACGACGCAGCAGCTGAGGTTGGCGTACTCCTCGACCAGATTGGTGGACAGCTCCTGGGCTTTGCCGGTCTTGATCAGGCGGTACATGAATGGATCACTGCCGCTGACTGCCTGCACTTCACCACGCTCCAGCGCTGTGCCCAACAGGTCGGCCGGGTACAGTCGCCATTCCACATCCCGCACCGGATCGATGCCGTGCTTTTTCAGCAGGATCGAGAAAAAGTTACGGTCCGGGCTGGCCATGTCGGTGACGCCTATGGTTTTGCCCTTGAGGTCTTCAAGCTTATGCACGTTGCCGTTTACTGCGCTGAGCAAACGCAGGCAACCGCCGTGAGTGCCGGCGGTGAGTTTGACGTCGAAGCCCTGCTCCAGCGCCTTGAGCCAGCGCAATGCCATGCCGACTCCAGCATCGGCCTTGCCGGTGGCGATGGCTTCAAGCAGCACTTCGGTGGAGTTGCCAAAGTTGACCAGTTCGACATCGAGGTTGTGCTTCTTGAAGAAACCCTGACCGTGGGCGATGACCACTGGCGCCAGACAAACCGCATTGAGGTTGACCGCCAGTTTCAGCGCGCGCGGGGCATCCAGGCGAATGAATTCGCCCGTGCCGGCGGGCTCGCTGGAGCTATCGATAACATGGCCGGCGTGCTCATCCGCCGCCCGGCTAAAACGCGGCAACGACATCAACAACGGACTCGCCAGGGCAACACTGGCCAGCCCCAGCAGGTGACGACGGGTCAAACGTTCGAAAACAGCCATTCAAATATCCCTTTGGTTGGTAGAAGAGTTCAGTTCTTCAGCTCGCCGAGCCCTAGGTGCTCACGCAAGGTCGAGCCTTCATAAGCGCGACGGAACAAGCCTTTGCGTTGCAGATGGGGGATCACGCTTTCGACGAATTCGCTGAACGATCCCGGCAGGTAACCCGGCGAGATCACGAAGCCGTCGCAACCATCGCCCAGGAACAACTCGGCCAGTTGGTCGGCGATTTGCGCGCCGGTGCCCACCAGTTGCGGAACGCGAACGCTGCTGGCGAAGATCCGCCCCAGTTGCTCCAGCGTGGTCTCGGCACCCTGCATCAGTAGTTTTTCGGCCGCCGCCGGATGGATCAGCGGCGATTGGGCTATCTGCGCCAGCGTCGCGGATAACGGAAACGGTGACAGGTCGACATTGAGCTGTGAGGCCAGCGTGACCAGCCCTAATTCGGGACGTGCCAGTGCGTTGTGTCGATCGCGTTTGGTCCGTGCTTCGGCTTCCGTGCCGCCAATGAACGGCATGACCGCTGTCAGCACTTTGCAGCTGTCAGCCTCGCGCCCTTGTTGCACGACCTGCGCACGTACGTCGTCGCGGAAGGCGCGCATGGCGCTCAGGTGCGGATGAATGGTAAAGATCGCTTCCGCCCAACGCGCCCCGAAACGCCGACCGCGACCGGACGAACCGGCCTGGATCAGCACCGGTCTTCCTTGGGGCGTGCGCGGAATATTCAGGGGGCCTTCGACCTTGAACCACTCGCCACGGTGCTGCACCGACTGGATCTTCGATGGATCGGCCAGCTCCCCGCTTTCGCGATCGAGCTTGAGCGCGCCAGGTTCCCAACTGCGCCATAGCTTCAACGCCACTTCGACGAACTCGTCAGCACGGTCGTAACGCAGGTCGTGCTCCAGATGCTTGTCTTTGCCGAACAGCCGACCTTCGCTGTCGTTCATCGAGGTGACGATGTTCCACGCCGCGCGGCCCTTGGACAGGTGATCCAGAGTGGCGAACTCCCGGGCGATGTGCGCGGGTTCGTAATAGGTCGTGGAGCGGGTTGCACCCAGGCCGAGCTTGCTCGTTTGCCCGATCAGGTAAGACAGGATCGGAAGTGGGTCCAGGCGTGTCGCATCCTGAGCGCCATAACGCAATGCCAGATCCCGGGAGCCGCCCATTTGATCACCCACTGCGAGGCGATCGGCGAAGAACAGAAAGTCGAACAACCCCTCCTCCACGACTTTTGCGACGCGCGCGTAGTATTCGGGATCGAGGTAATTGCCGACGGTTTCAGGATGACGCCAGACGGCGTGACTATGGACGACTGGCCCCGTCAGCAAGAACGCTGACAGGTGAATTTGACGACTCATGCCAACACTCCCCTACTTAGCCTTCGGCGTCCAGACCGCAATATCGGTAACCTTCAACGCCTTGGGCGTCAGCTTCGCCGCGTAATAGGTGTCAGCGATACGTTGCTGCTCGACCAACTCATCGACCTTGACCGGGACGATGTCATAGCTACGGCGGGTATTGGCCAGTTCCACGGTGGCGGAAGGAATGTTGCCCCACAACGGGCCGAGTATCTTCGCGGCCTCTTGTGGGTGCGCTTTGACCCACTGCCCCGTCTCGCGCAGGGTATCGAAGGTAACTTGCAACACGTCCGGGTGCGCGCTGGCGAACTTTGTCGTTGCCAGGTAGAAGCGGTTGTAATCGGCCAGGCCGTCCTTGCCGTCAGCCAGCACGCGCACGTGATGATCCAGTTGTTGGGTCGCCAGGAACGGGTCCCAGATAGCCCAGGCATCGACACTGCCGTTGGCGAATGCCGCCCCGCCATCCGGTGCTTCCAGGTAACGCGGGGTGATATCGGCGAGCGTCAAACCGGCTTTTTTCAACGCCGAAATCAATAGGAAGTTGCTGCCCGAGCCTTTGGAAACCGCGACGGTCTTGCCTTTCAGATCGGCAACGCTGTGGATGGGCGAGTTGTCCGGAACGATGATGGCCTGGGCGCCAGGCGATGGATTTTCTCGGGCGTAGTAGGTCAATGGCGCATCGGCAGCCTGGGTGAACAGCGCAAAGGCGTCGGCGACGTCGGCATGCAAATCGACACTGCCGGCGTTCAGGGAACTGAGCAGGCCGGTGCTGAATTCATGCCAGTTGACAGTGAAGCCCAAGGGCTTCAGTCGCTCTTCCAGTTGGCCGTTTTGCTTGAGCAATATCCATAAGGTCGATGAACGCTGGTAGCTGATATCAATGGCTTGCTGGGCATGTGCCCCGGCGGCGGCGAACAACAGGCTGGCGGCGATGATGAGTTTTTTAAACGTCATGAAAGGCCTTTATAGGGGGTGGGGCGGCGTGGCTGAGGGAAAAAACCGAGTCAGCAGTGTTGCGTCCAGCAAGACTCGAAGGTCGAGGCTGAAAGCATCAACGATTATATTAATGATGAATGATTATGAAAGAATCATATAATGCTAAGGTTATTCCTGTTTAAGCGTCTGGTCCTGACGTGGGCAAGTGGGGCCGGTCAGCACAAGGTAAAACTCCGTGTTCAAGATGATCTCGAACATCGGCGCGAGAGCAGGTTCGAGTTATTCATGAATATGACGTCCATGAACTTGTTGAGCGCGGTGATGGGTCGCTAGCGGTGAAGGCTGAGCACTTACGTGGTCATCACAATCACTAATCCGATCTATCGTTAGCGTCCAAAATTCTAATCCGCGATTTAAATAGGACGTTACAGTAAGTTCCTTCTTGCCCTTGAAGGACGCCAGCATGTCATTAATCGCAGAAGTTGCCTGGGTAAACGGTGTCGGTGCTGTCGAAGGATTAGGCGCGGCGCTGGCACGACGATTCGCCAAAGGTGGATATAAGGTCGCCGTGAGCGGTCGCAGCCCCGATAAGCTCAAGGCCGTCGTCGAGAGCATCCAGGCACAGGATGGCGATGCGGTGGCGTTGCCGGCAGACGCAGGCAATGAAGCCGATATCCTGGCTGCGATTAAGGCTGTCAGGGAGCTTGGCCAACTGAAGGTCGCGATCTTCAATGTGGGTAACTCGGTGTCATCCCCCAGCCTTGAACTCAGCGCCGACCTGTTCGAACAAACTTGGCGAGCTTCGACCCTGGGCGGTTTTTTGTTCGCCAGAGAAGCCACCCGCGCGTTGCTTGAAAACGGTGGTGGCACATTGCTGTTCACGGGGGCCACGGCCTCCTTGAGGGGCAAGCCACCGTTCGCGGCGTTTGCAGCGGCGAAGGCCGGACTGCGCTCGTTGAGTCAGTCCTTCGCTCGTGAGTTCGGCCCGCAAAATGTTCACGTCGCGCACGTGGTGATCGATGGCGGCATCAATGGCGAACGCTTACGCAGCCATGCTCCGCAGCGTCTTGAGCAGCTAGGCGCTGAGGGCGCATTACAGCTCGAGGATATCGCCGAAACTTACTGGTACCTGCATACACAACCGCGCAGCGCATGGACGCAGGAATTGGATTTGCGGCCGTTCAAGGAATCATTTTAAAGCGGCTCGCCTCGAGCCAAGGAGTTCTTATGGGAACCCATCAGCAAGACATTGCACCTGTATCCGTAATCGGCGAGCTCAACTATCTGCTGGACAATGGCATACGTCCGGTCAATTACGCATTCGCGCAGCCCGACGGCCAACCACAACGCACGGGTGTCCTGCAGCCGACTCGGGTCAATATTCATAACGCACGCCTGCTCGACACTCCCGCCACACTCGATGTGCAAGGCTTTGAGCGAATCGAGCGTCCAAGTGCGGTGCCTGATCTGGAAGACGAAACGCAAGTTCGCCTGCTCTATTACCCCGAGGCTGACGCACTGATTCGCGAGCAAACGGGCGCCATCAAAACCGTGATCTTTGACCACACCATTCGTGTTGATCAGCCTGGCAGAGAGGCTGCAGGAATGCGCGAACCGGTGCGTTATGTTCATAACGACCAGACTGAGCGTTCCGCCGTGCGCCGTGTGCGCGATCACTTGCCCCCGGAAGAAGCCGAGCAACGTTTGCTCAAACGCTTTGCAATCATCAATTTGTGGCGTCCCATCGGGGGACCGGTCTTTACCACACCGTTAGCGCTGTGCGATGCCAGCACCATCGATCCTGCCGACTTCCTGCCCAGCGACCTGGTGTATCGCGACAAAGTCGGGGAAACTTTTTCCGTGCGCGCAAACCCGAATCATCGCTGGTATTACTACCCCCGCCTACGACCTGAAGAAGCGCTGCTGCTCAAGATCTTCGATTCGCGCACCGATGGTGTGGCACGAGCGGGTGCACACACCGCTTTCGATGATCCTTCTACGCCACGTGATGCCCCTCCAAGGCGCAGTATCGAATTGCGTGCATTGGTATTCTTTGCCCACTAGTTCACGACCGTAGTTCTTGTCCCCTTCGGTGCGCCTTCACTGGCACCCGCTCTCAGTCCTGATCTGTCGATCCGGGTTGCGGCTCACCTAGCCGTATATTCGCGCACTGAGCCGCCCCCCGGGCGACATGATCACACCCGCAAAACCTACGAACTCTGGCAAGGCCAGGTCCATCAGCCATTTCTGCCTTCGTTCCCGACCTCATGGACCGGCCGGCGGTTGCTCGGCAGCTCGACTTTGCAGATTCAAGCTTGCGAGAGTGATGCTCGACGAACTGGTCGAAATGCCGCGTGAGCGCTTCAACCTACCCATCTCCAGTAAAATTCGTGCGATAGCAAATGCGCTGACGCTCGAGCCCTCCGATCGCAGTACGTCAGCCGAATGGGCGAAGCGCGTGGCGGTGAGCGAGAGGTCGCTGTCGCGATTGATGATTAGTGAGACGGGCCTCACGTTTGGACGCTGGCGGCAGCAGTTGCACCTTGTGGTTGCGCTGCGAGAACTGGCCAGTGGTGCGAAGGTGCAGAACGTTGCGGCCGAGCTGAGCTATAGCTCGGTCAACGCCTTTATCACAATGTTCAAAAAAGGCACTAGGGAACACGCCCGCACGGTTGAGCAACTGCACTGCAACTAGTAGCGGAGTCGTACCACCTTAACTGAGAGGTTCAAGGAAAGCGTCTGCCCGTTGTTGCACCGACTCTTTCTGTCTGAACATTTGCTGCCAGACGAGCTGCGCCTGGACAACGGCAACCGCATCCAGGACTTTCTGCGCCCAGCGGTCATCCTCCGGATGCACCACGACAACGCGAAACCCATGATCCTTGCCTTCAATCTGCACGCCCTCGGAATCATCGACATGCAAATCGATATCGAACGCCGGCGGATATTTCGAAGGCGCATTCAACATCCCATGCACCGTCAGGGCACGGTTGTGCAGCACGCTGTTGACCACGCCGTCGACACGGATGCCGTACAGCAATAGCCAACGCCGGATATAGGACGGCGTGCGCCCGGACGACGTGTAGACCCAGACGCTGCAGCCCTGGCGGCGCAGCTCTCGGATCAGGGAGCGTGTGCCCATGCGCAACGGCTCACCCAACCAACGATGAACACAGGCCGGCAGCCTGCTCTGCTCGACGGCACAATGGTGAAGTTGGCAGGCGAGCGTGTCATCGATATCGAACGAAATTCGTATGCGCTGACGCTTGAACAGTTGCGTCGGCATCGCGCGGCGGATGACCTGCCCTACCCGGCTGCCGAAGGTTTTGCACCTGGCGAACGCTGGATACCCGCTCATCAATGGCCACCTTGATAAATGGGCAAGGATTTGTCCTTGAGAAAAAACTTCATGGGATCGGGCGCCTGTTCTTCTAAAAAAGCTGCGTATTTTTTCTTGATCTTGGGCAATTCGTACAACGCTTTGACGCCATGCTTGGCGGAGTTGCGTATGACTGAGGACGGGTTGAAGTAGCCCTCTGCGTTTTCCAGTGTCAACACGAAAGGAGGCAAACCCGCGCGCATGAGCAAATAGCTGACGATGAGCGAGCCACTGCGGTTGTTACCTTCGATGAACAGCTGCGGCTTGCTGAGAATGCGTACATAGACGCCGGCCGCACGCTTCCAGACGGATTCGCTGCGATACGCGCAATACCAGTTGTACAAGTCCTTGATGCCTCCCTCAACATTGTTGAAGAAATGCGCCTCGGTGGCTGCCAGGTGCTGGGCGTATTCCAACCGGCGCGCCGGATCTCGGCCACACAGCACCGTGGCATTGATCTCCAGCATCAGGTTCAGTTGCTGAAGATCGAACAGGTCGACGCCGCGGGCAACATAGTCGTCAACCAACGCATAACCTTCAAGCACATTCTGCAGCACTTCATCAGTCAAGGGGTCCCGCGGCTCGGTGAAGTACCGGCTCAGCTCGACGAAGCGGCCCTGAACCTCACGCAGTGCGCGTTCAATTGCAGGTAAATCAAGGCGGTGCGTAACAGGCATTGGTGCTCCTTGAAAACGTTTGGCAAATGTCTACCGGATGCCGCCAAATCCGTTTGGCTTCTGCAGGTATGCGGCCTTGACCGGATGAGATGCTTAGCTGAACTTGCCGCTGATGTAGTCTCCCGTCATCTGTTCACGCGGGTTGTCGAAAATCTGCGTGGTCGGGCCCATTTCCACCAGATAGCCGGTTCGCGTGCCCTGGGAAATATCCACCGAAAAGAAAGCCGTGGTGTCAGCGACACGGATGGCTTGCTGCATGTTGTGGGTGACCAGCGCGATGGTGTAGTCCTTCTTCAACTCCACCATCAGTTCCTCGACTCGCCGGGTAGCGATCGGGTCGAGCGCCGAACACGGCTCATCCAGCAGCAGGACTTCCGGCTCGGTGGCAATGGCGCGGGCAATGCACAATCGTTGTTGCTGGCCACCGGAGAGCGACAGGCCGCTGACCTTGAGCTTGTCCTTGACTTCGTCCCACAGCGCGGCGCCTTGCAGCGCATGCTTGACCCGGTCACCGATGTCGCCCTTGTAGCGATTGAGGCGCAGACCAAACGCGACGTTGTCGAAAATGCTCATCGAAAACGGGTTCGGCTGCTGAAACACCATGCCGATGTAGCGGCGCACGACCACTGGATCGACGCCCTTGCCGTAGACGTCCTGTCCGAGGAAATGCACATGGCCCTCGAAACGGAACCCCTTCACCAGGTCATTCATCCGGTTGAGGCTACGCAACACGGTGCTCTTGCCACAGCCGGAAGGACCGATGAACCCGGTGATCTTGTTTTTTTCGATCGGCACATGGCTGTCACGTACCGCCATGAAGTTGCCATAGAAAATCTTGTCCAGTTTGCAGTCCATGACTACAGGCGCCTGGGTGACAAACGGAGCGGCTATTTGCGCAGTGGATACGTTCAAGATCAGATGCTCCCGTTCTTAATATTTGGGCTTGCCGAAAATACGGCTGACGATGTTCACGAACAGCACGATCATCACCAGCACCAGTGAGGCCGCCCATGCGAGTTCAAGCTGGTTGTCGAACGGCATCCCGGAGAAGTTGTAGATCAGCACCGCCAGCGAGGCAGTCGGGTTCATGACCTCGAGATTGCCCTGGTGGTAAATCCAATAGTTGCTGAACAGCGCGGTAAACAGCAGCGGCGCCGTCTCGCCCGCGGCACGTGCCACAGCCAGCATGACTCCGGTCAGGATGGCCGGCATGCCGGTCGGCAAGATGATTTTCCAGATCACCTGCGAACGGGTGCAGCCCATGCCGTAGGCGGCATCCTTCATGATCTTGGGCACCATCCGCATCGACTCTTCCGCCGTCAGCACGACGATAGGCAGCATCAGGACCGCCAGCGCCACGCCACCCGCCGGTGCCGAATACGTACCGGTGGTCATCACCACCAGGGCATAGGCAAACACCCCGGCCAGGATCGACGGCAGGCCCGTGAGCATCTTGGCGGCAAAACGCGCGGCGTTCCCCAGCTTGCTGTCCGGTCCCAGCTCAGCCAGGAAGATTGCCGCCATGATGCCGACCGGCACCGCGATCGCCGCCGCGATACCGACCATCACGAAGGTACCTGCCAATGCGTTGCCGAAACCGCCCCCCATCTCGAAGCCGGTCGGCGGCAGTTCGGTAAAGACTTCCAGGTTGAGGCGCGCGCCGCCGCGTGTAATCAGCATGTAGAGCACAGAGATCAGCGGCACACTGGCCAGTAGCGCACCTGCCCAGACCAGGGTGGTCAGGATCAGGCTTCGCAGGGCACGGCCTTCGAACTTGCGCTGCAGGCTGGGCATCGCGCCTGTTGGAGACGTCAGGTCTGTTGCAGCAGTCAGATCAGTCATCACTTATTACCCCGTTGGGCGTACATCATGATCATCGAACCGAAGATGTTCACGATCAGCGTAATCAACATCAGCACCAGGGCCGCATACATCAATACCTCGATCTCGTTCGGCCCTGCTTCGGGGAAGTTCAACGCCAGCAGGGCGGCGAGCGTGTTGGCCGGTGCAAACAGCGAGAGGGAAATGTTGTTGGCATTGCCGACCAGCATGGCCAGCGCCATCGTTTCACCCAGCGCGCGCCCCAGGCCCAGCACCAGAGAGCCGAAGATGCCGGTGGCGGCGGAAGGCACCATCACCTTGAGAATCGCTTCCCAATGGGTAGTCCCCATGCCGTAGGCGGCCTGCTTGGTTTTCATCGGCACAGCCGTGAGCGCGTCCTGCGAAACGGCGGCAATGGTCGGCAGAATCATGATGGCGAGCACCAGCGCTGCGGGTAGCAGGCCTGGGCCGCTCAGGGTCGTGCCGAAAAAGGGGACCCAGCCGAGTTCGCTGTTCAACCAGGTTGTCAGCGGCCGAATCGCCGGGATCACCACGTAGATCCCCCACAGGCCATAGACCACGCTGGGGATGGCCGCGAGCAGTTCGACGATAGTGCGGAAGATGGCGGCGAGCTTGGGCGGCAGGAAATCCTGGGTCAGGAAAATCGCCATGCTGATGCCAAAAAAACCGGCGATCAGCAATGCGATCAAGGCGCTGTAGAGCGTGCCCCAGATAGCCGGCAGGATGCCGTATTTGCCCTGGTTAACGTCCCAGACACTGCCCAAAAGCACATCAAAGCCGTGCTTCTCCATACCGGGAAGTGCCTTGCGTCCCACCTCGAACACCAGCGCAAATACCAGCGCCAGGATCAGCACCACGCCGATACGTGCAAGCGCACGAAAGGTGCGATCAACCAGGAAATCCTTCCTCGAGGGTGGTTGGCAGGCAGAGTCCGGATTAACCGGTACGACAAAAGGTTTGTTCATGGGCTGAGTCCGGAACAAGGGGGAAAACTCTCCCGGCGTGGCGCAGACGCACACTCCGAGAGAGACCTCACGGCGTTACTGAATGTTGGCGGACGCTTTGCGAACCTGCTCGACGACCGATTGCGGCAATGGGATATAACCCATCGAATCGGCAATCTTCTGCCCCTCGGCCAGGCTGTATTCGACCATTTCACGCATGGCCTTGGCCTTGGCCGGATTGCCGTTGTCCTTGCGGAAAATCATCCAGGTGTAGGACGTGATCGGGTAGGACTTGGCACCGTCCGGATCAGGCAACCAGGCCACCAGGTTTTCCGGCATCTTCACCGCCGCCAGGGCCTCGGCACCGCTTTCGGCGTTTGGCACGACGTACTGACCGGCCTTGTTCTGCAGTTGAGCAAAGTCGACCTTGGCAAGCTTGGCGAAGCCGTATTCGATGTACCCGATCGCACCCGGGGTTTGGCGCACAGTGGCCGTGACACCATCGTTCTTCGGCGACTTGATGAACTTGTCGCTAGCCGGCCAGTTGACGGTATTGCCCTCCCCCAGCGCCTGCTTGAACTCCGGATTGATTGTCGCCAGGTGCTTAGTGAATACCGCAGTCGTGCCGCTGGAGTCCGCACGCACAACAACCGTGATCGGCGTATCGGAGAGTTTCAGATCCGGGTTGGCGGCAACGATCTTCGGATCGTTCCAGCGCGTGATTTTGCCCAGAAAAATGTTGGAGTACACATCTCGAGGCAGTTTTAGCCCCTTCGGATTGCCCGGCAAGTTATAGGCCAGCACGATTTCACCCGCGGTCATCGGCAACAACTGCACGCCTTCGGCGACCTTGGCGATATCTTCCTCTTTCATTGCCGAGTCACTGGCGGCGAAATCAACCGTTTTGTTCAGAAAGTCCTGTACACCCGCGCCACTACCCTTGGATTGGTAGTCCACAGTGACACCGTCAGATTTCTTGCTGAAATCCTTGAACCAAGTGAGGTAGATCGGTGCAGGGAAACTCGCCCCGGAACCCGTCAGACGGACACTCTCTGCAGCGTAGGACGCCGAGGTGGCACAAAGAGAAACCGCAATGGCGAGCGCAGCAGACTTCATCAAACTTTTCATTAGGGGGACACCTTGTGATTACGGGCCCCCGAACTTTGCAGCAGTTTTGTTACGTTCTCATGAAAGTTGAATGGCAACAGCACGCTCATTCTCTATGTGGCCCAGCACAGGAGTTAATGTAATTGGTTCGTAACAAATTACGCCTAACACTTTGCCATCCACCCTCGCGCGAGCCTCCCTCCTATGTCTCCCAGAGAAGCCACCTTAATGCAGCGCATCCACCGTGAACTGCTTGATCACAGTGACGAAGAGCTGGAATTGGAATTATCCGAAGACGGTCATGACCTGAACGCGCTGTTCGATGATCATGTAAAGGAAGGTACTGAGAAGGATGCTCGAAGGACTTATTTCAGCGAACTGTTTCGCCTGCAAGGCGAACTGGTAAAGCTGCAAAGCTGGGTGGTCAAGACGGGCCACAAAGTCGTGATCCTGTTCGAAGGGCGGGATGCCGCCGGAAAGGGCGGTGTGATCAAACGTATCACCCAACGCCTGAATCCCAGGGTCTGCAGGGTCGCCGCCCTACCCGCCCCCAACGACCGGGAACGTACTCAATGGTACTTCCAGCGCTATGTCTCGCACCTGCCGGCGGCGGGCGAAATCGTGCTGTTTGACCGTAGTTGGTACAACCGTGCGGGTGTGGAACAAGTGATGGGGTTTTGCAACGAAGATCAGTACGAGGAGTTCTTCCGTACTGTACCGGAGTTCGAACGTATGCTCGCCCGCTCCGGTATCCAATTGATCAAATACTGGTTCTCCATTTCCGACCAGGAACAGCATCTGCGCTTTCTCAGTCGCATCCATGATCCGCTCAAACAGTGGAAACTCAGCCCCATGGACCTGGAGTCCCGTCGGCGTTGGGAAGCCTACACCAAGGCCAAGGAAATCATGCTTGAACGCACCCACATCGCCGAAGCGCCGTGGTGGGTGGTACAAGCTGATGACAAAAAGAAAGCCAGGCTCAACTGCATCCATCACCTTCTCGGGCAGATGCCCTATGAAGAGGTGGAAATGCCGGTAATCGAACTGCCGCAACGCGTCAGGCAGGAGGATTATTCCCGCAGCCCTACGCCGCCGGAACTCATCGTGCCTCAGGTCTATTAAAGGTCAGCCAAAATGGGGGACACGCCGTTGAGCGCTTACGTGCTTTTTAAAGGTTCTTCACGAATTGTCTCAATGCCCCGACATTTTCGACGGGTCAAATGCGGTGTATCACAACATCAGTTATTTAAATTAACCATTAATCAATGAATCAAATCGACATCTGCTCGCTAGGAGAGAAGTCACCGAGCAACTCAATGAAGGACTGACGCAACCAACGATTAGCCGGGTCATGATGAAAGCGCGTATGCCAATACAGGTGTATGTCATATCCGCAGATAGCCCAAGGCAGCGGGACCAGGCGCACATTGGTCATTTCGGAGAACCGCCGGCCGACTGCCAGTGGGACGGTGGCGATCATGTCGGACTCGACCACCAGGAACGGCACGCCCATGAACCGTGGCAGGCTGAACCGCACCCGTCGTGTTACGCCGTGGGAGGCCAGCTCCTTTCCAGCACACCCATGCCGCGCCCCTCGGCCTGGACGGCGACATGCACGGCGGCCTGGTATTGCTCGGCGCTGATGCTGTCGCCGATGGTGGGATGATCGCTGCGCACTATGCACACGAAAGAGTGGCTGTACAGCGCCCGATGCCGGATCGAGGTGTTGAGCAGACGAGGGAAATAGCCAATGGCCGCGTCGACCTCGCCAGCGTCCAAGCCCTCTTCCAAATTCCTAGTCATTTTTCAATCGATGAGTTCTTTAACGGTGGTTGCTAGCTGACTGCCAACCTGATCTTTTAAGACATCAATAAAGCGAGTTATCTTTGCGTCGACAAACTGTCGAGAGGTATAGACGGCATAAACGTTGCGCTCGTACGTGTGATAGTCAGGCAAAACCCGCACCAACTTCCCAGAGCGCAAGTCGTCGATGGCCGTGAATCCAGCCAGCAAGCCGATCCCAGCGCCCCCCCGTATGGCAACCGCCATCGCGTCCATATCATTTACGCTGAAACTTGGCCCCGTGGGCGAAAATTTCGCGTCACCAGCCTTGCTCTTCAACTGCCACTCATCCCTCACATAGTCCACAGTACCCAGCAGCAGGCATTGGTGATCTCTGAGATCCTCTGGCGTCACCGGGGCCGCATGCCTCTTCAGATAGTCTGGAGACGCTACCAAGACACAATGGCTGACTCCAATCTTCTGACTGACATACGCGGAATCCGGCAGCGTTCGAGCAATCAGGATCGAGACATCCAGTTGATCTTCCAGCAGGTTGGGCATTCGTTGGGAAAGCATTAAATCCACGGTCACATCCGGAAATTCCTTGCGATACTCCAACACGGCGCCGGTGACCAGTTGCCTCGCCAATCCGGGTACGCAGTGCACACGTAGAGTCCCCCTGGGATTCAAGGCTGCATTGCTTGCTTCGGCTTCCGCACTCTCGAGGTCTGCCAAAATTTTCGTGCACCGCTCATAAAACCGCCGGCCCGCATCGGTCACCGAGAGACGCCGAGTCGAGCGTTGCAACAGACGGGCGTCGAGTACGTTTTCAAGTGCAGACACAGCACGCGATACGTTACCTACGGTGGAGTCCAGATGGTTTGCCACGGCAGTGAAACTGCCCATCTCGACAACCTTTACGTACACCGACATGTTCGAAAGTTTATCCATCCCGACCTTCCTGTAGATCTGACAAATACCCGTGATGACGAGCGAGTTTTCCAGATGCTACACGCTCCTCCCCGTGCTCGATATTACTTCTGGGTACAACAATGATTCCCTTTTGGCCGACTAAATCAAATGGCTCACCTTCCATAGACTTGGTTGCACAGGCCGCCTGAACAGGCCCTGCGGTACAGCCACTCAGGCGACGATATTCATACGAATCTCTGACAACCAACTGAAGGCCAAATCATGAACACTTCCTACGATCCGCTTTATCTTTTTATCGGTGGTGAATGGATCAGTGCCGAAGGGCGCGATACTGCCTCTGTCGTTAACCCGGCAACCGGACGTGAAATCGGACTCGTCCCCCTCGCCACCGCAGTCGACCTTGATCACGCCCTTGAGGTGGCTCGACTGAGCTTCGAAGAGTGGCGCCAGACCGTACCTGACAAGCGCGCGAAAATCCTGAAACGGGCCGCCGATCTGATCCTGGAACGAGCACCTCACATTGCGGCGCAGATGACTCTGGAAGAAGGCAAGCCGCTGGGTGAAAGCATGGATGAAGTTACCCGCGCATCTGAGTACTTTGAGTGGTTCGCCGAAAGCGCCCGTCGTATCGATGGCCGTGTTGTACCCGCCAACCGTCCAGGCGTGCTGCAACTGGTAAAACGCCAGGCCATCGGCCCTGTGGCTGCATTCACACCCTGGAATTTCCCGGCCATCACTCCCGCTCGCAAGCTCTCGGCAGCTTTGGCCGCCGGTTGCAGTGTCATTCTCAAGCCAGGCGAAGAAAGCCCCTCCACGGCGCTGGCCCTAGCTCGTGCCCTCGACGATGCAGGATTGCCTAAAGGTGTATTGCAAGTGGTCTTTGGCGTCCCGGATCAAGTGTCCAGCCACCTGATCGCCTCATCAATCATTCGTAAGGTGACATTTACCGGCTCAGTCCCCATTGGCAGACTCCTGTCAGCCCGAGCAGCCGAGGGCGTCAAGCCAATTACCCTTGAACTGGGTGGCCACGGACCCGTGCTGGTATTTGAAGACGCAGACATTGAAAAAGCCGCTGTAGAGGGTGTCGCGAACCGGTTTCGCGGGACTGGCCAGGTATGTATCTCATCCACCCGTTTTCTGATTCAGCGTGGCGCATATCAGAGGTTTGTCGATCATTTTGTCGCTGCAACCAAAGCCCTGAGAATCGGTGATGGCCTGCATCCGCAGACTCAGGTCGGGCCGCTCGCCAACCCAAGGCAGCTGGCAAAGATGGAAGAGCTGATAGCCGATGCCGTCGAGAAAGGTGCACGAGTATTGGTCGGTGGCGAGGCCTTACCAGGTGAAGGCTTCTTCTTCCAGCCCACCGTTCTGGCAGATGTCCCCATGAACGCCCGCGTCATGCACGAAGAACCCTTCGGGCCCATCGCCGTGCTGATGCCTTTCGATGAGCTGACTGATGGTCTGAAAGAAGCCAACCGTTTGCCCTACGGGCTTTCAGCCTACGCGTTCACCTCCAGCGCTCGAACTGCAATTGACGTTGCTGACGGTTTGGAGGCCGGGATGATCGGGATCAACCAATACCGCATCGTCGCCACCGAGCTGCCTTTCGGCGGAATGAAAGAAAGCGGCCACGGCTCGGAAGGCGGCATTGAGGGCATTGAGCACTATCTCACCCACAAATTTATCAGTCAGGTTTAAGGAAACTTTCCCATGTCCAATATCAATTTCAGCAGTCCTCGCGAAGCGGCCCGAGCGTTTACCCCGAAACTGTCGCAATTCGTCGACTCAACTCTCTATCCGCAGATATGGAGCGATCCAGCGTTGTCCCCCCGTGACCGCAGCCTGATCACAGTGGCCGCATTGATTGCCGGCGGTCACTCAGAAGAGTTGCCTGCGCACCTACGGCGGGCGGTGAGCAATGGGGTTACTCATGACGAAATTGCGGCGGCGATAACCCACCTGGCGTTTTACGTGGGTTTCCCTGCTGCCATCACAGCGTCTGCTATTGCTAATGCAACGTTTACCGAATCGGAGAAAAACTAATATGAAAGCCATCAATATCAGAGAATTCGGCACGGCGGACGTACTGGAACTCGCAGATGCTCCCACTCCTGAAGTACGCCCTACCGACCTGCTAGTGCGTGTCTATGCAGCGGGCGTGAACCGTGCGGATCTGACTCATCGAACCGGTGGATATGGCCATCCGAATTTCGGTGACTCGCTGATTATCGGGTTGGAAATCGCTGGTGAGGTGATTGAGAAAGGTAGCGCGGTTACGGGGTTCGAGGTGGGGGATCGAGTGATGGGCGTAGTCGGAGGCGGCGCCTATGCCGAACTGGCACGCATCGACTACCGCATGGCCATGCACATCCCTGCGCAGCTCGACTATGTCCACGCGGCGGCAATTCCCGAGGTCTTCGTTACTGCCCATGAAGCGATGATGCACCTGGCTCGGCTGAAATCCGGCGACTCAGTATTGATTCACGCTGCCGCTGGAGGCGTAGGATCTGCCGCAGTGCAATTGGCATACGCCACAGGTGCCACGGTGTATGCGACAACCGAGGCTAGCAAGTTATCGCGTGTGGAGCATTTGGGAGCCGATGTAGCTATTGACTACAAGACACAGGATTTCGCTGAAGCCATTGCCGATAAAACGAATGGCCGGGGTGTCGATGTCGTTATCGACTTTGTTGGCGAACCCTACTTCGCACGCAACGTCGCGTCTCTTGCTCACGGTGGCCGCATGGTCCAGGTCGGTATCCTCGGCGGTGGCGGCAAGGTGACTGTGGAGTTGGAGCACATCCTCTACCGTCACTTGCAAATCATCGGCACGGTCATGAAGTCCCGCACGCAGCCAGAGAAGCACGACATGATTAAGCGCTTCCGCGAGCATTGGCTTGATCGATTCGATGGCGCTGGAAGCCTGGAGCCGGTCGTTGATAGAACTTTCCCGCTGTCACATGCTGCCGATGCCCATCGCCGGATGGAGTCGTCCGAGAACGTTGGGAAAATTATCTTGACGATGCAGCCAGAAGACTTGGTTTGAGTCGGGCCGTATCGTCAGCGGCGAATGGAGGAAATTGAATCGAGTATCGACCGTTACCTGACTGCACTCGATTCGCCGGATAAACAGGTCTCACTGACCGATCCAGGCCACGACAAGGGTCGGTTGGCGAATCATGACGCAGTTAAATCAAGTTTTGTGAGGAGCTTGTCGGCTGCGTCAGATCGCCTGAGGTGGCTTTTCTGTTCGTTGCCCGGCACTCCGCCGGGCTTCGCTTTTCCGCTGACTGCCTCTACATTCAATCGTGCAAATCGAGCTCTGGCACCTTGAAGCTTCTGGCGACAGTTCTACAAAGAACAGGGACACGTCCAAACCAATCTAGGCTATCTGGAATTTAAAGATCTGCCCGTTGGTTTCATACAGGCGGAGGTCTTTATCAGATTGGCATGAGGTCAGTAATCTGGATAGCCCATGACCTCGTTTTCCATCTCGGATCAAAAAACGCCGAGATACTGCATCCAGTCAGGCAGTCCGCCATTGAGTGCCAAGTACGGGTTGAGATAGCGGTAAGAAATGATCTACACGCTCGATCATTAACCTTCATTTTTTGGCATATTCACGATCGATCCATCCCATTAAGCTACCTCGCACTCATATCCTGGCAGGCAGTTCGGTAGCGCATCATGTTAGAAATCCGCAAGGCGGGCGATCGCGGAAGCACCCGTTTGCCTTGGCTCAAATCCCGCCATTCGTTCTCCTTCGGCGGCTACAAAAACCCGCAGGAAATGGGGTTCTCCGACCTTCGGGTCATCAATGACGACCGTGTGGCTCCAGGTAAAGGGTTTAGTCAGCATGGCCACCGCGATGTCGAGATCCTCACCTACGTGCTGCAAGGAACCCTGGCCCATCGGGATACCCTGGGGAACAGTGCGAAGATCAAGGTCGGTGAGTTTCAGCTCATCAGTGCCGGATCAGGCATCGAACATAGCGAGCTCAACGCATCGAGCACCCAGCCCGTCCACTTTTTGCAGATCTGGCTGACACCGCAGGCCTCCCGCACCAAGCCCAGCTATCAGCAGAAGCAATTTTCAGTCGATCAGCATCGCGGGAAGCTCCAGCTGATTGCCTCAAAAGAGGGAGCCAGCGGCTCGCTGAAGGTGCGTCAGGATGCGAAGATTTACGTAGGCCGCTTTGGTGCCGGCGACTCGGTAACCTTGCCAATCAGCAGCCGGCGACAGGTCTATGTGCACGTGATTGATGGTCGGCTCCAAGTGAATGGCGTAAGGCTTGCGCAAGGTGACGGGCTAAAGCTGGCTGACGCCAGAAAGCTCGCGATTTCAGCTCCCGCCGACGCACAGGTGATGGTGTTCGACCTCCGCTCTGTGACAGAAAAATCGTCTAAGCCCAAGACCGCTGGCCTGTGTGTCACGCGCGCGTGCGGCAGTCGAAAGCGATGAAACCGGTAAGTTGGTGTCCGGTACCGTAAGCACTTCGGCTTTCGCTCAACGACAGCTACGCGGTGTCGGCGGTATGCTTCATCCTGAATAGCCAATGACCATCGTTTTTTGGAAAGCTCGTGATGGCAATTGCCGTACCCCCTGACCTGGATAGCGCGGAACACCCGATCCAGCCCCTGGCCCGCACCTATCCCCGAGGCCTGGCAATCGAGCCTCACATGCATGATTGGGGGCAGCTGCTGTATGCAGAGAGCGGGCTCATGTGGGTCGACACGCCGAACGCCGCACTGCTGGTACCGCCCCATCGCGCCGTCTGGATTCCTCCGCTTATCCATCATGGAGTTCGCGTGGTCTCCGACCTGGAAATGCGCAATATCTACCTGCGAGAAGAACTGGCTGTCCGAATCGGCAGCGAGCTTACGGTGGTGGAGGTCAGCCCATTATTGCGTGAATTGATCAGGCGTCGTGTCAGCGTGGGGGCAACACCTGATGAGATCTACCGAGATGCCCTGGATGGATTGCTGGTAATCGAGCTGCGGCAAGCACGCACCGCCTCCCTGCAAGTACCCATGCCCGCCAATGGCGATCGACGTTTGCGCAACCTATGCGAGAACATCCTGCGAACGCCCTCCCTGAGCATCTCGTTCGAACAGCATGCCCAAGCCATCGGTGCCAGCACACGGACACTGACCCGCCTGTTCAACCTGGAGCTGGGCCAGGGGTTTACCGAGTGGAGGCGACAGGTGCAACTCGCCTACGCGTCTGCCCGTCTGCTCGATGGTGCAGCCGTCAGCGCCATTGCCGACGAACTCGGCTTCAACTTGGGCAGCTTCAGCGAGATGTTCCGCCGCTCGGTAGGCGTTGTACCTTCCGTCTACGCCTCCCGTCACCTGCAGAGATGAATCCAAACTGTCAGATACGCGTAAGTATCTGGCAGGTGCGGCAGGACGGACGACCTTAAGCTGGGACACATCATCCACTTGAGGTAACGCATCATGAAGGCTCTGCAGTTCACGGCTACCGGCAGTATCGATCACCTGAGCCTGGTCGATCTGCCTACCCCTACCCCGGCTACCGATGAGATTCTGGTTCGCGTCAAAGCTGCAGGCCTCAACCCGAGCGATGTGAAGAACGTCCTTGGGCGCTTCCCCTACACCACGCTGCCTCGCGTACCAGGTCGGGACTTTGCAGGCGTTGTTGAGCAAGGCCCTGCGGACATGATCGGTCAGGAAGTCTGGGGCACGGGCAAAGGCCCTGGCTTCCTGCGCGATGGCTCGCATGCCGAGTTCTTCACCCTGCCCGCAACCGGCGTGGCGTTGAAGCCCAAAAGCCTCTCGTTCGCCCAGGCAGCCGCCATCGGGGTGCCCTTCACGACCGCCTACGACGCTGTTGAGCGCACTGGCATCAAGCAAGGCACGTCGTTCCTGGTCATTGGTGCCAATGGCGCTGTCGGTACCGCTGCATTGGCCCTGGCGAAGATCCGCGGAGCACGCGTGCTGGCCGCCGTGCGCAGACCAGAACAAGCCGCTGCACTTGAAGCCAAGGGCTACCAGAGCATCGTTCTCGACTCGGCGCAATCGCTGGGCGCTCAGGTCGCAGAGGTTTTCCCAGGCGGTGCCGAGGTAGTCTTCGACACCACCGGCTTCTGGCTCCCGGCGTCGGTGTCAGCACTCGCGAACTTCGGGCGTATCGCGATCATCGCGGCCCCTGTCGACGGCATGGTGAATTTCCCAGCATTGGCGCTGTACCGCAAGGGTGGCGTACTGGTGGGCGTCAATTCCCTGCTGTATGACACCACGCAATGCGCAGCCATGCTCAAGGACTTTGGCCATTACTTCGATGAAGGTGTGCTGCCTGCGCCAGAGGGTGTTCGCGAAGTGGCTCTGATCGATGGCATTGCCGAATACAAGGCTGTCGAGGGTGGCAACAGCGACAAGACCGTACTGATTCCCTGAAGGGTCGTGCTGGGTAACTCTAAACCCACCGGAGCATTTCCGGTGGGCATTGATCATTCGAGATCCTCACAGCATAGAACTGGGCTACGGGCGCACCAATGCTCAGCATCGCCTAGCGAGTGGCGCTTTGCTGCGCTACGCCTTCTCTCGATTAAACATTCGTCGAAAAACGCAAACACTCAGGTCGCTCAAAGCGCAATTGTTCGCGGATCTAGCCACGCGTAGCCTCACCTCCAAGCCTCCCGCCAATTGACTCGGTGAGCGCCAACACTCAGCTGCCTCGCCCGAATAAAAATAAAAGGAAGCAGGTATGTCCACACGTGCGTTTAAGAATGCAGCGCTTTGTCTCGCCCCCATTGTGACAATCGGAACCCTTATCTCTGCGAGTGCGCTCGCAGCAGATCCCCTACTGTTTGTCTGGACACTACCGGGTCGACAGGGATGTCGAGCAAGCAATGCTGGCGACCCAGGATCCAATCCACTGCAACGTTCGTTATTGACGACAAGGAGTCGGGCATGACCACTACCTCCACCACAGCGCCTGTCGCCCAACCTACCTGGTACGGGCAGATCCGCGACATGTTCACCTCAGTAGACCGGACGCACATGGCCAGGCAAGGCCTCGACCTGGCCAGCTACGACGCGGTGATGAAGCACGCAAGCGACATCTACCAACAAGTGGCGGGGGGCAATATGCCGCCAACCCGACCCTGGCCCGCTGACTGGGTGGGTACCTTCCTCAACTGGATGAACAACGGCTACCCAAAAGGAGTCCCCGCTGCCAGCGCCAACGCAGCGGACTTCGCTGCGCGGTCACTGTTCAGCGCAGACGCGTCCACCGCCAGGGTCCGCAAGGACATCACCACGCTGTCCAGCGCCGAGCTCGATCTGCTCAAACAGGCGTTTTCAGCCATTATGGCCATGGCCCCCACCGATCCCAACAGCTACATGGGGCGGCTAAGCCTGCTCGGCTGGGCTGCCAACAGGGATTGCCTGGTCCGAGGCCTGGCGCACGGCCTCTTTTGTATCGTTTCGTGCTGGGCCTGGATGGTCGTGCCGCTTGTCAGCGGGTCCTGGCACATTCCGATGATGTTGCTGGCGGGTGCGATCCTGCTGGCTGAACGGCTCATCGCTGCCAAAACGCCGCGCTGGAACTGACCGTTTAAAACAAGGCTTCACGTATGCAATCCGTCTGGACCTTTCCTTCCACCCTCATGTTTTTTCATAGGCCGTCGATACCCTGCTAATTCAGACGTTCAAGGAATGACGACATGACCCTTTCAATCAATTCCATATTTATCCGGCCATCAGCCGCTCAGCTGAGCCAAACCAGCCAGCCATTGACCACCAAATCCCTCAGTGAAGACTTGCTGAAAACCACGGTCAACATCAATCCGGCGGCAATTTACCATCCGATCAATGAAGCCCCCGCGCCGAGCCCGGAAACGGAATCGATCGAGAGCATGATCGCGCGCACCCAGTCGCCGGATTACCCGCAAATTGCCGAGAGGCACAAAAGCGCCCATCAATCGCTGAAACTCTCTTTCGAAGAGTTCCAATCAGCGTTGGCTCACACCGATCCGGATCTCGCCGACAAAAAATTTGGCTTCACCATCGAAGCGGATGGCAGCCTCAAGGTTCTCGACAGTTCACACCAGCTCAGCGCTTCCGACATGGATCGGCTGAACGAGCGGTTGAATGCTTCCAGTGAATTGAAATCGGCAGCGAGCAGCTACCGCGACGCCTCCATCGCCCTGGTGGCCGCCGACGCTACGTGGGGTGGCAACTTTACGGGTGGGTACATTCTGAACAAGGACAACTTCGCCAACACCATCGATCTGGGTGCCCTATTCCTTAAAAAAGGAACAACCCCAAACGCGGAGACCCTGAACGGCTTCTTCTCCTCCCAGTTGTGGAGCAAGGGCGAGCGGATGACGCATGAAACAGTCACCCAGATGTCCGTAGGCGCCAATAAGGTCGACGTGACGGTTTGACTGGCAAGTTCTTGGAACTCACGCTACTTCACAGCGCGCGGCGGATCCGCTTGATGGGAAACCAAAGATTGACACTGACTTCCGCTAGTTAGCGGGTTGTATCAATTTGGATCTTTGTGCCTCCGGCCTTCAAAACTTGCCCCAGTGCACATATGGACTCCCCCCAAGACTGCATCGCCCCTGGCTTCGTAGATGCCTCCAAGCCTCAAGGAAGGTCTGCCAAGTCCTCGGAACATCCGCTTCTGGCCGGGGCTGTGTAAAAACGTTTTAGGACGAGACAGGGCACAAAAAAAGCCACTCATCCGAGTGGCTTTTTTCTGAATCCTGGAGCGGGAAACGAGACTCTTATCTAGTGTCCGACCCATTGAAATCCAAGGGGTTTCTTTTCTTGCCGAAGCAGGAAAAGACTTAATCCCGGACTTGTTTTTGAGGTGTATCAAGGGTCAATAAGAGGCGGCTTCGGACTATGCGATTTGCCCCCCCCAACAACGGTTTTCCAATCTGGACCTCTCTGGTTTTATCCACGTATACAGAGCATCACAACCATCATGCATTATGATCAGCGCCCCGCCTGACACTCACCCCAGACACCACGCATCAGTTCCTTCAGCATCAGCGCCTCGCCCCAGCGATCCGTTATATCGCGCCCATCACTGCCCGTGATCGCATAGGGTGGCGGGCCAAGCTCGCAAGTGAAGGACAGGCTCGCGGGTGTGTTCGGTCGCGCCAGCCAGTCCTTGATTCCGTAACGCCACCAGCCCAAAAACCGGTCCAACCAAGGGCGATGCTGGGCGAAGGTCAAGGGCACCTGGACCTGCTCACTATTAGCGACCCGCCCGTGAAAACCCCAACTGTGTCGCAAGATGGTGTGAATCTGTTCGTCGTCTTCGGCAGTGGCCGACTCAGGCAGTTCGCGGCTCACAACGTAATGGGACAAGTCAGCCAACAATTTGAGGTCGGGCATCTGCGCAAGCAAGTCGAGGGTGAACAACAGGTCACTGGTGAGACGATAGCGGTGGGTTTCCAGCAGGATCGGAAAGTCCACCTGCTCGGCCAGACGCTGCCAGCCTTCGATCAGTGTGATCGCCTGTGCCAGCGTGCGCGGCCGGACGTCGGCTTGCAGCGTGAGGTGATGGCAGCCGTAGCGGGAGGCAACCTCAAGCGCTTGCGCCAAGTCACTCACGGTGCGGGGAAACAGTTGACCTTCGATTTGCAGGCCTTGCGCCTTGGCAGCGGCATGCAGACGTTCGGCCTGTGGCGCGATCCAGAAATGGTCGGTGATCCCATCGAAGCCAGCAGCGGCAATCTTCTCCACCTGCGCCTCAAGGGAAAGATCGCATTGACCACGGTGATCTTGCATGGCCCACAGGGACTGGAATACCAGGAATTCACGCATGTCATGGCCTTAGCAGATGTTTGAGCGACACATCGGCGTCGGCCAATGCGTCCACAGAGAGTGGGGTCAAGTTGGCAATCAGCCGTTCACACAACTTGATGTCCTTGGCAACGCTGTTGCCCTGCCCCCAACCGCAGGCGCCTTGCAAACGTTGCTCGGTGTCCAGGTAGAACAGCAGCAGACCACCGTCTGCCAGGGCGCGAATGGCCGAAGGTGGTGTCGGTGAGATCACGCCCACCGTCTGCAAGCCCCAGTCGTACTGATCAGACCAGAAGCCGGGAACCCCCTCGAACGGCAACTCGCCGCCCAACAGATTCAACGCCGCGTGACGGCCCTGGGTCTCGGCATTGCGCCAGGTTTCCTGGCGCTGGAATAACGCGTCGGCGTGCAGGCGAAACTCACACACATCGCCGGCGGCAAAGATGTCTGGCGCGCTGGTGCGCAACTGGGCATCGACTCGAATTCCCTGGCCCACCTCAAGCCCCCCCGCCGCGGCCAATTCGATGTTGGGTTGCATGCCGATACCGACCACCACCCAGTCACAGGGCAGCACCTGGCCGTCCACCAGTTGCACCGCCTCAGCGCGTTCGATGCCTTGTACAATTTCAAGCGCTACGTTCAGCCGCACGTCCACGCCCTGTTGCCGATGCAACTCCAACAAGGCCTGGGATACGGCTTCAGGCAAGACTCGCCCGGCCAGTCGTGGCCCGGCTTCCAGCAACGTCACCTGACAGCCCAGGGTTCGGGCCGTTGCCGCGACTTCGAGGCCGATAAAGCCACCGCCGACAATCACCAGGCGCGTGCCGGGCCTCAATGCGCTGCGCAGGGCCAGGGCTTCGTCATGGGTGCGCAGGTAAAGCACGTTGGCCAGAGACTCAGGCACCTGGGGCAAGCGACGCGCTCTGCCTCCGGTCGCCAGCAGTAATCGGCTGTAGGACAGCCAACGTCCGTCGGTCAATTGCAGGCGGTGATGCTGCGGATCCAGACTTTTTACCGGGTTGCCCGCCAAGTGGTCGATGTTCAGTTCCGTGAGCCGGCTCTCCCCCCACAGGCTGCAATCGTCCAGGTCCATCGTGCCCTGCAGCAAGCCCTTGGACAGCGCAGGACGCTCGTACGGCCGATGGAGTTCATCGCCGATCAGGATCAGCCGACCGGTATAACCCTGCTCGCGCAAGGTCAGCGCCGCGCGGCCACCGGCATGGCCGGCGCCGACGATAATCAGTGGAGCATTCATGGCGTGCACTCCTGGCGGTCAAGCCGAAATGGCGAGCAGAACCCGCCCCCCGTCGACCCGTACCGGATAGGTCTTGAGATTGACGCACACTGGCGCCCCCAGGGCTTTGCCGTTGCGATAGTCAAAGCGACCGTTGTGCTTGGGGCACTCGATGACGTGGTCCATCACCAGGCCGTCAGCCAGGTGGATCGACTCGTGAGTACACAGGCCAGCAGTGGCGAAAAACTCGTTATCGGCAGAGCGGTAGACGGCATAGGTGTGCGGACCGTGGTCGAAGCGAATGACGTCTTCTTCATTGATTTCGCCCACGGCGCATACATCGATCCATTGATCGTTCATGGCGTTTTCTCTTGTTCGGGATACAGCCGGAAGGTGTCAGCCCAGCGTGGCTTCAGCCTGTGGATGAGCGTCGGTGGCAGGCCTTGAGCTACCGACGGGGCGCCGCACGAAATACGTCGGGTCCTTACGCTGCTTCAAGAGGGTCGGAATGATTTCCTTGAAGGCCTCGCCTATGTTGGCGTAAGGCGGCGGGCAGTCGTGGCGGATCTCTTCATGGAGTTGCGCCAGGGCGTGGTACGGCACCATCGGGTACATGTGGTGCTCAAGGTGATAATTCATGTTCATGTACAGAAAGCGCAGCACCCGGTTCATATAGATGGTGCGGCAGTTGCTGCGGTGGTCCAGCACGTCTTCCGCCAGGCCCACATGTTGGGTGAGGCCAAACAGGTAGGACAACCAGCCGCCATACAGGATGGGCAGGCCGATATACATCAGCGGCAACCAGCTGTGCAGGTAAAGCGCCGCGCCAAAGACAACGGCGTAAATCACGAGCCAGATACGGGCCGCCAGGAACACCTTGGACCATTCGGACTCAGGGATGAACGTCTGTTCCTGGGCATCCATTTTGCCAACCGCGTGCCGGCACAGGCCTCCCATCGTCTTCAGCAGCAACGGGATCTGGAACAGGCTCAGCAGCATCATGAACAAGCTCGGTGGACGCGGTTCGACGATTTCCGGATCGCGGCCGACGACGATGGTGTCGGTATGGTGCCGGGCATGGCTCCAGCGCCACACATGGGGCTCGAACATGCACATGAAGCTCGCCACCTGGTAGAGCGCATCATTCATCCAGCGGGTCTTGAAGGCGGTGCCGTGACCGGCTTCATGCCAGCGCGGGTTAGAGGCGGTGGCGTACAAAACCCCATACGCAAGGAAAAACGGCACACAAGCCCAAGTGCCCCAGAACCAGTAGCCACCGAAGCCGGTGACCACCAGGGTCAGCAGCCAGATGGCGGTGTCGAGCAAGGCCGGGCCGTCGCGGCGCTGCATCAGTTGCTTCATGCGTTGACGGGAAATGGGCGACTGGTGCCAATTGGCCGATACAAGACCTTTTTCGGCAGCGCGGGCGGCTTCAGGGCCGGTCAGGCGATAGTCCCGGGGAGAGGCTGTGTTGTCTTGAGGCATTGTTATTGTTCTCCGCAAGCGTGAGAGGTCAGGTGCTTTGCGTAAAAAAATATAGAGAGCGTGGGAGCTACCCTCAAGGTCTTGAATACATTCCCTATCAAGCTATCATGCAGGTCCTGCAGGGCTTGATAGTTTTCTATCAAGACGCTTTGAAGGCTCATCATGAATAACAATAAACGCCCCACCATCGCCACGGTCGCCGAACACGCAGGGTTAAGTGTCGCCACCGTCGACCGCGTGCTCAACGCTCGCGCCCCGGTTAATCCAGCCACTGCCGAACAGGTGCTTCAGGCCGCCGAAGCCGTGGGTTATTTTGCTGCGCGGCTGATCGGCCAGCGCATTCTCGAACGCCGTCCCACGTACCGTTTCGGCATCCTGCTGCTGGGCACCGCCCAGGCGTTCTACGCCAACCTGGCCCAAGCCATCACTCAGGCCGCGCAGCGCCAGGCCGGGGCCAACCTGACCTGCCAATTCGAATACGTTTTTGATCGCACCCCCAGCGCCATCATTGCCCAGATCGAACAGTTGGCGGTGCAGTGCGACGGCCTGGCGGTGGTCAGCTTCGCCCACCCGCAGATCAACGCCGCCCTTGCCCAGATTCGCGAGGCCGGCGTGCCCGTGGTGGCACTGCTGTCAGGCATTCATGAGGCAGCGGCCGAGCCCTATGTCGGCCAAGACAATCAGGTAGTCGGGCGCACGATGGGGTGGTTGCTGGCCCGCACCTGTGGCGCGCGCAAAGGCAGCATCGGCATTCTGCTCGGAGGTCATCGCTTTCTTGGCCACCAGGCGCGGGTCGAAGGCTTGCACAGTTACTTGGCCGAACACGCACCTGGGCTGCGCCCGCTGGAGCCGCTGATCAATCTGGACAACTGCGACATCACCGAAGAAGCAACCCTCGACCTCCTGGTTCGGCATGACGATTTGCGCGGGCTGTGCGTGGTAGGCGGCGGTGGCGACGGGATCATCAACGCCCTGGCGCAACTGCCCAAGCGCCCGGCGCTGTGCTGCATTTTGCAGGAGTCCACCGAGCTGTCACGCCAAGCCCTGGCCCAGGGTTTGGTCGATGTGGTGATCGACTCTCAGCCGCGCCAGACTGCAACGGCACTGGTGGATCTACTGGTGGAATTGCAGACTGCGGAGCAGTTCGATCCTGTGCGTCACCGGGTGCATATTCCGCTGCAGATTGTGACATCGGAGAATTCCCAAAGCTGATGAGCTGGCGGCACAACCTTAATGGTTGCAGGCACGCTCATTGTGCTCGGGCAGGTTCAGCAACGTGTTGATACAGCCCCCCCCGATGATCACGACCTCAGCCTCGATATCGCCTTCAAGGTCCCGATAGTGCAGGTCGTATTTACGGGTTGTGGTTGGCATACGTGCACCTCTTCAGCATGTTATGCCCGAACACAGAATTTCCCAGATCAATACCAAGCACCACCCCGGCGCACTACGCACGAATCGATGCACAACCTGCATAAGCGGCGAAAATTGGTTCAATCATCCACGAACCAATCCTCTTTAATCCCCTGAACCAACCCGACGAACCCTTGCTTATCGGCCCCCGCCGTCGCTGCTCCTGAGAAATAGCTAAGCACATAGCGCTAATCCCGAGGCGAACCAATTTCAATTGGCATCGCGCTTGCACTTACCCTTTTGCCTCGATCTCCTGCCCACAGTCAGCTCGGAGCCGTTTTTTATACTCTGGCGCGAGTACCACGATGCAAAGGTTCGACCCTGACACACCCATCGACAACACTTCGAAACTAGCGCTGGATGCCTTGCGGCAGATGGTTGCGCAACATGCTGCCTTCCCGCACCGGGCATTGCCGACCGAGCGGGATCTGGCCGCCGATTTTGGCCTCAGTCGCCGGGCCATCCGGCGGGCGCTAGCGGTGCTGGAAGCCGAAGGGCAGATCTGGCGGCGCCAGGGCAAAGGAACCTTCGTCGGCCCTACGCCACCGAGTGCGGCCATGAGCTTTGCCCGGTTGTCCGGGCGGACCAACTTCAGCGAGGTTATGGAAGCGCGCCTGCATCTGGAACCGGCACTGGCGTCCCTGGCGGCGGTTCGAGCCAACGGCGACCAGATAGCAATTTTGCGCCGCCTTGCCGAACGCACCAGACACCAACAGGCCGCCGAGCCTGCCGATGCCGAGGGCATTGAGCTGTGGGACAGCGCCCTGCATCGCGGGATCGCCGAGGCCGCAGGTAACCGCCTGATGCTGGATATCTTTGAAATGCTCGATGCGATCCGGCTCGACCCGGCCTGGCGTGACCTGCGTCAGCGGGCTCGCAACGCCGATCGCCTCGACACCTACAGCCACGACCACAACGACATTGTCGACGCTATCGAAAACCGTGATCCGATCAAGGCCGCCACGGCCATGCGTGGCCATTTGCGCGCGCTGCAACAAGCGCTGGACAACGTCATCAATCAAGATCTGGAGGCAAGTTTATGAGCACCACAACTCAGGCCACCGACACGGTATTGAGTGTCAGCAACTTGACCGTGTGCTTTGCAGGCGCACCCGCCAATGTCGTGGACGGCGTCTCGTTCTCGGTCCAGCGCGGCAAGACCCTGGCCATCGTCGGAGAGTCCGGATGTGGTAAAAGCGTTACGTCCATGGCGCTGATGGGCTTGCTACCCGACACCGCCAAGATCGCCGCCCGTACGTCCGCCCTGCTCGATGAAGCCTTGCTGGGCATGCCCGACGAGCGCTTGCTGGATGTGCGCGGCAACCGCATGGCGATGATTTTCCAAGAGCCCATGACCTCCTTGAACCCGGTCTTCACCATTGGCGAGCAGATCGCCGAAAGCGTGATCCGCCATCAGGGTCTGTCGGCCAGGGACGCCCGTCAGCGCGCCCTGCAAATGCTCGAAAAGGTCCGCGTGCCTGACGCCGCGCAACGCCTGGACGCCTACCCCCATGAACTGTCCGGCGGCATGCGGCAGCGGGCAATGATTGCCATGGCCCTGGCCAACGATCCGGCGCTGATCATTGCCGACGAACCCACCACTGCTCTGGACGTGACCATTCAGGCGCAGATCCTGTCGCTGATCGCCAATCTGCAGGCTGAAACCGGCACGGCCATGATCCTGATCACCCATGATCTGGGCGTGGTCGCCGAAGTCGCTGACGACGTGATGGTGATGTACGCCGGGCGAGTGGTGGAAAGCGGCCCGGTAAAAATCCTGTTCGATGACCCGCAGCACCCGTACACCATCGGCCTGATGGGTTCGATGCCATCGATTGGCCCGCGTGAAGGTCGCCTGGCAACCATCAATGGTCGCGTCCCGACGCCTGCGCAAATGCCTACCGGTTGCCGATTCGCCGGGCGCTGCCCTTTTGCGATTCAGGCATGTCGCGAGGCGCGCCCGCCGCTACTTGAGCTTTCCCCCGGACATTTCGCCGCGTGCATTCGTGCGCCACTGGAACAGCATATGGGAATCAGCGCGTGAGCCTTTCTGAACGCCAAACAGTTAAGCGTGCAAGCCCTGAAATCATTCTCGACGGCATCGGCCTGAGCAAACACTTCGGGGTGGAAAGCGGCTTGTTCCAACGCAAGAAGCCGCCGGTACAAGCGGTCAATCAGGTCAATCTGTCGGTGCGCAAAGGGGAAACCCTGGCGCTGGTGGGCGAGTCCGGCTCGGGTAAATCAACCCTCGGCCGTCTACTGCTCAACCTGCTCAAACCTACGACGGGCGACATCATTTATGAAGGCCGCAACCTGGCCAATCTGACCCCGGAAAAGCTGCGCCAGGTGCGGCGTGATTTGCAGATCATCTTTCAGGATCCGTTTGCCTCGCTCAATCCGCGCATGACTGTGGAATCCATCGTCGGTGAGCCTATCTGGCTGCACAGCGATGCCAGCCGCAGCGACCGCCAGGCCAAAGTCGCCGAGTTGCTGCGCACCGTGGGCCTGGCGCCCGAGCACGGCGGCCGCCACCCTCACGAGTTCTCCGGTGGCCAGCGTCAGCGCATCGGCATTGCGAGAGCCCTGGCGTCTGACCCGCGTTTGATTCTGGGTGACGAACCCGTGTCCGCGCTGGACGTTTCGGTGCAGGCGCAAGTGGTCAACCTGCTGGAAGACCTCAAGCATCAATTCGGTCTGACCCTGATGATTGTCGCTCACGGCCTCGCCGTGATCCGCCACATGAGCGACCGAGTAGCCGTGATGTATTTGGGGGAAATCGTCGAACTGGCGCCGGTCAACGGCCTGTTTGAAAACCCTCTGCACCCTTACACCCAGGCGCTTATGGCCGCCGTGCCGGTCAGCCACCCGGACCTGCGCCGGCCGCGCCCATTGCTGGGCGGCGACATGCCGAGCCCGAGCCGCCCGCCATCGGGTTGCCGCTTCCATACCCGCTGCCCGCACGCCCGGGCGCTGTGCAAAGAAGTGGTGCCGGTGATGGAAACCGTCGAGGCCGAGCGTCAGGTGGCGTGCCACTTCTGGCGTGAAATCGCCAATGCCGGTGCAGGCACCCTGATTTTGCCGACACCCAGCGCTGCCTACACCCAGCGCCTGAATCTGTTCAAGAACCATCAATCCCTTGCAGTGGAGAGCCAGCCATGAAAATTGCACGCGTCATGACAGGAACCTTGTTATTGCTGGCCGCCAACGCCGCCTTTGCCGAATCCACCCTGCGCATCGGCATTCAGGACGATCCTGATGGGCTCGACCCGCATCGTTCGCGTACCTATTCGGGCCGTCTGGTCTATACCGCACTGTGCGACAAGCTGGTGGATGTGAACCCGGACCTGACCTACGCCCCACAACTGGCCACTGCCTGGAACTGGAGCGAAGACGGCAAGACCCTGACCATGACTCTGCGCGAAGGCGTGACTTATCACGACGGCGAAGCGTTCGATGCTGCCTCGGTGAAGTTCAACCTGGACCGCGCTCGCACCCTGCCCGACTCCCTGCGCAAGAGCGAGCTGGCCTCGGTGGACAGCGTTGAAGTGATCGACGCCAAAACCGTTGCCATCAAACTCAAGCAAGCGGACGCCACCCTGGTCTCCCAACTCTCGGACCGCGCCGGAATGATGCTTGCGCCGAAGGCCGCCCAGGGTGAGTTCGCCTCCAAACCGGTGTGCTCCGGCCCTTACAAATTCGTCCAGCGCGTGCAGCAGGATCGCATTGTGCTGGAGCGCTTCGACAACTATTGGAACAAGCAGGCTTATCACTTCGACAAGGTGATTTTCCTGCCGATTCCGGACACCTCGGTGCGTCTGGCCAACCTGCGTTCCGGCGACCTGGACATCATCGAACGGGTTGCCCCCACCGACGTGAAAACCGCCAAGGCGGACAGCAAGCTGGCGGTCTATAACACGCCAGGGCTTGGCTACATGCAGTTGATGTTCAACATTAACAACGGCGAAAAGGCCAACTCGCCGATGGGCAAAGACAAGCGCGTGCGCAAGGCATTCGAGCTGTCCATCGACCGTGATGCGATCAACCAGGTGGTGTTCGAAGGCCTGTATGCGCCGAGCGCCCAGCCTTTTCCGAAAAACAGCCCGTACTACGACAAGGATCTGCCGATCCCGACCCGCGATGTGGAAAAGAGCAAGACCTTGCTGGCCGAAGCAGGCGTGAAGCTGCCACTGGCAGTGGACCTGAAAGTCGCCAACAACCCTATCGCACAACAGGTCGGGCAGATCATTCAGGCCATGGCTGAAGAAGCGGGTTTCAAGGTCAATCTGATTGCCACTGAATACGCCACCATGCTTAGCGAACAGCAAAGCGGCAACTTCCAGATCGGCATGAGCGCCTGGTCGGGCCGTCCTGATCCGGATGGCGACATTCACCAGTTCGTGACCTGCAAGGGCGGCCAGAACGACGGCAAATACTGCAACGCCAAACTCGACGAGCTGTTGGACAAGGCCCGCACTGTCAACGATGTTGCCCAGCGCCAGGCCCTGTACAACGAAGCCCTGCGTTTGCTGGCTGACGAAGTGCCGACCGCATATCTGTATTTCGATCCGCGAATCATGGCCATGCGTAACAACGTGACTGGTTTCGTGCCGAGCCCGGATGGCCTGATTCGTCTGAACAACGTCGCGTTCAAGCCATGACTGTGAATGATCGCCGCAAAAACGAGGGTCCGGCATGCTGATGTTTATCCTGCGACGCCTGCTCAGTGCGATCCCGACACTGATCCTGGTTTCGCTCTTCGTCTTCACCCTGCAGAAACTGTTGCCGGGTGACCCGGTGCTGGCCATGGCCGGTGAAGAGCGCGATCCGGCGGTGATGGAATACCTGCGCGACAAGTATCGGCTCAACGACCCGATCCCCGTGCAGTACCTGAGCTGGGTCGGCAATGTGCTGACCGGCGACTTCGGCACTTCGCTGCGCACCGAACAACCGGTGACCACGCTGTTGGCGTCCAAGTTGCCGGTGACCCTGGAGCTGGCAGTGCTGGCCTTGTTGATCGCACTGCTGATCGGCATCCCCACTGGAATTATCTCGGCCGTACGCAAAGGCACCGTCGTGGATTACGGGGCCAATGTCATCGCGCTGTCGGGGATCTCGATTCCGCACTTCTGGCTGGGGATCCTGCTGATCATGGTCTTCGCCGTGAAACTGCAATGGCTGCCGGCCTCGGGTTTCGTGCCCGTGGGCGAGGACTTCGGGCAAAACCTGAAGACCTTGATCCTGCCGGCCTTCGTGCTCGGTGCAGGGTTGTCGGGGATTCTCATGCGCCATACCCGCAGCGCCATGCTTGAAGTGTTGCGCACCGACTACGTGCGCACCGCCCGGGCCAAGGGCCTGCGCCCGCGCACGGTAATCCTCAAGCATGCCCTGCGCAATGCATTGATGCCTATTGTGACCCTGACAACCCTGCTGTTTGGTGAACTGCTCGGCGGCGCAGTGCTGACCGAGCAAGTCTTCAGCATCCCTGGCTTCGGCAAGATGATTGTCGACGCCGTGTTCAATCGTGATTACGCCGTGGTGCAAGGCGTGGTGCTGTGCATCGCAATTGGCTTCCTGCTGCTGAACCTGCTCGCCGACGTGCTGTACCGGATGATTAATCCGCGTCTGAGGACTGCTTCATGACCGCTATTTCCAGCCTCCCTCATAGCGTGATCGCACCCCGCAGCCGCTCGCCGTTCGTGAAGAAATTCCTCGCCAACAAAGGCGCGGTACTCGGCGCGGCGGTGTTGCTGCTGTTTATCCTGGCGGCCTTGCTGGCGCCCTGGATTGCGCCCCATGACCCGCTGAAAGCCAACTTTCTCGCGGTCCGCAAGGCACCATCGCTGATCTACTGGATGGGCACTGACGAACTGGGTCGCGATCTGTTTTCCCGCCTGCTCTGGGGCGCACGCAGTTCGTTGCTGGCCGGTGGTGTTTCGGTGGTCATCGCCATGGCCATCGGCGTGCCTTTGGGCCTGTTGGGCGGTTATTTCGGCGGCAAACTCGAAGCGGTAATTTCCCGTGTCATGGAAGCGCTGTTGTCCTGCCCGTTTCTGGTATTGGCGATTGCGCTGGGCGCCTTCCTCGGCCCGAGCCTGACCAACGCAATGATCGCTATCGGCCTGTCAGCCATGCCGATCTTTGCCCGACTGACCCGTGGTCAGGTGCTGGCCATCAAACACGAAGATTACCTGGAAGGTGCTCGTGCCATTGGCTTGCCGGATCGCTGGATCATCCTGCGCTACGTGCTGCCCAACGTGATGTCGCCATTGGTTGTGCAAGCCACCTTGACCATCGCCTCGGCGATTCTGGCTGAAGCCAGTCTGTCGTTCCTCGGTCTGGGCCAGCAACCGCCCTCGCCTTCCTGGGGATCGATGCTCAACACCGCGAAAAACTTTATGGAGCAGGCACCCTGGATGTCGATTGCGCCTGGCGTGGCGATCTACATTACGGTCCTGTGTTTCAACCTGCTGGGGGATGGTTTGCGTGATGCGCTGGACCCCAAGGGCTAACTTTTTCTGCCAAAGAGAAACGCAAATGTTTGATGATCTGGATTACAGCCAACCCTACGCTTCGGCACGCTCGCCAGTGATGGGCAGTAACATGGTCGCCTGCTCCCAGCCATTGGCCGCCCAGGCCGGGCTGGACATGCTGCGCAAGGGCGGCAACGCCGTCGACGCGGCCATCGCAGCCGCCATGGTCCTGACCGTGGTCGAGCCCACCGGTTGCGGGATCGGCAGCGACGCTTTCGCTATCGTCTGGGACGGCAGCAAGTTGCAGGGCCTGAATGCTTCCGGTCGCGCACCGCAAGCCTGGACCCCTGAGTTTTTCGCCGGGCAGAGCAAAATGCCCCAGCGCGGCTGGCCAGCGGTGACTGTGCCGGGTGCGGTTTCGGCCTGGGTCGAGCTGTCCGAGCGTTACGGAAAACTGCCTTTCGCCAGCCTGGCTGAACCGGCCATCGGCTATGCTCGGGATGGCTACCAAGTCACCCCGATCATAGCCCAGCTGTGGAAGCTCGGCGCTGAACGGCTCAAGGATCAGCCGGGTTTTGCCGAGTGCTTCCTGCCCGACGGCCAAGCACCACAGGCCGGGGACAAAATCCGGCTCAAGGATCACGCCCGCACCCTGGAGCTGATCGCCCAAACCAAAGGCGAAGCGTTCTATCGCGGCGAACTGGCCCAAGCCATCATCGCCCATGCCAACGCCAATGGCAGCGTCATGAGCCTCGACGATCTGGCGACCCACACTGTGGACTGGATCGACACCCTGTCGGTGCCCTACGCCGGCGCCGTCGTTCATGAATTGCCACCTAATGGCCAGGGCATCGCTACCCTGTCCGGCCTGACTATGCTCGAAGCATTGGGCGTCGGCGAGCATCCAGTGGACAGCCTGGAAACCGTGCACCCAGTGTTGGAAGCCATGAAGCTGGCCCTTGCCGACCTGGACGAACACGTGGCGGATAACGACCACATGCGCGTGCCTTCCGAGCATCTGCTGGACAAAACCTACCTGATGGAGCGCGCCGGTCTCGTCACCGACAAGGCCGCCAATCCGGGGCATGGTTCGCCTAAACCGGGCGGCACCGTTTACCTGTCGGCGGCCGATGAAAGCGGCATGATGATCTCGTTCATCCAGTCCAATTACATGGGCTTCGGCTCAGGTGTCGTGGTGCCTGGCACCGGCATCAGCCTGCAAAACCGTGGCGCGGGCTTCTCCCTGGATCCGCAGCACGTCAACTACGTTGCACCACGCAAACGTCCGTTCCACACCATCATCCCCGGCTTTGTGATGAACGCCGACGGCACGCCGTTGATGTCCTTCGGCCTGATGGGCGGCCCGATGCAGGCACAGGGTCACTTGCAGATGATGATGCGCATCCTGCGCTACAAACAGAACCCGCAAGCCGCCGCAGACGCACCGCGCTGGAGGCTCGAATCTGGCCTGAAAGTCGCAGTGGAACGTGCATTCGACCCACAGGTGGTCGAAGCCTTGCGTGCCAAAGGCCACGACATAGTTATCGAAGAACCTAACGGCGTATTCGCCTTTGGCGGCGCGCAGATTATCCAGCGCACCACTCATGGTTATGTGGGTGGCACTGATCCCCGGAAGGATGGTCTGGTGGCCGCGTACTGAAAGTACGAAGATCCTAGGCGCAACTGAGTTGCGCGTAGGATTATTCTCTGAAAACCGCTAATTCTCATCCCACCGCAAGCTATTGCCAACATGCTTTGCCGCCCAGGGCTCAGAACTGAGGCGAGCTTGCATTGGGTCTGTATTTCACAGGCACAAAAAAAAGCCACTCATCTGAGTGGCTTTTTTCTGAATCTTGGAGCGGGAAACGAGACTCGTATCTGGTTTCCGACTCATTGAAATCTAAGGGGTTTCTTTTCTTGCCGGAGCAGGAAAAGACTTAATTCCGGACTTGTTTTTGAAGGGTATCAAGGGCCAAGCAGAGGCGCTTCGGACTACGCGATTTAATTCGACCCACTGCAAGAAGGCGATTGTATCGGGGCCTGTCACACGTCCGACCTGATTGCCCATGCGAATCCGACCACCTTGGTAAATGCTTGAATTCCTACACGTGCAATCAGTCACGCCTTCACTGCCCTCTACTTCCCATGCATTGCTCGTCCACCCCCTCAATGCTTGGGCCTTTTTTCTGACCGGCCCGCACACGAATGTTCAACGTCTCCACCAGCAGTGAAAAACCCATCGCAAAATAGACGTAGCCTTTGGGTACATGAAAACCCAAGGCATCGGCAATCAGTACCGTACCCACGACAATCAGGAACGCCAAGGCAAGCATCTTCAAGCTTGGATGCCTATCGATAAACGCACTGATTGCGCCCGCAGCAAGCATCATGATCACGACAGCGACCATGATGGCCGCGATCATCACCGGTACGTGAGAAACCATTCCAACAGCCGTGATGACCGAGTCCAGGGAAAAAACGATATCGATAATCGCGATCTGGATAATGGTGCTCAGAAAACCGGCGCCTTTTTTACCGAACTCAGATCCCCCCTCTTCCCCGCCTTCCAACTCCTGAAAGATCTCGCTGCTGCTCTTCCACAACAGAAACAGTCCACCGAAGAAAAGAATCAGGTCGCGACCGGAAATCCCTTGATCCCAAACATGAAACAGATCAGCAGTCAGACGCATGATCCACGTGATGGAAAGCAGCAAGAGAATGCGCGTAACCATGGCGAGGGCCAGGCCAAAAAAACGTGTTCTTGACTGCATGGGTTTTGGCATGCGGCTGACCAAAATGGAAATCATGATGATGTTGTCGATACCCAACACTATTTCGAGCACTGTCAGGGTAAAAAACGCGATCCAGATCTCCGGATTGAGAAACCATTCCATAACGTCAAAACTCTCGTTTGTTCAGAAAAAAAGGCATCGCCCGGTTTGCCGATGCCCGCATGCTCAAAGTGAGCGAGTCGTGGTAAGCCGCATCGCCTCGACGATAGGGGACCAATCCCATCATCAGGTCGGCGATGCACTGATGGCGCCTGCAGGCCAATCAGACGGTAAGCAGCGACTTGCCATCCATCTCCGACGGAACAGGCAAACTCAGCATCTGCAACAAGGTTGGCGCGATATCACACAGCCGGCCGTTCTTGAGCCCCGCACGACCGAGTTGTTCACTGACCAGAATCAGGGGAACGGGATTCAAGGTGTGAGCTGTGTGTGCCTGACCCGATTCAACATCAAGCATCTGCTCGACATTGCCGTGATCGGCGGTAATCAGGCATTCGCCGCCCGCAGCCAGCGTCGCTTCCACGACACGGCGCAAGCAGTCATCAAGTACCTCAACGGCCTTCACCGCGGCATCAAAAGAACCGGTGTGTCCCACCATGTCGCCATTGGCGTAGTTGCAGACGATCAAATCGAACGTGCCGCCGACGATGGCGCTGACCAGGTGATCCGTCAGCAGCGGCGCACTCATCTCTGGCTGGAGATCATAGGAAGTGACATCAGGTGACGGAATCAGGATCCGTTCCTCACCAGGGAAAGGTTGCTCTCTCCCCCCGTTGAAGAAGAACGTGACGTGGGCGTATTTCTCGGTTTCGGCAATGCGCAGTTGTCGCTTGCCAAGAATCGCCAGGTACTCGCCCAAGCTGTTATTGATCGTCTCAGGACCGAACGCACAGGGACAATCCAGCTCTTCGGAATAGCGGGTCAATGTCAGCAATCGATCTTTGGGCACAACAAGAGGTCGCTCAAATGCGTCGAAGTCAGGTTGGATCAATGCCTGACTCAACTCCCGAGCACGATCGGGACGGAAGTTCATGAAGATCAGTGCGTCATCGGGTCCAACGCGCACAGGCTGCCCAATCGTTGTCGGCTTGACGAACTCATCCGATTCTCCACGTGCGTAGGCCGCTGACAACGCCTCGGAAACAGTCGCTGCATGATACTCAGCGTCCGCTGAGACAATCAGACGGTAAGCAGCTTCGACCCTCGGCCAACGGTTATCGCGATCCATCGCATAGTAACGACCGACCAACGAGACAATCCGACCTGCGCCCAAACGAGCGAACTCATGCTCCAGGGCATCAAGCGATGCCTGCGCGCTTTTAGGTGGCGTGTCCCGGCCATCCAGGAAGCCATGCACGTAGATTCGTTCGATGCCTTGTTCGGCAAGACACCGGCAGGCCGCGACAATCTGATCGATGTGACTATGAACGCCGCCAGAAGAAAGAAGCCCCATGACATGCACAGCGCCATCGCGGGCCTTTACCCTCTGGAGCAGTTCCAGCAACGCCGGGTTACGGGCAAACTCTCCATCCGCCAGGGCCTTATCGATTCGAGTCAGGCTCTGGTAAACCACCCGGCCTGCTCCGAGGTTCATATGCCCAACTTCGGAGTTCCCCATCTGACCTTCAGGCAATCCAACCGCCAGGCCAGACGTTTCGATCTGGCTGTTGGCAAAGCGCTGGAGAAGTGCATCGAATGTGGGCTTTCTGGCCGCTGCAAAAGCATTCGACTCCGTTGCCTGTCGAATGCCGACACCGTCGAGAATAATCAAGGAGCGCGTAGTCATCATGCCCCCTAGAAGATGTAATCGGTGGTCAGGAAACTCGACTCACGCCGACGAATGATGTCGCTGACCAACTCTTTGTTGTTCTCCTGGAACTTGGTGGCCACCAACGTCCGGATGGAAAAGACCCGCAACGCATCATGGACTGACAAGGTGCCTTCGGCAGAGTTTTTACGACCATTGAAAGGGAAGCTGTCCGGCCCACGCTGGCATTGCGCGTTGATGTTGATCCGCCCCACCTGATTGGCGAACGCATCCACCAGTCGCCCCACTTGTGCGGGGTCGTTGCCGAAAATACTCAGTTGCTGGCCGAAGTCCGAGTCGAGGACGTAGTCGATGACCGTTTCCAGGTCACGGTAGACCACCACCGGCACGACCGGTCCGAACTGCTCTTCGTGATACACCCGCATCTCGGCGGTCACCGGGTAAAGCAATGCCGGGTAGAAGAATGTCTCGCAGACTTCACCACCTCCGGCATTGACCACCCTGGCGCCTTTGCTGACGGCGTCGGCCACAAGGCCAGTGAGAAACTCAGTCTTGCCGGGCTCCGGCAATGGCGTCAAAGCCACTCCGGCTTCCCAGGGCATGCCGGGTTTCAACTGGGCAAGCCTGGATTGAAACTTATCCAGAAAAGCGTCAACGACACTCTCATGCACGAAGAGGATTTTCAGTGCCGTGCAACGTTGCCCGTTGAACGACAGGGAACCGGTAACGGCTTCGGATACAGCGTTATCCAGATCGACATCCGGCAGGACGATGCCCGGATTCTTGGCATCCAGGCCGAGTGCAGCCCGCAAGCGATGTGGCTTGGGATGCAGTTTTTTCAGATCGCTGGCGGCCTTGTTGGTGCCAATGAATGCGAAGACGTCGATCTTGCCACTGGCCATTAACGCGCTGACAGTCTCTCGTCCGCTACCGTAGATGATGTTAATGACGCCAGCCGGAAAGCTGTCACGGAACGCTTCAAGCAAAGGTCGGATCAGCAGCACGCCAAACTTGGCGGGTTTGAACACCACGGTATTACCCATGATCAAGGCTGGAATCAATGTGGTGAACGTTTCGTTAAGTGGGTAGTTGTAAGGCCCCATGCACAGCGTCACCCCCAGCGGCACGCGACGGATCTGCCCCAGGGTGTCCTGTTCCAACTCGAAACGGCTGGATCGACGATCCAGTTCCTTCAGGGCATTGATGGTGTCGACGATGTAGTCGCAAGTGCGGTCGAACTCTTTCTCGGAGTCCTTGAGATTCTTGCCGATCTCCCACATCAACAACTTCACGACAGCTTCGCGCTGTTCACGCATGCGCTTGAGGAAAGCCTCGACGTGGCGAATGCGCTCGACCACGCGCAGGGTCGGCCAGGCACCCTGGCCCCGGTCATAAGCCTGCACAGCGGCGTCCAATGCGGTCATGGCGGCCTGCGCATCCAGCAACGGCGTACTGCCCAGAATGACGGACGCATGGCCTGTTTCTTTTTTCAGGCACACAGGGCTGCGCACGGCCGCCACTGGACCTTCCCACAATCGCAGCTCACCGTTGACGAGATACTCTCGCTGTTCGATCGCTGGGCCTGGGCGGTACTGGGCGGGAATGTCGTCAGCGCTTGGGAACAGTGCTTCGAGACGGCTGTTCAAAGTCATTTCATACCTCGGTGCTTGCAGGCGACGCGGGTCGGGAGACAGGATCGATCCGAGCCCCCGCGTCTACACATTCAAAAGAATTCATAGGGCGCAACGATCAGATCGTCGGCTTGGCCTGGGCTGCCTCGCAGATGGCAGCGAAGGACATCGCGTCCAGGGAGGCACCGCCGATCAAGCCGCCGTCTATGTCTGGCTGATTGAACAATCGCTCTGCATTGTCGGCCTTCACACTTCCGCCGTACAAAATCCTGCAATCGGCGGCTACACAGTCATGGTCAGCCAACCATTGCCGGATGTGGCGATGCACCGCTTGCGCCTGTTCAGGCGTCGCCGTTTCGCCCGTGCCTATGGCCCACACCGGCTCATAGGCAATCACGCCTTTGGCCAGCTCATCAATGCCCACGGCCTTGAGTACGGCATGCAACTGAGTGGTGACGACGGTTTGCGTTTCGCCGCTCTGGCGCTGGGCAAGGGTCTCGCCAACACACAGGACCGGAATGAGCCCGGCCTGCAAGGCCGTAGCAAATTTCTTCGCAACACAGGCATCATCTTCGCCATACAGCGCCCGACGCTCGGAGTGTCCGACCAACACGAAGCGACAGCCAATATCGCCAAGCATGGAGCCGCTGACCTCCCCCGTGTGAGCACCTGACAGCTCAGTACTGAGGTTCTGGGCGCCCAGTACGACGTCCGAATCATCGAGCAGATCCGCGACGGTAGCGAGATAGGGATACGGCGGGCAAAGCGCGATTTCGACACGTTCGAAACTCGAAATCACCGGCAACAGCCCCCGTAGCAAGGCCGCGTTGGCGGCGCTACTGCCATTCATCTTCCAATTGCCGATGACCAGTTTTTTCTTGTTCGCAGAGGTCGACATGGCTCAGGCTTTCCTTTGCAAAAGATCGGAGGTGTTGTACGGCGCACGCCCCTGCAGCGCCTCTTCGATGCGCAGCAGACGGTTGTACTTTCCAACCCGGTCGGATCGGCTGAGCGAACCCGTCTTGATCTGCCCGGCGCAAGTGGCGACCGCGAGATCGGCAATCGTGGTGTCTTCGGTTTCCCCTGAACGATGGGAGATCACGGCGGTGTACCCCGCATCCTGAGCCATGCGAATCGCGTCCAGCGTCTCGCTGAGTGTTCCGATCTGGTTGAACTTGATCAGGATGGAATTGCCGATGCCTTTCTGAATGCCCTCGCGCAGGATCCGGGTGTTGGTGACGAACAGATCGTCCCCCACCAGTTGCAGATGCCCCAGTTTCCGGGTCAAGCCAGCCCAACCGTCCCAATCACTCTCGTCCATCCCGTCTTCAATGGAAATGATCGGGTACCTGTCGCACAGCATGGCCAGGTAATCGGCGAACCCCGCCGAATCAAATGACTGGTCTTCACCCGCGAGCACGTAGTGACCGTCTTCATAGAACTCGGAGGCAGCACAATCGAGTGCCAAGGTAATGTCCTTGCCCAACTCGTAACCCGCTCGACTGACCGCCTCTTTGATAACAATCAACGCTTCTTCGTTGGAAGCCAACGAAGGGGCAAAGCCCCCTTCATCCCCCACCGCGGTGCTCAAGCCTCGCTCCGACAGAACCTTTTTCAAGGCATGGAAGACCTCGGCGCCCATGCGCAGCCCTTCACGGAACGACGCAGCACCGACGGGCTGAATCATGAACTCCTGAATATCGATGTTGTTATCGGCATGCTCGCCACCGTTGATGATGTTCATCATGGGCACCGGCATGCTGAACCGGCCTGGCGAGCCGTATAACGCCGCCAGATGTTCATACAAGGGAATGTTCTGGACCTGGGCGGCGGCTTTGGCCGTTGCCAATGACACGGCAAGAATCGCGTTGGCGCCCAGGATGCTCTTACTCTCCGTGCCATCCAGGGCGATCATGGCGTTGTCGATTTCGCGCTGGTTCAAGGCATCCAATCCAATGAGGCACTCGCGAATCGGATTGTTCACATTCTCGACCGCTCGCATGACCCCTTTGCCCATGTAGCGCAATGCGTTATCCCGCAGCTCGAGCGCTTCCCGTGAACCGGTCGAGGCACCAGAGGGGACGCTGGCAGTGGCACTGACTCCGTTGTTGAGGGTCACCACCGCTTCGACGGTCGGGTTCCCCCGCGAGTCCAGTATTTCCCGGGCAGCGATGTGTTGGATCAAGCTATTTTTACTAAGCATCTTTTTCCCCATTCGGATGGTTCGCAGCTGGCGTGGTGTTGTTCTGCGACCTCAGCAGTTCCTGCTGTTCCGCATACTGCTCACGAAAATCGAAGTCTCTAGGCCAAACGTCGCGAGCACGGTTATGCGCCTCGTCGTGGTCCGGTGAATTGATCGCACTCATCAACGTCTCCTCACTCAGCGAATGGTTTCACCAACGCATACGACGCGAAGGGAGTTGGTGCCACCCTGGGCGTTGGCGTAGTCGCCCTTGGTAATCAATACGTGATCGCCGGCCTTGACCACACCGCGCCGGGTCAATTGCTCCACGGCCTTTTCATTCACCAACTCTGGGGCGTACTCATCACTGTCGAACGGGATGGTGGTGACACCACGAAAAAGCGTGACCCGGTTCTGGGTCGCCAGGTTGCGAGAGAATGCAAAGATGGGCAGGTGTGAGCGGATACGCGACATCAAACGTGGGGTATCACCGCTTTCGGTCATGCAGATAATGGCTTTGACACCATGCAGGTGATTAGCCGCATACATCGCCGACATGGCGATGGATTCGTCAATCTTGTGGAACACCTGATCGACACGGTGCTTGGAGCGATGGGACTGCGGGTGTTTTTCGGCGCCGATGATGATTCGATGCATGGCCTCGACCGTCTCGATCGGATAGGCACCGGCTGCGGTTTCCGCAGAGAGCATTACCGCGTCGGTACCATCGAGCACCGCATTGGCAACGTCAAACACCTCGGCGCGAGTCGGCATCGACTGAGTGATCATCGACTCCATCATTTGCGTCGCCGTAATCACAACCCGATTCAACGTACGGGCGCGCTCGATAATCAGTTTCTGTACCGCCACCAATTCGGCATCGCCGATCTCCACGCCCAAATCGCCACGAGCGACCATCACCCCTTCCGACGCTTCGATGATCGCATCCAGAACACGCAGGTCATTGACGGTTTCGGCGCGCTCGATCTTGGCGATCAAGCCAGCCTGGCCTCCCGCCTCATGCAGCAATCGACGCGCCTGCTCCATATCCGAAGCATCCCGTGGGAACGACACGGCCAGGTAGTCCACTTGCATCTGTGCGGCAGTCTTGATATCGGCGAAATCCTTCTCGGTCAGCGCCGATGCGGAAAGCCCGCCGCCTTTGCGGTTGATCCCCTTGTTGTTGGAGAGCGGCCCACTGACCAGGACTTCACAAATCAATTGCGGCGCCTCGACCGCCAGGACCTTGAGCTCGATTCGCCCATCATCAAGCAACAAAATGTCACCTGGCCGGCTATCGGTAATCAGGGCCTCGTAGTCGATTCCGACGCGTTGCTGGTCGCCGGCATCCTTGTCCAGGGAAGCGTCGAGAATGAACTGCTGGCCTTTTTCGAGAACGACCTTGGCTTGCGCGAAACGCGCAATTCGAATTTTCGGACCTTGCAGATCAGCCAGTACCGCCACGAACCGTCCGTGCTTGGCCGCCAGCTCCCGTACTAACCGGGCACGAGCAATATGATCTTCGGCTTTGCCATGAGAGAAATTCAGACGCACGACATCCACGCCCGCCTTCACCAGCCCCTCTATAGCTTCGACCGACTCGGTTGCTGGCCCCAAGGTGGCCACGATTTTGGTTCTGCGCTGCATGACAGATGCTTCCTCGAACAAGGTTTTATTATTGAACGGCTAAAGAAAATCCGGTTTTGCCCGATGAATATTTGAACGTCAATATTCAATCTACTGAAAAAGCCATGAGCGCTGAGGGCAACCCACGCTTGGTCTCTAATGGAGAGATTCCCCAATGATCTCTGACCAAAAGCAAAGTTTGCAGATTCAGTCGCCTCAGAAGGCAGCCAAAAAATATTGGCATATTGACGCATAAAAATGCAATATTATTTTACCCCGTACAAAAACACGTTTCCGGTCAAGACCCGGACTACGCCACTCTAATGAAGGGACACCACTCATGATGCCAAGACATCTCTCAATCGCCGGTCGAATGATCCTCGGGTTCGTCATCATTGCCGCGCTGAGCGTCGCGCTAGGGGTATTCGCCCTGCGACAGATTGACGAGGTGCAGGACCAATCGATCCAGATCAAAGACAATTGGCTCCAGCGGGTTCGGGCACTGGGAGCGGCGAATGCGGCGTTGAACCGCTATCGCATGGGGTCGATGCAGCACATCCTTTCAGTCAGCGAAAAAGATATGCAGTCCTACGAGGAAAAGACCGCGGGACGCCTGCAACAAGTCCGTGAGCAGATGCAACGCTACGGACAACTGCTGGTCAGCGACGAAGAAAAAGATCGCTTGAACGCCTTCAACGCCAGCCTCGAGGTTTATGCAAAAAATCACCTCGAGTTGCTCAAGCTTTCTCGTCAAGGAGATAAGACCGGGGCCAGGGAATTTTTGATGAGCATCAGGGACTCGTACGACCAGATGACGAAAAACTTCGACGACCTGATCGAACGCTCGAACCAAGGCGCGGAAGCTGCTGGCAATCACTCGGTCGATGCTTATCAAAGCGCTGTCAGGGGAGTCGTGCTGGTTATCATCCTGGTCGGCATCGGCACAATCCTGGTGGCATGGCTGCTGACCCGCAGCATCACTGCACCGCTCAATGAAGCGGTAAGAGCGGCCAGGACGATTGCCGAGGGGGATCTAAGCAAACCCATTCAACCGACTGGAAATGACGAAACCACTCGTCTGCTCGAATCCCTGGCGACCATGCAGGACAACCTGATCCAAACCCTGGGTCGGATCTCCGGTTCATCGAAACAGCTGACCAGTGCCACTGCCCAATTGAACACCGTCACCGCGGCGTCAGGCCAGGATATTCAGCAGCAGCACGCAGAAATCGAACAGGCAGCCACGGCGGTCAATGAAATGACTGCCGCCATTGAGGAAGTTGCCCGCAACGCGCAGTCCACTTCAGAGCTGTCGGTGGCGTCCCGGGACATTGCTCTTCGAGGCCAACAGCGCATGGTTGAAACCTTGGGGGCAATCGAAACGCTTACCCGAGACGTGCAATTGAGCTCCAGCCAAGTGGAAGGTCTGGCGCAACAGGCACAGGGCATTGGAAAAGTGTTGGACGTGATTCGCACGATCGCCGAACAAACCAACCTGTTGGCGCTAAACGCGGCCATCGAGGCAGCACGGGCGGGTGACGCCGGACGTGGTTTCGCGGTAGTCGCCGACGAGGTCCGCGCGCTGGCGCACCGCACGGCACAGTCCACCCGAGAAATCGAAGCCATGATCAGCGGTATCCAGAGCGGAACGGATACCGCCGTGTCGACCATGCTCAGCAGCAGTGAAAACACCCGACTTACGCTGTCGCTGGCCCAATCTACCCAAAGTGCGCTGGCAGAAATCGTGGCCGCCAACGATGACATCAACCAACGAAACCTGATGATCACCACGGCCACCGAAGAACAGGCCCACGTGGCCCGCTCGGTCGACCGAAACCTGCTCAATATTCGCGACCTTTCCGTTCAATCAGCGACGGGCTCACAGCAGACCACCAGCGCCTCTCACTCCCTTGGCCTGTTGGCTCTGGAGCTGAATGCCATGGTGCAGCATTTCAAAATGTGAATCAGATACGTGCAATTTTTTGCACAATGCCACGCTAAAAAGTAGTCATATGCGATAAAACCTGATCGAATCGGAGCCATGCAGCATCTGATCTCACACTCCTGACCCGGATTGTGTTCTGTCGCCACCATTGCGTAAGTGATAACAGTTATGGCCTCAAGCGCCCTAGTACAACGAATCGCTGCCGAGATCCGGCAGAAGATCCAGACCGGTGAACTAGCCCCGGGCGCTCATCTCAGCGCGCAAAAAGTCGCCGATGAATTCAACGTCTCACGCTCTCCCGCCCGGGAAGCTCTGGTCTCGCTTTCAGAGCAAGGTACTCTTGAGCAGTTGCCCAATCGTGGGTTCTTCGTGCTGGAGTCGGTGCAAGACCCCACGCAGATCCACGACGAGGTACTGCCCCTTGAAGAGCCCGACGAGTATTACCGGCTCTCGGAAGACTGGCTGAACAATGCGATCCCGAGTGAGGTCACGGAGCAATTCCTGCGTACTCGCTACAACCTGACCAAAGCCCAGGTCATCGACATCCTCAATCGCGCGGCCAAGGTCGGATGGGCTGAGCCTAAACCAGGTTATGGCTGGCGCTTCCTGGATGTGGCGAAGACCCCGGAAACCCTTGAACAGATTTATAAGGTGCGCTCGCTGATCGAGCCTGCGGCATTGCTTGAACCGACTTACCTGCACGATCTGGCCAAGCTTCAACGCTTGAAAAAAGAGCAGCAGGACATGATCAACGGCGGCATCGATAGCCTGCCGGCGGATGTGCTCCTCAAAAACGGCATTCGTTTCCACGAAGAGTTCATCAAGCTTTCCGGCAACCCGCTGTATCACATGATTCTGGTGCAAATGAACAACATGCGGCGGCTGATCGAATACCGCTCGATGATCGACCGCAAGCGCCTCTACAAGCAATGCGCCGAACACATTCGGATGATCGAGCTGGTGGAACAGGGCAGTAACCTGGAAGCCGCGCATCTGATGAAGCAGCACCTGAGCGGCTCCTTTGCCCATAAATCACCGATCCTGAAACTGCGATCGGAGTCCACCGCCCCCCTTCACTTTCAGGCCTCGGCACAGGCCTTGAGGAGATCACCCGTTGAGTAACGAAGAACAACTACGTGAAGAAATCTGCGCCGTTGGAAAAAGCCTCTATGAACGCGGCTACACCGTAGGCAGCGCGGGAAACATCAGTGCCCGCCTGGAGGACGGCTGGTTGATCACCCCCACCGATGCGTGCCTGGGAAGACTGCGACCAGAGGAGATCGCCAAAGTCAGCCGGGACGGTACTTGGGTGTCGGGCAACAAACCGTCGAAAACCCTCGAATTGCATCGCCAGGTGTACGACCGCAACCCTGAAGTCAACGGCGTGGTTCACACCCATTCGACCTCGCTCGTAGCACTGACGCTCGCCGGGGTGTGGAACAACGACGATATCCTGCCGCCATTGACGCCTTATCAAGTCATGAAGGTCGGTCACATCCCATTGATTGCCTATCAGCGCCCCGGTTCACCCGAGGTGGCGGCGCAAGTGGCGCAACTGGCCAACAAGGTCCGCGGGGTCATGCTGGAGCGCCTGGGCCCGGTGGTTTGGGAAAGCTCTGTCTCCAAGGCGAGTTTCGCCCTGGAAGAGCTGGAGGAAACGGCAAAGCTCTGGATGATGAACGATCCCAAACCTGCACCGCTGGGTGAAAACGCAATTGAAGAGTTGCGCCAGGTGTTCGCTGTCAAGTGGTAGCCCCCAAAGCGGTCTTTGAACACTGAAGTTCAAAGACCGCTTTTTTGGTTTAAACCGCCTCGGCCACGACCTTACGCACGACATACGGCAGAATACCGCCCTCCCTCAAGTAGAGGGTTTCCTGCTGGGAATCCAGTTGCAGAATCAACGACACCGACGCCTGCCCACCGTCAGCGCGATTGATCGTCAGGGTCACCGAATTGGCGCCCACCCGCAGTGCATCCAGACCGCCGAAGTCCAGTGACTCATCGCCCCTCAGTTGCAAGCTCGCGACATTGCCCCCCGCTGCAAAGGTAATGGGCAAGATACCCATGCCGATCAGGTTGCTGCGATGGATACGCTCAAAACTTTGCGCGATGACGGCTTTGACGCCCAGCGTGGCCTGCGCCTTGGCGGCCCAATCACGGCTGGAGCCCGCGCCATAGTTGAAACCGGCAATGATCACCAGTGGGACCTCCTTGGCGACATAGCTCAGCGCCGCGTCGTAGACCCGTTGAACAGAACCGTCGTAGGCCAGGGCGAATCCCCCCTCCCCCGGTTGTCGCTCCAGCAGTTGATTCCTCACTGCCCGATTGACGAACGCACCGCGCATCATCACCTCGTGATTGCTGCGGCGAGTCGAGTACTGATTGAGGTCCTCGGGGTTTTCGCCGCGTTCAATCAGCCACTGCCCGGCCTGGCTTTCGAGTGGAATCGCACTGGCCGGCGAGATGTGGTCGGTGGTGACGTTATCACCCAACACCATCAACAGCCGCGCGCCTTGAATCGACAGCTCGGCGCTAGCCTGGGGTTTGACGTTTTGCAGATAAACAGGTCGGCGCAAATAAGTTGAATTCGGTGCCCACGGGAATTGCACACTGCCGCTGGCCGACAGCGCCTGCCAGTGGTGAGTGCCGTCCCACAGCATCGCGTTGCGCTTGCGGAACAGCTCCGGGCGAACGGTCTGCCTGACCAGTGCCTGGATCTGCTCTTCGGTCGGCATCAGCTCATGCAGATAAACATCATTGCCCGCCGCATCTTGCCCCAACGGCTCGTTCTGGATATCCATGTTGACCGTGCCAGCCAAGGCGTAGGCAACGACCAGCGCCGGCGAAGCCAGGTAACCGACCTGCACGCGCGGATTGACCCGTCCCTCGAAGTTGCGATTACCGGACAACACCACCACGGTCTTGAGCCCCTGATCGGAAAAGCGCTCCATGTGCTCTTCGAGGCTGCCTGAGTTACCGATGCAGGTCATGCAGCCGAACCCGGCCAGGTCAAAACCCAGGGCCGAGAAATCGCTCAGCAAACCCGCTTGCTCCAGGTAATCAGCCACCACCCGCGAGCCCGGCGACAACGAAGTCTTGACCCAAGGCTTGCTGCGCAAACCACGCCGCTGGGCGTTGCGAGCCAGCAATCCGGCCTGGATCATCTGGCTCGGGTTGGCGGTGTTGGTGCAACTGGTGATCGCGGCCAGAGAAATGGCGCCATGGGTCAATGCCTGGCCAAACGAAGGCTCGAAGTACTCGGCGTCATGGTCCGAGGAGCGGGCAATTACGCCCTCCCGCTCCCCCAGGATGTCTTGCCGGAAAGAGGGTGCGGCATCCGACAGTTTGCGCCACTGATGCGGCTGATGCGGCCCGGCGACGCTGGGTTCGATGGCCGCTAGGTCCAGCTCGATCACGTCATCGAAGTGCGGCTCGGGCAGAGAGTCGTGTCGCCATAGACCTTGGGCTTCAAGGTAGGCCTGGATGCGCACGATGGTGTCCTCGCTGCGCCCGGTCAGGTGCATGTATTGCATCGTGCTGTCGTCGAACGGGAAGAACACCACCGTGGCACCGTATTCAGGAGCCATGTTCGACAATGTGCCTCGTGCCGCCCAGCCGAGTCTCGACAACCCAGGACCGCAAAACTCGACGAATTTCCCCACTACGCTTTTGGCACGCAGTATCTGGGTGATGCGCAAAGCCAGGTCGGTGGCGGTTACTCCGGGTCGCAGTTCATTGCTCAAGCGGATGCCGACGGTTTCAGGAAAACTGATCGGCACCGGCTCGCCCAGCATGGCTGCCTGCCCCTCCAGCCCCCCCACGCCCCAGCCCAGCACGCCAATGGCGTTGATCATGGGCGTGTGGCTGTCGGTTGCGACGATGTCGTCAGGATGCAGCAGCGGCTGGCCATCGGTGGTCCGACTTTCCCAGACCACGGTGGCCAGTGACTCCATATTGACTTGGTGGATGATCCCGGTACCCGGTGGCACGACCTTGAAATTCGTCAGGCTCTTTTGTGCCCACTTGATGAATTCGTAACGCTCGGTGTTTCGCCGATAATCGATGTCCAGGTTCTTTTCGACGGCATCCGGCTCGGCATAGCGCTCGACAATCACGGAATGATCGATGACCAGCACCGCCGGAATCATCGGATTCATGGTTTGCGGCGCGCCGCCCATTTCAGCCACCATGTCCCGCATGCCGGCGAAATCGGCCAGCGCCGGCAGACAGGTGGTGTCGTGGAACATCAACCTGTTGGGATAGAACGGCACTTCGCAGGCGGGCGCGCCGTCCCGTATGCAGGCGATGACCCCGTCCAGCGCCGCCGGCGAGCAACGCGCCACATTCTCCAGCAGGATACGAATCGAATAGGGCAAGCGTGAGAGTTCGTCTCGGCTCAGTATTTTGTGCAGATCCACGTAGGCGTAACGAATGTCACCCACTTGAAGATGGTTTAAATAACGTGCATCGACGGCTGAAATCATGGATGGGTCATTCACTGATTGAGAGCATGAACGAACGACGCTAAGAGGTCGTTCAATTGGCCCCAGCCTAACCAATGGCCGGCCTGAGTAAAATTGAGCGTTGGGCAAGCCAGCGTTCGTCAATGGAGAACGCTGGCTTGATGAGCCTGAAATTGTCAGGCGCGGCGCACTGCCCTACTCTCGGGCCGATGACACCTTCCCTGGAGAACCCTGTATGCCCACCCCTAGCGCAGAAGCCCTGAACGATCTCGCCCCGACTGGCGTACTCAGAGCCGCCATCAATTTTGGCAACCCGGTGCTTGCGCAGCGCAATACCGAAACAGGACAGCCTCAAGGGGTTTCCGTAAGCCTGGCTGTGGAGCTGGGTAGACAACTGGGTGTTCCGGTCGAGTTCATCACGTATGACGCCGCGGGCAAGGTGTTCGCGGCCTTGGCGCAGCAGCAATGGAACATCGCGTTCCTGGCTATCGAGCCGGTGCGCGAAGCCCAGGTCGCCTTCAGTGAGCCATACGTAATCATCGAAGGCACCTATCTGGTCAAGAGCGACTCGCCGTTCCACAAGATGGAAGATCTGGATCAACCCGGCGTGCGGATCGCCGTCGGCCAGGGCGCGGCTTACGACTTGTACCTGAGCCGAACCCAGCAACATGCATCGCTCGTCCGTGCGCCGACCTCCGCAGGCGCGGTGGACCTGTTTCTGGACGAAGGTCTGGATGCAGCAGCGGGTGTACGTCAGCCACTGCTCAAGGTTGCCGAAGCCAACAGCGGGTTGCGCGTGCTGGAGGGATACTTCACCTCGATTCGCCAAGCGATGGGCGTTCCCGTGCAATGCGTCGCAGGTGCGGCCTACGTCAGGGCGTTTCTGGAGGAACAGAAAGCCAACGGTTTCGTCCGCAAGGCACTCGCCGACAGTGGTCAGAGCGATGTCACGGTAGCCCCCTTGCAGGGCCATTGACACTTGACCCATGGTCGATTGAAACGCCGCTGCCCCACTCAACGACGAAGGCGTTTCAACCACGCTTTATGCACTGGCTCGGCACACAGCATCACCACCACCAGCCGCATGATCTGCATCGCCGTGACAATACCGACTCCCAGGTTCAGGGCCTCGGCGGTCAGGTACATCTCCGTGCTGCTGCCCGGCATCATGCCCAATGCCAGCGTCATCACCGGAAAGCCTAACCAATACCCGATGCCAAGAGCCAGCATCAGTGTGCAGCCGATCATCGCCAGGGTGAACAGCGACACCTTGAGCAGGAAGGTCGGTGAGGCCCGGAAGAATTGACGATCAAAATAACCACCGAGGGCGCAGCCGATCATTAGCTGACCGTAATGACTGAGCTGCACGGGCAGTGCCGTTTGCAGGTTGAAACTGGCGGTGAAAAGGGCGCACAAAGCCATCGGACCAAACATCCATGGATTGGGCAACTTGTAGCGTTTCCAGATCATCGCCGTCAGCGCCCCACCTATCAGCAGCGGAAGGAGCCAATACCAATCACTCGGCAAACGGGCATGCACCGCCGTCGGAGAGATTTTCGCGGCAAAAAACATCGCGGGCGGGACACACAGTACGATCAACACCAGGCGCACGCTGTGAGCCGCGGCGATCTGACTGACGTTGGCCTTGTGCCTGATCCCGGACTGAATCATTTCTGAAAAATTGGCCGGCATGAACGCAAAAAATGCGGTCGTCAGGTCCATGCCCCGACGCCGCATGAACTCGATACCGAGCAGTGCGAGGAACAGGGTCAGAAACGCCGCGAACAGCATCATCGCGAAATGCCCCAGGATCTGCTCCAGTACCACAGGCGTGAAGTGCAAACCGATGGAGGTCGCAATCATCCATTGTCCGGACAGGCGCCCATAGGGAATTTCCCCCACGCGCCAGCCCAGGCAACGCACCAGGATCACCGCCAACATCGACCCGATGATCCACGGCAGCGGCCACTCGAGATAGCTGGCGACCAGAGCACCGGCAACGCCAACCACGGGTGTCGCCCACCACGATCGCATCGAGGCGAAGAACGCCTTCATGCCCTCGGGCCACCGAAGACCATGCACACCGGACTGCCTGTCTCGATCACCTCACCCGTCATGGCCAACTCCCCAGTCGTTGGGTCAACCCTGAAAACCACGATCGTATCGCTGTCCTCATTGGCGGCGTACAAGAAGCGCCCATCGGGTGACAACGCAAAGAATCGTGGCGTCCGACCTTCCGTCGGCGTCGCCGACTTGAATGTCAGCCAACCCGTTTGCGGGTTAATGTTGAAGAGCGCGATCGTGTCGCTGCCCCTGTTCGAGGCGTACAGGAAACGACCTGTTGCATCGACTTCAATCTCTGCAGCGGTGCTGTCGCCAGTAAAGGACTCGGGCAACGCAGAAATCACCTGCTGCGGCTTAAGCTCCCCGCTTTTGCCGTCAAAGTGGTAGGTCGCGACCGTGGAGTCCAGCTCATTGACCGAGTAGACAATTGGCAGCCCAGGATGAAAAGCGACGTGACGCGGCCCCGCCCCTTTTCGCGTGGCGACGAACGGACAGTCCGCCGGCAGCAGCCTGCCAAGTGACGAATCGAATCGATAAGTGAAAATCCGATCCAACCCTTTATCCGGAACGAGCACAAACTTTCCACTGGGATCAAATGGGTTGAAATGCGGTTTCGGATTCTTCTGCTCCACTCGATGGGGTCCGATCGGCCCGACAGTCGACACTTGATCACAGCGTTCACCCAGCTCGCCCGAGGCAAGGATCGGTAGCACAACGACCGAACCACTGTAGTGATTGCTCACCACGAGAAAATCACTGTCCGGCGAAATCGCCAGATGAGCCGGATTGTGGCCGTGGGTATTCTGGCTATTGAGATAACTCAACGCACCATCAGGATTGATTCTGAAGGCACTGGCCTGGTCCGTATCGCCATGGACGCAATAGAGAAAATCCTGTTGCTTACTGATGGCTAGAAAAGACGGGTTTACCAATCCATCCACCAGTTGCACATGGCTCAGGCACCCCGTCTGGGCATCCATGCTGTAAACATTGATACCGTTACCGCGAGCATTTCTTTCACGAGTGGTACGACAGCCGACATAAATAAACATGAACTCACCTCGCAGGGCGAACAGACGCTTTCACCGCGCCTGTCACGCGGTCAAGTGCGCAACGAACGCACGAGCAGTAGGGGGTAGGCCTTCAAATCGACGAGCGACGATTTGCAACTGACGTTTGGCCCAGGGCTCGGCAAGCGTGACCGCCTGCAAATGAAAGGGCCGTAGATACGGGCGCAACACATCACGGGGCAATATGCAGATGCCAAGGTTGGTCGAAACTATCCTGCACATGCATTCAAAACTGGAAACGCGAACGCGCTGCCTGACCGTTTTGCCCAACGACTCGGCTTGTTCAGTCAACAGCCGGTGGACCGAACTTTCCAGGTGAGGGCCGATGAACTCATAGTGCAACGCCTGCTCGAAACGGGCGTGCGCCTGCCCCGCCAGCGGATGATGTTCGGCAACCGCGATCACCAATTCATCCGTGCGATAGGGCAGTGTTTCCAAGTCCAGGGAGGATGTCTGTTCGGCGATGATACCGACATCCGCCCGCCCATCTGAGACGGCTCGCACAATGGCCGCGCCGACGCGCTCCTCGATGTCGAACTTGATGTCGGGATAGGTTTCCAGGAACGAACCGATGTCCAGGCTCAACTGTTGCGCCAACGCGGAGGTGATGGCATGCAAGCGCACATGGCCTTTGATACCGGCGCCGTATTCACTCAGCTCCTGATCCATCTTCTGCAGGGTTTCATTGACCTGCAGCGCGTAATGACGCAGCGACTGCCCTGCGGGCGTCAGTTCCATGCCACGGGGGTAACGAATGAACAGGGGCGAACCTACTTTCTCTTCAAGCTCGCTGATTCGTTTACTGACCGCGGACGTCGCCAGATGACAGAGTTGCGAGGCCTTTGTCAGGTTTCGCTGCTCCGCCACTGCCATGAAAATCTCCAGGCTGAGCAGATCATGGCGCATGGACCACTGCCTTCTCGAACTCTTCTAACAATTTGAATGTCCCCGACGCTTTCTTGTTATTAATCGCGCAACAGTTCAGACAACGGGCGGCATGACCGGCATGCCGCCCGAGCCGATCAGCCCAGGATGACCTTGGCGACCGCTTCGCCAAACGCCTTGGTGCCGAACGAACCACCCAGGTCCGGGGTACGTTGCTCTGGGTTCTTCAGGACCGCGTCGACCGCCTTGTCCATTGCCAGACCCGCATCGATCAAGGCCTGGCTGTCATGATGTTCACCCATCCATTGCAGCAACATGCCCACCGAAAGAATCATCGACACCGGGTTGGCTTTGTCCTGGCCGGCGATATCAGGCGCAGAACCATGTTGGGCCTGGGCGCAGCAATGAACGTCGCTGGCCATCATCGAACCGGCCAGCCCCAGGCTGCCGGACAACTCGCTCGCCAGGTCGCTGATGATGTCGCCGTAGAAGTTCGTCGCCACCAGCACGTCAAAACGCTCGGGGTTACGCACCAGGTGTGCCGTCGAGGCATCGACCAGCAGGTCGTCCAGCTCGACTTCAGGGAAATCCTTGGCCACGTTGCGCACGCATTCCAGGAACAGGCCGTCGGTCATGTGGAAGCTGTTGGCCTTGTGGATGGCGGTGACCTTCTTGCCACGCTTCATGGCCAGTTCAAAAGCACGGCGAGCGATGCGGTCGCTGCAATGACGAGTGATCTTGCGCGTCGACAGGGCCATGTCCGGGGTCGGCATCACTTCGCCCCAACCGCGGCTCATGTTGCGGTCCGGGTAAAAGCCTTCCGTCGCTTCGCGCATGATCACCAGGTCCATCGTCTTGCCTTCCTTCATGTTTGAAGTCAGGAACGGACGGGTACGCGCAGGACGCACGTTGGCGTACAGGTCCAGGCCGATACGGAAGCCGGCGGAGACGTTACGACCGCCCTTCTCCGGCGCCGGATAATCGGCGTGGGACTGAGTACCCAGAATGATGCCCTCGTAGCCCTTGGCCTTTTCCAGCACTTCTTCACGCAAGGTGGTGCCGTATTTTTCAAGGCTGGTGAAACCAACGTCGTCGTAATCGAACTCCAGGCCCAGATCGAATTTTTTGTTGGCGGCTCGCAGGACCGACATCGACGACTCAACGATTTCCGGACCAATACCATCACCAGGAAGAACCAAAATACGCATCGAACACCCCTTGCTTATTGTTGAGCTGATTTTCTGGAGCCGGTGCGTCAGGCACCGCCTCGATTTATGTATATCGTAAATACAAAGTACAATATTGGCGAAGCGAAGTCCCTAAATGATCGCTGCCGTTCATCACGCCCTGTCCGGCAGCATCGTTTTCGCTTCCGCAAGATTGCATTTTATTGCATCAATATTCAATTTATACAACCTTTTCATCTCATCTCCGTTCAAAATTCTTCCTTTCATCTTGTCTTGTCAAAAAAAATTGTCTTTTGTTGCATCAAGAGGCAATTTAAGTTCGCTCACACGACGCTCGCCACACCAGGGAATGCTTTTCCTGTGTCGGCCGACAACAACAATTAGGAGCTTTTCGGCTCCAGACGTCAGGAGTTTTCCCCGTGAAATTCGCGCTACTACGCCCGCTAAAACCCCTCTACATCCAAGTCCTGCTCGGGGTCATCCTCGGAACCCTTTTCGCGCTTTTTGATGCCAAAGCGGCCGTGGAAATGAAGGTGCTGGGGGATGTCTTCATCAAATTGATCAAGATGGTCGTCGCGCCAGTCGTATTCGCTACGGTGGTGGTGGGCATCGCCAGAATGGGTGACATCCGCTCGGTTGGCCGGGTGGGCGCCAAGGCACTGCTATATTTCGAGATCGTGACCACCGCGGCACTCGTTATCGGCCTGCTCGTCGCCCACCTGATGCAGCCAGGTGCCGGCATGAACATCGATCCCAAGAGCCTGGATATGTCGGCGGTGGCGGGCTACGCAAAGATTGCCAGTGAGCAGTCACTGCGCGAATTTTTCCTGCACATCATTCCAGACTCGGTCATGGGCGCCTTCGTGAATGGTGAAATCCTGCCCGTCGTGTTCCTCGCCGTTCTCTTTGGCGTGGCATTGGCGCAAGGCGGAAAGCGAGTGGCCACTTTCGTGGATGTGATCGACCAAGGGTTGATCACGCTATTCTCCATCATCGGCTACCTGATGAAATTCGCGCCCATCGGTGCTTTCGGCGCTATCGCATTCACCGTTGGCAAGTATGGAATCGGCAGCCTGGCGACGCTCGGCTACCTGATGATGGCGTTCTACACAACCTGCATCGTGTTCATCTTCGGGATTCTGGGACTCATTCTGAAAGTGTGTGGCGTGAACATCTTCGCTTTTCTGGGCTACCTGAAAACCGAACTGCTGATCACCCTGGGAACCGCCAGTGCGGAGCCGGCATTGCCGGGGCTGCTGCAAAAACTGGAGAAGCTGGGCTGTGAGAAAAGCGTGGTAGGCCTCGTCGTACCAACCGGGTACGCCTTCAACCTGGATGGTGTGTGTATTTACCTGACCATGTCCGTGATCTTTATCGCCCAGGCGACCAACACGCCACTTACGCTTTCCCAGGAGCTGACCGTACTGGCAATCGGGCTGTTCACATCCAAGGGCATGAGCGGCGTTCCCGGCGGTGGCTTTGTCGCTTTGGCGGCAACCCTGGCGAGTGTCCACGTGCTGCCACTCAGCGCCATTGCGTTGCTCGTAGGCATCGATCGATTCATGGGCGAAGCGCGAGCCGTCACATCGATCATTGGCAATGCCGTGGCCGGGATCGTGATCTCGAAATGGGAGGGTGCGCTGGATACGGAGCGCATGAATCAGGTCCTGCGGGGCGAATACGTCGAGCCAGAACCGGAGGTCGAATCGCAGTCATATCCTCTTCCGGCCTCGCAAAACCACACGGAAGCCAATGGGGTGACCACGCATTCCTGAATCTTGGACAAGCAAAAAGGGGCGCCAGGCGCCCCTTCTGCTTGAGCCCCCTATCAAAAACCGTAGAGCTTGGCCGGGTTATCGACGAGAATTTTTTCGACCATGGCATCGCTCTGTGCCCACACCTGCAACAAATCAAACATCGACGCGTCATCGGGCATCGGCTTTTTCTTCGACTGCAGGCTCGGATGCGGCCAATCGGTCCCCCAGACCACACGTTCTGGCGCCAATGCAATCATTTCCCTGGCCAAGCTTTTGACATCATCGTAATCGGGGCCACCCAGTACCGAGTCCTGATAGGCACCTGAGACTTTTACCCACGCCCGATCCCGATCAACCAATCGAGCAATCATCTTGAACACGGGATGATCGCTCCAGTTCTCCAAAGGGATTCGGCCGAAATGATCGAACGCGATTTGCACAGGCAAGCGAGACAGCAACGCCTCCAACTGGATCAATTCGTCGGGCCGCGTGTGGATCTCCACATGCCAGCCCAGGTCTGCGATGAGTTTTGCCAGGGGCTCAATCATCTCGACGGTGGTGGCGCTTCCCGTTCCAAGGTTGAACCGTATGGCGCGAACACCTCGCTCATGCAGGCGGCGCAACTCACTGACCTGGACCTTGTCATCCACGACCGCGACGCCCCGTGACTGCCGGCCAAGCTTGGCTAACGCGGCCAACATACAACGATTGTCAGTGGCGTAGGACGATGGCTGAATCACAACGCTGCGGGTCAGTCCCAGTCGCGCCTGAATACGTCGATAGTCTTCCACGCTTGCGCTTGGAAGATTTCGATCATCGTAATAAGGGAACGCCCGATCATAGATGTGATGATGGCAGTCACAAGCGAGTGGAGGGACACGCAGGCGAGGCGACTGGGTGCCGCTGCTAAAAGGATAGGCTTCATCGGCAAAGCTGTAAGCCATATGGGTCGCGGCGAATCCCAACCCGCCCAGCCTGCCGAGATTTTTTATGAATTGACGACGATTGGAGGGTCTGAGCACTTCTTTATCCTTATTTTTATCGTCTTGGGTGAAGGCGTATTTCCAATAGCAAAGAAGAGCAGGCAAGGCTGCAGGCGCTGATTGTCAGCACCCTCCTCCAAGCCAAACACAAAAATATGCGGGCCTGGAGGACGCCCTGGCCGGGCAAATCACGGCGCGCAGGCCAACGCCTTCTCGAAGAAATCGACGGTGCCAAAATTTCCGGATTTCAGCGCCAGCGCAACCGGGTCATCCCGCAAGCCGAGTGTCCATGGCACACCCGGGTCAATCGTTGCGCCGATTCTCAGCGCCTTGACCTGGAGAGCCTTGACCACCGCACCGGACGTTTCGCCACCGGCCACCACCAGTTTGCGTACACCCATTTCGTACAGGCCAACCGCAACCGCGGACAAGGCGTCTTCCATGAGTTGACCCGCGGCTTCCACACCAAGCTTTTGCTGGGCGAGTTTGACAGTCTCTGGCTGTGCGCTTCCGTAGATCAAGACAGGGCCCTTTTGAATCAGGTCCTTGGCCCACTCAAGTGCTTCAGCGACTTGATCGTGACCATTGGCCAAGAGCAGTGGGTCGAGTGAGAAACTTGGATGGTTTTTTTGCCAGTGTGCGACCTGGCTGTTGGTCGCCACTGAACAACTGCCGGAAACAACCGCGCCCAGACCTTGGACGGCGGGCAGCGCCGAGGCGGCCGCACCGTCTCCGAGCAAACCTGTACGACGAAAATTGTCGGGTAGACCCAGCGCCACGCCGGAGCCACCGGTTACCAGTTTATGCTCCGCAACAGCCTCGCCGATCGCATACAGATCCTCATCGTCGATCGCATCGACGATGGCATAGCCCTGGCCCTGGGCCGCAAGGTTTTTGAAGGCCATTGAAATGGCTTGTGCACCTTTGTTCACGACCGAATGCGCAACGAGTCCTACTGGCTTGCGCGTCTGCTGTTGCAGCACTCGAACCAGATTGGAGTCGGTCATGGGCGTCAACGGATGATTGCGCATGCCGGATTCGCTCAGCAACTGCTCGCCAACGAACAAGTGGCCGTTAAAAATCGTGCGTTTGTTTTCCGGAAATGCAGGACAGGCCACCGCAAAGGCAACACCCAAGGCATTGGCGAGGGCGTCGGTGACAGGACCGATATTGCCCCGGGAGGTCGAATCAAACGTCGAGCAATACTTGAAAAAAAATTGTTGGCAGCCCGTCGCGCGCAGCCACTCCAGCGCGTCGAGCGACTGAGCGACAGCCTCTTCGGGGCTGATGGTGCGGCTTTTCAGGGCAATCACCACCGCATCAATGTCATCCGGCAAGGGCCCCTCGGGCACTCCGATCACTTGCAGCGTTCGCATCCCACCCCTGACAAGCGTACTGGCCAAGTCAGTACCGCCCGTAAAATCGTCTGCGATGCAACCGAGTAGTAAGTGACTCACTGTTCTCTCCTCGCGCCCCTCCCTTGGTTACCTCAAGGAAGAACAGGCATTCTCTTGTTTTAACCGCGCAACACTCCGGACAACGGGCGGCATGACCGGCATGCCGCCCGAGCCGATCAGCCCAGGATGACCTTGGCGACCGCTTCGCCAAACGCCTTGGTGCCGAACGAACCACCCAGGTCCGGGGTACGTTGCTCTGGGTTCTTCAGGACCGCGTCGACCGCCTTGTCCATTGCCAGACCCGCATCGATCAAGGCCTGGCTGTCATGATGTTCACCCATCCATTGCAGCAACATGCCCACCGAAAGAATCATCGACACCGGGTTGGCTTTGTCCTGGCCGGCGATATCAGGCGCAGAACCATGTTGGGCCTGGGCGCAGCAATGAACGTCGCTGGCCATCATCGAACCGGCCAGCCCCAGGCTGCCGGACAACTCGCTCGCCAGGTCGCTGATGATGTCGCCGTAGAAGTTCGTCGCCACCAGCACGTCAAAACGCTCGGGGTTACGCACCAGGTGTGCCGTCGAGGCATCGACCAGCAGGTCGTCCAGCTCGACTTCAGGGAAATCCTTGGCCACGTTGCGCACGCATTCCAGGAACAGGCCGTCGGTCATGTGGAAGCTGTTGGCCTTGTGGATGGCGGTGACCTTCTTGCCACGCTTCATGGCCAGTTCAAAAGCACGGCGAGCGATGCGGTCGCTGCAATGACGAGTGATCTTGCGCGTCGACAGGGCCATGTCCGGGGTCGGCATCACTTCGCCCCAACCGCGGCTCATGTTGCGGTCCGGGTAAAAGCCTTCCGTCGCTTCGCGCATGATCACCAGGTCCATCGTCTTGCCTTCCTTCATGTTTGAAGTCAGGAACGGACGGGTACGCGCAGGACGCACGTTGGCGTACAGGTCCAGGCCGATACGGAAGCCGGCGGAGACGTTACGACCGCCCTTCTCCGGCGCCGGATAATCGGCGTGGGACTGAGTACCCAGAATGATGCCCTCGTAGCCCTTGGCCTTTTCCAGCACTTCTTCACGCAAGGTGGTGCCGTATTTTTCAAGGCTGGTGAAACCAACGTCGTCGTAATCGAACTCCAGGCCCAGATCGAATTTTTTGTTGGCGGCTCGCAGGACCGACATCGACGACTCAACGATTTCCGGACCAATACCATCACCAGGAAGAACCAAAATACGCATCGAACACCCCTTGCTTATTGTTGAGCTGATTTTCTGGAGCCGGTGCGTCAGGCACCGCCTCGATTTATGTATATCGTAAATACAAAGTACAATATTGGCGAAGCGAAGTCCTTAAATGATCGCTGCCGTTCATCACGACCTGTCCGGCAGCATCATTTTCGCCTTCACAAGATTGCATTTTATTGCATGAATATTCAGTTTGTGCAACCTTTGTGCTCACGACCACCCTTATCCGGAATCAGGAGACTCAGCCCATGACCGTCAAAACATCTGACCTGTGTGATCAGTACCCGGACACCATTCGCGTCCTGGCCCCAATTTTCAGCGACTTTGGCGCTAAGAATGACTTCGAAGGCCGCGCCTTCACCCTCAAGTGCTTTGAAGACAATTCCAGGATCAAGGAGATCAGCAGTCTGCCGGGCCATGGCAGGGTGCTGGTTGTCGATGGCGGGGGGAGCGATCGCTACGCGCTGTTCGGCGATGTGATCGCAGAAGATCTGGTGAAAAACGGTTGGGCCGGCGTTCTGATCTACGGTTACATCCGGGATAAAGCGGCCCTGCGCACTATGCCAATCGCCATCAAGGCGCTGGGCACCTCGCCGCGTAAGACTGTCAAGCGTAACGAGGGGCAGATTGCAGTCACGGTGGAGTTCGCCGGGCACGCCATCGCAGATGGCGATCAGTTATACGGCGACGATGACGGCGTGGTGCTGCTGAACGAGCCGCGCGCTAACTGACAACCGAGACCTCAAGGCTGCGCTGGTGTTCCAGCTCATCCTTGGCCTCTTTGTCGGTTTTTTGCCGGCCGACGACATCGAGGTGATTGCGCAGAAACTCCGCGGCAGCTTCTCGCTGCCCACTTTCAATGAGGTCCAGTAGATGGATGTGTTCCTTGCACTGGTTGATCAACCGAGGTCGATCGACGTTGGCCTTGTAGGCCATGAATCGACGCAGCTGATTTTGCCGGCGAATAGCTTCGAGAAAAAAAGCATTGCCAGAGCAACGGACCACCAGTTCATGAAGCTGCGCCCCCACTTGGAAAAGCTGAGATCGCGAAAGGCTGAAAATATCGCCATCCAACATCTTTTGCTGGATCTCCCGGGCCTTTGCGAACGCTACCTTATCCACCTCGTAGCCTGGCTCCAATACGGCGGCAGGCTCGATCGCCATTCGAAAACGGTAGCTCTGGATATGCGCCTTGGAGTCATGCAGGAAGCTGTTGATCTCCCACCCCTGCCCTGGCTTGCGCTCAATCATCGCCTCATTGGCCAGTCGATTCAGGACCTTCATGAGCTGCCCTCTCGGCACCTCGTACTTGCGCATCAGCTCGGCTTCAAAAAACGTCGTCGGGATATCACCGCGAAGTACGTCATCGACCACTCGCAAATAAAAATCTTCGAATGGGTCGACCTCCAGGGGGAGCTTCCGGCTATCGATTCCTCGCGCATCCGTCGTCAGGAAATAGCCCCGATTCGGTTCCTTGGTCGCGAGCCCCAACTCAGCCAGCAAAGCGAAACCTCGGCGTATGGGCGAACGGGAAACCCCCAACTCCTTGGCAAAAGACTCCTCGCGCAGTGGATCACCGGCGCGCATCGACCTGGCTCGAGCCATATCAATGATCTTGGGAGCCAACTGCTCGGCAAGGTCTTTTTTTATCTTGGGCTTCATTTTGGATTGTTCGCCCGCCAATGGTGATTGAGGAATCGATTCTGCTGAATTCATGGAAACCGGCTATCCGAGGAAGATGGCGTCAATTGCGAGGATTCTGGGGTAGAGCCTTGCTCATCCCTGACCATCCCTTGAAAGAAAAATAACACACCTATTGCACATCAACACGCCGCTGAGATGTCGCGATATCACCGGCTATCAACTTGATCGACCACAACTTGAGGTTACGTCATGACCGCACCACGCATTTATTTGATCCACGCAACACCGGTATCGATTGCTCCCATAACTGAAGCTTTCACACGGCTTTGGCCCGAGGCCAAGCTGGTCAATCTATTGGAAGACTCGCTTTCCGGCGATTTGGCAGACGCGGGTGAACTCACCCCGGCATTGAACGAGCGCTTCTTGAAACTCGCCACCTATGCCGCACAATCGGGGGCTGACGCCATCTTGTTCACCTGCTCGGCATTCGGTGACGCCATCGACCTGTGCAAACGCTCCCTGAGCATTCCCATCCTCAAGCCGAACGAAGCCATGATCGAGCAAGCCATTGAGCGCACGTCAAAGATCACCATCCTGGCGACCTTCCAGCCAGCCATTACGTCAATGACTGAAGAGTTCCAACGCTATGCACAGCAACAAGGCGTTGCGCTGGAACTGACGACCCACGTTTGCCCTGGAGCATTCGATGAACTGCGAAAGGGTAACGTTGATCGCCATGATGCGCTGATCGCCGATTCGGCGCGAACGCTGACGAACAGCGAACTGCTGTGTTTCGCACAATTCTCAATGACCAGCGCAGCACAACAGGCCAGCCAGACGAGTGGCCTTGCCGTGCTGACCACGCCTGACAGCGCTGTACTGAAGCTGCGTGGCCTGCTGAACGCTTGAAGCCGTCATAAAGATTCCGGAGCTACACGCATGATCAAGTTAAACGCACATATTGGTTTCCAGTTTACGGAACTGCCTTTTTTGGAACGATTCTGCGCTGCCGCAAAATCAGGCTTTCGAGCGGTCGAGTTCCCCTCGCCCTATGAATACGAAGCGACACAAATTGCGGAGCTTCTCGATGAATATCACCTTCAGATGGTGCAATTTTCCGCACCAACTGGCTCCACAAGGGGGACCACCGGCATTTGCGCCTCGAAGCAAGCGTTCCTGGCAGAAATCACCCAAGCCGTCCAATACGCAAAGACCCTGGACTGTAAAATGCTTCACCTGATGTCGGGTGTATCACTGCCTGAACTCGGGGTGATTGCCGACAGCGGCCTTTACCGGCGCAATCTGAAGTACGCGGCAGACTTCCTGGCCGACGAAGGTATTGAGCCCCTGATTGAGGTCATCAGCTCAACTGAGGTTCCAGGTTATCTCATGAGTCGCTTCGACTTTGCCGAGCAAATGCTTGAGACGATTCCCAATCTGGGCCTGATCCTGGACACCTACCACACGGAGTTGCTTGGCGAGGACTGCCTGCGAAAGCTGAATCAGTGGTTGCCGCGAGTGAGCCATATCCAAGTGGCCGACTTCCCGGGCAGACATGAACCGGGGACTGGCACTATCGATTTTCCCAAGCTGCTTTCCCTGCTCGAAGACCATGCTTATCAGGGCTGGGTGGGATGCGAGTATCGCCCTCATACCTCCACACTCGAAGGCCTCGACGGTTTAAGGAGAACCCTCAAGCCCAGCCCGCTGGAAGATGACCGTTGGTAAGAAAACGTTTCTTTTTGCAGAAATTGTACCGCGTTATCTTGCAAAACAATTTGGAGTGGAGTTTATTAGGACCAGTAGCCTGATGGCTGCACGCAATGCTCCCAACAAAAAACACAACAGGAGTGAACGCATGACCAAGAAAATCGCATTTGTGACTGCTGGCATGGGAAACCTCGGCACAGCAGTCTGCCAGCGTCTGGCGCGGGACGGCTTTACCGTCGTCGCGGGCTGCGGGCCTGATTCCCCATTGAAGGACACCTGGCTGGCCCAACAAAAGGCACTTGGCTTTACCTTCATTGCATCGGAAGGAAATGTGGCGGATTGGGACTCCTGCCGCCAAGCCTTCGAGCAAATCAAGAAAAATGTCGGCCCCGTGGATGTTCTCATCAACAACGCCGGCACTGCCCGAAACGTCGTGTTCCATGACATGCAGCCCAACGACTGGACTACTGTCATCGATACCAACCTCAACTCGCTGTTCAACGTGACCAAACAGGTTATCGATGGCATGGTCGAGAGAGGCTGGGGACGGGTCATCAATATCTCGTCGGTCAACGCCCAGCTGGGTCATGTGGGCCAGGTCAACTACTCCACCGCCAAGTCCGCCATCCGGGGCTTCACTCGCGCATTGGCACGAGAAGTCGGGCCTCGCGGCGTCACGGTGAATACGGTGTCCCCTGGCTACATCGAGACAGCCAAGCTCAAGTCCGTCACAACCACCGAAGTCATGGATCGCATCATTCAGGACATTCCGACTCGACGACTCGGAACACCTGAGGAAATTGCCTCCGTGTGCGCCTGGCTTGCATCCGATGAAGCCGGATACGCCAACGGTGCCGACTTCTCGCTCAACGGTGGCCTTCACATGAGTTGATACCCGTGTGAGACTCAGCGGCAACCCGCTGGATCAACCCAAAATACAGCGGGAACCTTGATGCGCTTTGAGCGCAGATCCCATAAAAATAATTGTACTTTACGTCAAGGTGATACAAATGCTTTCACTACTCGGCTACGGCATGATCGTGACCTTCATGGCGCTGATCATGACCAAGCGGTTGTCACCCTTGGTAGCCATGACAACAGTTCCGATCGTATTCGCGCTCCTGGCGGGATTTGGCCCGGACATGGGCAATATGATGATCGACGGTCTGAAAAAAGTGGCTCCGACCGCGGTCATGGTGATGTTCGCAATCCTCTACTTCGGCGTGATGTTCGATACGGGTCTGTTCGATCCGATCATTCGCAAGTTCATCAAGTTGATCAACGGCGACCCGATGAAGGCCGTTGTGTTTGCCGCACTGTTGGCCGGTTTGGTATCGCTGGATGGCGACGGTTCCACCACCTACATGATTACCGTCACTGCGATGCTGCCACTGTTCAAGCGTCTACGACTGGAGCCACTATCGCTCACTTGCGTGGTGATTCTTGCAGCGAGCGTGACCAACCTGCTGCCGTGGGGCGGTCCACTGGCGCGTGCCGCGGCGTCCTTGCAGGTCGATACATCCGAACTGTTCATCCCGCTCATTCCCGTCATGGTGGTCGGCTTCCTTGGCGTGCTGGCACTGGCTTACTTCATCGGTATTCGCGAGCGTCAACGCTTGGGCAAACTGCGCTTGTCGGTGAGTGCCGCCGCCACCGTCTTTGATGATGAGTCAGATGGAAGCTTGCCATCCATGTCGGATGAAAATGCCGAGCTGCGTCGCCCAAAACTGTTCTGGTTAAACGCCAGCCTGACAGTGGGATTGATGGCCGGGCTGGTGACGGAGGTGTTACCCCTCTCCATTCTATTCATGGTCGCGTTCTCCGTTGCCCTGGTGATCAACTATCCACACATGAACGATCAGCGTCGCCGCATTTCCGCGCATGCTCCGACCGCTTTGAACCAGATCGCGATCTTCCTGGCAGCCGGTATCCTGGCGGGCATTCTGTCCGGCACCGGCATGGTCAATGCAATGTCGGCGAGCTTCCTGGCCATGCTGCCAGTGACCTGGGGCCCTTACATGGCACCGATCACCGCGCTAGCGAGTATTCCGGGCACGTTCTTTATGTCTAACGACGCCTTCTACTATGGCGTATTGCCGGTCCTCGCCAAGGCTGCCGAGGTGTATGGCATCACTCACGCGGAAATCGGCCGCGCTTCGCTGGTGGGTCAACCAGTCCACTTGCTCAGCCCCCTCGTGGCCTCGACCTACCTGCTCTGTGGCTTGGCCGGCGTGGAGTTCAGCGACCATCAGAAATACACCATGAAATGGGCGTTCGCGCTGAGCTTCCTTATCTTGCTCGCCTGTCTGCTGCTGGGACTGTTCCCACTGGCGGCGGGTGTCTGACGAAGACACGCCAGCTCTGCATATCAACGTTACGCAATAACAACAAATCCCGGAGACAGAAATGTCTCTGGGATTTTGTTGAGTACGTTCAGTACGACCATGCGGCTTTGACTCGGAAAAAAACCGGTAGATCAAACGTCGGTTGGACATTACCGCACAGTTGAGCACAATCCGATGATGGCCCGCCGCCGAGCGGAGCGCTTTATGCCCGACATCGCTCCAGACAACGATGACTCTAGTCAACGACTTGCAGCAATACTTCCAGGATCAACAACCGTAGCTGAACCAGGAACTGGATCTTCAACAGGTGGCCAAGGCCTGTGACATCGACTTAACTGCTGAGGCGGCTGAAAGATTCTCCGTTGAAGTGCTCGAACATTCAGCAGTGCATTTAACGCCGGGGCATTTTCCAGGCACAAAAAAAGCCACTCATCTGAGTGGCTTTTTTTGAATCTTGGAGCGGGAAACGAGACTCGAACTCGCGACCCCGACCTTGGCAAGGTCGTGCTCTACCAACTGAGCTATTCCCGCGTCTTGGTGTGGCGCATTCTATAGATTCAGATTACGCCGTCAACCCTTTGATTCAAAAAAGTTTATTTCGGGTCTACGTCAGTGCGCAGATGCGGCCAGGCGGCGCGCAGGTACTGGACCATCGACCACAGCGTCAAGCCAGCGGAAATCAGCAGCAATGCATAGCCCAACAGGACCCAGAAACTGAAGTCCGACGGGTTGGCCAGCAGGATCACCAGCGCCAGCATTTGAGCGGCGGTTTTCCATTTGCCCAGGTTCGACACGGCGACCTGGGCACGCGCGCCCAGCTCGGCCATCCATTCCCGGAGTGCCGATACGACGATTTCGCGGCCGATGATCACCGCCGCCGGCAAGGTCAGCCAGAGGTTACCGTGTTCCTGCACCAGCAGCACCAGGGCCACCGCCACCATCAGCTTGTCGGCCACCGGGTCGAGGAACGCGCCGAACGGCGTGCTCTGCTCCAGGCGGCGGGCCAGGTAGCCGTCGAGCCAGTCGGTCGCGGCGGCGAAGGCGAAGACCGAGGCGGAGGCCACGTAACTCCAGTGGTACGGCAAATAGAACAGCAATATGAAGATCGGGATGAGCAGGACGCGTAGAACGGTAATCAGGTTTGGGATATTCATCGGCACAACTGGCTACGAGGTTGACGGGCATTCTACTCGCTGTGCAGGTTTGCATAAATCGACTCAGCGAGCTTTTTACTGATACCGGGTGCTTTGGCTATCTCTTCGATGCTGGCACGAGACAGCTCCTGCAATCCACCAAAATGTTTCAGCAGGTCGCGACGTCGGGTCGGACCGACCCCGGCCACCCCTTCCAGCGTCGACGTGCGGCGGGTCTTGCCACGGCGGGCGCGGTGGCCTGTGATGGCGAAACGGTGAGCTTCGTCACGGATCTGCTGGATCAAGTGCAACGCCGGTGAGTCGCCCTTCAGGGTGAACTCGTGGGCGGCATCGTTCAGGTACAAGGTCTCGAAGCCGGCCTTGCGGGTTGCGCCCTTAGCCACGCCCAGCAGGATCAAGTCGGGCACCATCAGCTCATTGAGCACGTCGCGGGCCATGGACAGCTGGCCTTTACCACCGTCCACCAGGAGGATGTCCGGGAGTTTGCCCTCCCCGTCCTTCAGCTTGCCGAAGCGGCGCATCAACGCTTGATGCATCGCGGCATAGTCATCGCCCGGGGTCACGCCTTCGATGTTGTAACGGCGGTAATCGGATTTGATCGGGCCTTCCGGACCGAACACCACACAGGACGCCACGGTGGCCTCGCCGCTGGAGTGGCTGATGTCGTAGCACTCCAGCCGTTGCGGCGGCTCGTCCAGGTTGAGGACGTCGGCCAGGGCATCGAACCGCGCCGCCACGTGTTGGCGGTTAGCCAGGCGAGCACCCAGGGCCTGTTCGGCGTTGGTCACGGCCAGTTGCTGCCAGCGCGCCCGCGTACCACGCACGCGGTGGCTGATGGTCAGTTCACGACCGCGAAGCGTATCGATGGCTTCGATCAGGGCCGGGAAGTCTTCATGGACCACGTTGACGATCAACTCGGCCGGCAGGTCGCGTTCCGGACTGCTGATGTAGTACTGACCCAGAAAGGCCGCCATGACCTCGGCGACGTCCTCCTCGATACCGACCTGAGGGAAGAAGTTCTTGCTGCCCAACACCCGACCGCCGCGCACGCTGATCAGGTGCACGCAGGCACCGCCCGGGTTGATGAACGCGGCGATCACATCGACATCGCCACTGCCGCCCTCCATGCTCTGCTGGTCCTGTACCCGGCGCAGCAGGCCGATCTGGTCCCGCAGTTCGGCGGCCCGTTCGAATTCAAGGTTGACCGCCGCGTCTTCCATCGCTGCTGACAGCTCATCGGTCAGCGCATTGCTGCGCCCCTCCAGAAACATCACCGAGTGACGCACGTCCTCGGCGTAGACCTCGGGTTCGACGAACCCGACGCAAGGGGCCTTGCAGCGCTTGATCTGGTATTGCAGGCAGGGCCGGGTGCGGTTCTTGTAGTAGCTGTCCTCACACTGGCGAACGAAAAAGGTCTTTTGCAGCAAGCTCAGGCTTTCACGAATTGCCCCGGCGCTGGGGTAAGGACCGAAATACCGGCCCTTGGCCTTCTTTGCCCCGCGGTGAATACTCAGGCGCGGGAACGCCCCGTCGGACAGGAACACGTACGGGTAGGACTTATCGTCACGCAGCAGGATGTTGTACGGCGGGCGCCATTCCTTGATCAGCGTCTGTTCGAGCAGCAACGCCTCGGTTTCATTGGCGGTAATGGTGGTTTCGACTTGCGCGATGCGCCCCACCAGGGCAGCGGTCTTCGGTGCGAGGCCGGTCTTGCGAAAGTAACTGGCCAGGCGCTTCTTGAGATTCTTCGCCTTGCCGACATACAGCAGGCGCGCATCGCTGTCGAACATGCGGTACACGCCTGGGCGGCCACTGCATGTAGACAGGAAAGCGCTTGGATCAAACAGTTCAGTCATTATCAGGCGCTGGCATCGACCATGCCGTGGCGCACCGCCAGCAGCGTCAACTCGACGTCGCTACTGATCGATAGTTTCTCGAAGATACGATAACGGTAGGTATTGACGGTTTTTGGCGACAAGCACAGCTTATCGGAGATGATCTGCACCTTTTGGCAACCGACAATCATCAAGGCGATCTGGATTTCCCGCTCCGACAACGCGTCGAAGGGCGAATCGTTGGTCGGTTGGAACGATTTGATTGCCAACTGCTGGGCGATTTGCGGGCTGATGTAGCGTTGCCCGGCGAATACCAGGCGGATGGCCTGGACCATCTCGTTCAAACCAGCACCCTTGGTCAGGTAACCCGCTGCGCCCGCCTGCAATAACCGGGTGGGGAACGGATCTTCTTCGCAGACGGTTACCGCGACCACCTTGATGTCCGGGTGGCTGCGCAGCATTTTACGCGTAGCCTCAAGACCGCCGATGCCGGGCATCTTGACGTCCATCAACACCACGTCGGGTTTCAATTCACGGGCCTTTATCAGGGCTTCTTCCCCGGATTCGGCCTGGCCAACTACCTGCAGGCCATCGATGTCAGCCAGCATTCGTGTAATGCCCGTACGGACGAGATCATGGTCATCGACCACTAACACCCTAATCAAGCAGACACCTCACGATTTGGTCTTATTTGGGTTGCCCCACACCTTAGCAAAAAAGCATCCGACAGACCTAGCGCAAAGGGACAGATAAAAGTTACAACACTTCTTGATCGCCACAATATCCGAGGTCTCAAGCACCGGCGTCTCGCTGCATTCTCAGGAAACACTCGTCCTCGCCCACGACACGCAGCCCCATGCGTTCGTAAAGCGCCCTGGCCGGATTATTCTTGAAAACCGTCAGGCGCAGTGCCGGCCGACGCTCCAGCGCCACCATGCCCCAAACCTGTCCGATCGCCCAAGTACCGGCACCCTGCCCGCGAAACGCCTTATCGATCTGTAGTTCGCGGATATACAACGCCCGGGCATCACGGCTGAGGCTGGCAAAACCGAGCTTCTGGTCGCCCCGGCAGATGATCCAGTTCTGGCGAATGATCCAGGCCACATCGAACGCTTCGTCCTGCCACAGCAAATCATGCTTGAGGTAATAAGCCAACATGTTGTCGCAGGTCAGCTGCCGGGCGAAGTCGATGTCCTCGGCCGTTGCCGCACGCCACTGAAAACTCATGCAAACCTCGTCAAAACGTGGCTACCGGCACGACGTGCCCGGCCCAGCCATCGGCGGCGCGACGAGCGATAACCAACAGATCACCCGTGCCTGGCGCTGCCGCAATCTGCGCACCATCCGCGCCCCAGATCGCGCTGCGACCGGCCGATTCCCAACCACCGGTGGCGCCACCATGATTGGCCATCAGGACCGTCATGCCATGTTGCCTGGCATAACCTTGCAGCAGTGCCGTATCAGGCACGTAGCCACCTTCGGTAATCAACACACCTGCCGCATACAGCGTAGCGCCCTGCTCGGCTGCCGCGGCAGCATGACTGGCGTGGGAAAAATCGGCGCATACCGCCAATGCGACGTGCTCCGGCCCCATCGCCAGCATCGAGCCACCGTAGCCTGGAGCGAAGGCCACTTCTTCGCCAGGGTGCAAATGCTGCTTGCTATACACCCCAAGGGATCCGTCGGCACCGAGGACCAATGCACCGATCAATACCGGTGCGCCTGCTGATAGACGGATCGGCATACCAACCACTGCGGTCAGAGCAAGTTCGCGCGCCAGCTCACGCAGCGGTTGCAAGATGCCATCCTCCGGTAGGATAGCCAGTTCCGCAGCCAGGCCCCGTTCGTAACCGGTGAGCGACAGCTCAGGAAACACCAGCAATTGCACATGCTGCTCAGCGGCGACCTGCATGAAACGTTGATGTCGCACCAGATTGGCCTGAATGTCCCCCGCGATGGAAATCGACTGGGCGGCGGCGAAGGTTGGAGCGGTCATGGTTCTTCCCGAGAAGACGATGCAAAGCCGAAGTTTGTCATAAAGCCCGGCGGACTCAAGCCAGCCTGAACAATTGCATGCCGGCGATAGAATTTTCTGATTGAACCGGCGCACTGCACTCTAGTAAGCTCAGGGCCATTCAACGGAGACAGACCATGTTCAACGCCCTCTCGCCGCTTCAAACCGCCAGCGCCCCGCGCTCGGTTGCGGCTGCCTGGGCGAACAGCGCTCAAACTCCGGTCAACTTTTATTTTGGGTATTGGTTTAGCCACTGGCGCGCCTGATACCCAACCGGCGCCCACTTTAAAACGGGTCGCCTTCCAGAGTTTTCCAAACCCCCGGTCGGCCTCCCGACCGGGGGTTTTGTTTTTCCGGCCCCAAAACATTTGCAACACCCGACAACTTGAGGATTGAGCCATGAACTACGCCACTTATTACCGTTACGACAGTTTTTCCGCCTGGCGATTTACCAGCCACCGCTCGGGACAGCCTGCCGCCTCCGATCGGTCACCTGCCGGTGGCAAGCCTCAATTGCGGGCCAATACGGCCAATTGTCGAACACCCCAATAGGACCGGCACGCGGGAACGAACCCGCTGCCCGTCCAGGAAGTCAGATCATGAATTCGTCCGTCTCTGCTTTGCCGCTGTCCACGCTCAACCCTGCCAATGAAGCCCTGACCCTGCGTCTGCCCAGCTCGTTGCAGCTCAAGCATCAATTGCCCCTCAGCACTGCGCTGAGCCAACAGGTTAGCGCCCACCGCCAAGCCATCCGCGCGATTCTCGATGGCGAGGACTCCCGCCTGCTGCTCATCGTCGGCCCCTGCTCCATCCACGACCCGAAATCGGCCCTCGAATACGCCGCCAACCTGGCTCGCGTTGCCCATGAGGTGAGCGACAGCATGCTGCTGGTGATGCGCGCCTACGTGGAAAAACCCCGCACTACCGTGGGTTGGAAAGGCCTGGCCTACGATCCGGGCCTCGATGGCAGCGATGACATGGCCACCGGCCTGACGCTGTCCCGAGAGCTGATGCGCGAGATGCTCCAGCTTGGCCTGCCCGTCGCCACCGAACTGTTGCAACCCATGGCCGCCAGTTACTTCGATGACCTGCTCAGTTGGGTCGCCATCGGCGCGCGCACCACCGAATCGCAGATCCACCGGGAAATGGCCAGCGGCCTGGGCATGCCAGTGGGTTTCAAGAACGGCACTGACGGCGGGGTCGGCATTGCCTGCGACGCCATGCGTTCGGCGGCCCATCCTCATCGGCATTTCGGCGTCGACAGCCAGGGGCATCCGGCGATCATCCAGACTCCGGGCAACCCCGACACCCACCTGGTGTTGCGCGGCGGCCATCGCGGACCGAACTATGACCACCAGAGCGTCGCGCAGATACACAGCGACCTGACCCGCTTGAAGATACCGGCCCGGATCATGGTGGACTGCAGCCACGCCAACAGTGGCAAAGACCCGTTGCGTCAGCCACAGGTGTTCAATGACGTGTTGGAGCAGCGCCTGCAAGGCAACCGCGCCCTCGTCGGCATGATGCTGGAAAGTCACCTGTTCGAAGGCTGCCAGCCATTGAGCCCATCGATGCGTTACGGTGTATCGGTCACTGATGGTTGCCTAGGTTGGGAGGCCACCGAACAGTTGCTGCGCCAGGCCCATCGCAAACTGCAATTGCCCGCCTGAGCCCCCCCCCCCGCAAGAGCCCTCCCTCGGAGGGCCTTCGCTCAGCCCGGCACCTTGGAGGGCACCTGGACCGTGACCCAGCCGGATTGCTGGCTGACGTCATCCAGACGCTCGACCTGGTAGAACAGCCGCACCGAGCGACCGCGCTGGTCCTGCCAGTACGCCGCTGGCACGACAAAGGTGACCCGCTGCCCCGCCATGGTCTCAGTGATTTCCCGCTCCTCGACATGGGCATAGTTGCCGTTGCATTGCAGCCAGACCAACTCGCCTGCCTCAAGCCTGGCACCGTCGATGACGACCGTCACCCCATCGTGCAAATCGTCGAGATCCAACGTCCCCCCGTCCAACCCCAGAAGCCGGGGCGCCTTCAACGCAGGGCGCACCAAAGGGCCAATGTGCAACGACAAGGGTTCGCCGCGGCGCACTGAGTGTCCGCGCCTGACGACATAAGCCAGGCTCAGGCGGTGGCCGATGTGGGGCACTATTTGCGCATGATCGATCCAGAACGACAGCTCACGACCGACCGCATGGGCCTCGATATCCAGCACATCGCGCCACAGCGCCTTGGCGTCCCTGCTGGCAGTCAGGATCAGCCGATCGCCAACCGCCATCCTGGGATAGGGCCGAATGGTCAAACAGGTTCCCTCCGGCACCCGCGCCGGATCGAGGCTTGCCCCCACCGCATCATCGGCAACAGGCGCCAGCAGTTGCGATGGCACGTCGCCGATCTCCAGTTGCAGGGCTTCTGAAACCAACGTCGCCGGTAATTGTTTGCCGGTCACCTGGTAGGAGAGCTCCAGCGAGCCGCCATCCAACTCGGCGATATGGGCTTGGCGCACGACGAAAACCACGTCTCGCCCCACCTGGCGCTCTGTCACGAACCGTCGTACTTCATGTCGATATGCCTGGGCGTCTGAGTTGAGCCCGTGCCAGAACAGCAACAGTTCGTCCCCACACGCCATCAGCGGATAAGGCTTGACGGTGATGACGGCCTTTCTCCAGGCGGGGTTGATCACCCCTGCCTTGGCAGCTGGCAGAGACGGTGCCGGTAGCGTGGCGGTTGATGTAAACCGGGCTCGTTGGGCGGTTCGGTAAGTGCTCATGTATAGGCTCCAATCCTTGGATTAGTGGCACCGTTTTTACCTGACGGTGCCCGACATCCCATTAAAGCGCAGCCGCTGTAAATCCACAGTCAGACAAGACCTCAGCGGCAGTGGTCGCTTGCGTTTGAAGCTGTAGCTGCATACGTCAGGCGCTATCAGAAGGACTCCGACACCTTGCGCGCGGTCCGGTTGCTTGTCCGATTCTTCCCGCTTCTTTTATTCCGCTTTCAGTAAGTCACTGAGGTTTCTTCCTACACCGAGCATCACGGGGCTGAATTAGAGTGAGGTGGCAAACTCAACGTGAACCTCTTCGAAAAAGGTACGAACATGCAACGGAATGCAACCACTCAATTTCCCATCCTGTTGGTCCATGGGTTGTTCGGGTTTGACAGGATCGGCGGCTTCGAACTTTTCCATGGAATCAAACAGGCATTACGCGCTACCGGTGCCCGGGTGTTCATCCCCTATATGTCGGCCACCCATTCCAATGAAGCCCGTGGCGAACAATTGCTGGCTCAGGTGGATCAGGTCCTGAGTGGAACCGGCGCCGCCAAGGTCAACCTGATCGGCCATAGCCAGGGCGCATTGGCTGCTCGATATGCCGCGGCGCTGGCTCCCGACAGGATCGCCTCGGTGACCTCGGTCAGCGGCCCGAACCACGGTTCCGAACTGGCCGATTTTCTGTACAAGGCCCTGACCCCAGGGCGCCTGCCAGAGCTTGTGGCGAGTAAAGTGGCCACGCTTTTCGCCGACTTCATCTCACAGCTCAGCGGCCAGGCGCAGCTCCCCCAGACGGCCGTCGCGGCACTGGCGGCGCTCACTACCGAAGGCGTAGGGGCATTCAATGATAAATACCCCCAAGGCTTGCCAAAGAGCTGGGGGAGCAGCGGCCCGGGCATCGTCAACGGCGTGCGCTACTACTCATGGAGCGGCACGCTGCCAGACGCGTCGGGCGAAGGATTCAATACGGCGTTCCCCTTGCAGGCTTTCTGCCGGGCATTCTCCGAGTATTTCATTACCGAAGCCGGGCAGAACGACGGCATGGTCGGGCGTTTCAGCTCGCACTTGGGCAAGGTCATTCGTTCTGACTACCCCTTGGACCACATGGACATCATCAATCAAACGGGCGACCGGGTGCGCAGGGGCACAGACCCGGTACAGCTTTATGTGCGGCACGCCGAGCGCTTGCGCAAAGCCGGCCTTTGATCGCTGGGTTCAAGGTTTTGACGCAATTTTGACAACAACCCGTTAATGAATCCGGTAGGCTCATCACCTTTAAAAATATTGAAAGGAATTTCCCCATGGCCAAAGCCACTGCCCGCCACATCCTGGTTTCCAGCGAAGACAAGTGCAACGAACTCAAGGCCCAGATCGAAGCCGGCGCCGATTTCGCCGAAGTCGCCAAAGCCAACTCCTCGTGCCCGTCCAGCCGTCAAGGCGGCGACCTGGGCTCGTTCGGTCCGGGCCAGATGGTCAAGGAGTTCGACACCGTGGTGTTCAGCGCCCCGATCAATGTGGTCCAGGGTCCGGTCAAGACCCAGTTTGGCTATCACCTGCTGGAAGTGACCAGCCGCCAGGACTGATCCCGGTTTATCGGCATAACGGCCCGCCCTCTGGTGGGCCGTTGTGTTTGGGTCTCGCGAGGGACTGGCGATCCACGCGCCGCTCGCGTACAAATCGTGGTCATCGATCACCCGGCTTTAAGGCTGACAATGCGACTGGCGTTCCCTTCCCTGCTATTCACTGCCGTGGCCCTGCTGACAGGCGTCGCTGGCGTGGATGCCGCACCGCAACATGCCCTCACCGTCTATGACGAACCGGCCAAGTACCCCGCAGGCTTCAGCCACTTCGCCTACACCAATCCCCAGGCCCCCAAAGGCGGGACCATGCGCCGCTCGGCCATCGAGATCGGCCATTTCGACCATGTGCTGCCGTATATCGACAAAGGTATCGGGGTCAGCCAGATCGATGGCCTGCTGTATTCGCCACTGGCCCAGCGTTCGCTGGATGAGCCCTACACCGTCTACGGCCTGGTGGCAGAGAAGATGGAACGCGCCGACGATGGCCTGTCCCTGCGTTTCTACCTTAACCCCAAGGCCCGCTTCGCTGATGGCAAGCCCATCACCGCCCAGGACGTGCGCTACAGCTTCGAGCTGCTGATGACCCAGGGCAGCCTGCGCTATCGCACCCAATTCGCGGCGGTCAAGGACGTCGTGATCGAGGACGAGCGCACCGTTCGCTTCAACTTCAAGAACAATGAAAGCCGCACCCTGCCCTTGGACATCGCCACCCTGCCGGTCTTTCCCGAGCACTGGTGGAAGAGTCGCGACTTTGCCAACGGCGGCGGCTACGAGGCACCGTTGGGTAGCGGTCCCTATCGGGTGGGCAAGATCGACTCCGGACGCAGCATCACCTTCGAACGCAATGCCGACTGGTGGGGCAAGGACCTGCCGGTCAGCCGCGGCCTCTACAACTTCGACCATTTCAGCATCGAGTACTTCGGCGACACCGATGTGGCTCGACAGGTCCTGCGCGGTGGCGCGTACGACTACAATCGCGAATTTTCCGCCACCGCGTATTCCATCGGCTATGACAGCCCGGCCCTGCGTGACGGTCGCCTGCAAAAGGCTCACCTGGCCACCGAGGCGCCCCAGACCGCCCAGGGCTTTGTGTTCAACCTGCAAAAACCGCAGTTCCAGGATCGCCGCGTACGCCAGGCTTTGGCCATGCTCTGGGATTTCGAATGGAGCAATCGCCAGATGATGCGCAACCTCTATGTGCGTCAGCAAAGCTACTTTTCCAACACCGACCTCGCCGCCCGACAACTGCCCGACGCGGGCGAACTGGCGATCCTCGAACCGCTGCGCGGGCAGATACCCGACGAAGTCTTCACCCAAGTGTTCGAGGCGCCGAAAACCGACGGCAGCGGCGTGATCCGCGACAAACAATTGCAAGCCCTGGCGCTGTTGGAACAGGCCGGCTGGCGACCTGACGGCGACCGCCTGGTCAATGCCGAGGGCGAACCGCTGAGCTTCACCTTCCTGAACAGCCAGAACGGCATCGACCGCCTGCTGCTACCTTACAAGCGTACCCTGGCACAGATTGGCATCGACATGAGCATCCGGCGCATCGACGCCTCCCAATACGTCAATCGCCTGATGAGTCGTGACTACGACATGATCATCACCGGCTACCCGGTCAGCACTTCGCCAGGCATGGAACTCTACAATTACTTCGGCTCAGCGGCCGCCAACGATCCGGGCGCCAACAATTACATGGCCCTGAAGAACCCGGCGGTGGACGCCCTGATCGACGGGCTGGTCAAGGCCACCACCAAAAGCGACATGCTCCGCCACGCCCACGCCCTGGATCGGGTGCTGCAATGGAATTACTACTGGATCCCCAACTATTACCCGCCGGGCAGCTCGACCGTGTGGTGGAACCGCTTCGGTATCCCGAAAGTGCAGGCCAGTAATGAGGAAGCCATCGAAAGCTGGTGGGAAATGAGTACCACGCCGCTGACCAACGAGCAGATGAGCGCCGAACGCATCAAGCGCGGCACACCCGGAGGACAGCATTGATGTGGGCTTATATCGCACGACGCCTGCTGCTGATCATTCCGACCCTGGTCATCATCCTGCTGGTGAACTTCGTCATCGTCCAGGCCGCGCCGGGTGGACCGGTGGAACAGGCCATCGCCCACCTGCAAGGCATCGGCGGCGCCACAATCGGCAGTTCGGGCAATGCCATGACCGGCAGTTCCCGGGCCAGCCGCGGCCTCGATCCCCAGTTGATCAAGGACATCGAGAAACAGTACGGCTTCGACAAGCCGGCCCACGAACGCCTGTGGCTGATGCTCAGCAGCTACGCCCGGCTGGACTTCGGCAAGAGTTTCTTCCGTGGCGCCACGGTCACCGACCTGATCCTGGAAAAAATGCCGGTGACCATTTCCCTCGGGCTCTGGGCCACGCTGATCACCTACCTGGTGTCGATTCCCCTGGGCATTCGCAAGGCCGTGCGTCACGGCTCCGCGTTCGATGTGTGGAGTAGCACGGCGATCATCATCGGCTATGCCATGCCGGCGTTCCTCTTTGCCATGTTCCTGATCGTGGTGTTCGCCGGCGGCACGTCGCTGAACTGGTTTCCGGTGCGCGGGCTGGTGTCGGATAACTTCGAGTCGCTGTCGACGCTAGGCAAGATCGCCGACTACTTCTGGCACCTGGTGCTGCCGGTGACCTCACTGGTGATCGGCGGCTTCGCCACCCTGACGATCCTGACCAAGAACTCGTTCCTCAATGAAATCACCCGCCAATACGTAGTCACTGCGCGGGCCAAGGGAATGAGCGAGCGACGGGTGTTGTATGGCCACGTGTTCCGCAACGCGATGTTGCTGGTGGTCTCGGGTATTCCCCAGGCGTTCATCGGTGTGTTCTTTGCCGGGTCCTTGCTGATCGAGGTGATCTTTTCCCTCGATGGCCTGGGACGCATGAGCTACGAGGCCGCCGTGTCGCGGGACTACCCGGTGGTGTTCGGCTCACTGTTCATCTTCACGCTGTTCGGCCTGCTCATTAAACTCATCGGCGACCTCTGCTACACCCTGGTGGACCCGCGCATCGATTTCGCCGCGAGGAACGCCTGATGTTCAAGTTTTCCCCCTTGGGCCGTCGGCGCTTTGAACGCTTCAAGAAAAACCGCCGGGGCTGGTGGTCGCTGTGGCTGTTCATCGGTCTGTTCATCCTGACCTTGGGCGGTGAATTGATCGCCAATGACAAGCCGCTGGTGGTGAGCTACCAGGGCTCACTGTATTTCCCGGTGTTCAAACGCCATACCGAGCAGGAATTTGGCGGACAGTTGCCATTCCAGGCCGACTACCGCAGCAGCTACGTGCAGAACCTGATCCACAAGGAAGGCGGCTGGTTGCTGTTTCCGCCGATTCCGTTCAGCGACGACACGCCCAACTACGACCTCAATCAACCGGCGCCGAGCCCGCCCTCGTCGGTGAACTGGCTGGGCACCGACGACCAGGCCCGGGACGTGCTGGCCCGGGTGATCTTCGGGGCGCGAGTATCGATCCTGTTCGCCCTGGCCCTGACCGCCATCAGCGCGCTGATCGGCATCGCCGCCGGTGCATTGCAGGGTTATTACGGCGGCTGGGTGGACCTGCTGGGACAACGCTTGCTGGAAGTCTGGTCGGGGTTGCCGGTGCTCTACCTGCTGATCATCCTGTCCGGCTTCGTGGAACCGAATTTCTGGTGGCTGCTGGGGATCATGGCGCTGTTTTCCTGGTTGGCCCTGGTGGACGTGGTTCGCGCCGAGTTCCTGCGCGGACGCAACCTCGAATACGTCAAAGCCGCCAGAGCCCTGGGGCTTAGCGACCGCAAGGTGATCGTACGGCATATCCTGCCCAACGCGATGAACGCCACCCTGAGCTACCTGCCCTTCATCCTCACCGGGGCGATTTCCACCCTCACGGCCCTGGATTTCCTCGGTTTCGGCATGCCGGCCGGCAGCGCATCGCTGGGTGAGTTGATCGGCCAGGGCAAGCAGAACCTGCAAGCGCCGTGGCTGGGGCTGACAGCGTTCTTCACCCTGGCGCTGATTCTTTCCCTGTTGGTGTTTATCGGCGAGGCGTTGCGAGACGCATTCGACCCACGATCATGAAGCGGAATCTTGAGATGAGCGACAACCTGATCGAAATCCGCGACCTGAGCGTGGCCTTCAACGACAACACCGTGGTACGCAACCTCTGCCTGGACATTCGCCCCGGCGAATGCCTGGCCCTGGTCGGCGAGTCCGGCTCCGGCAAGTCGGTGACCGCCCACTCGATCCTGCAATTGCTGCCCGCAACAGAAGCCCGCACCACCGGCAGCATTCGCTATCACGGCCAGGAGCTGGTGGGTGCCGATACCACGGCCCTGAGGGAGATACGTGGCAACCGGATCGCGATGATCTTCCAGGAACCGATGACTTCGCTGAACCCGCTGCACAGCGTCGAAAAGCAGATCGGCGAAACACTGATGCTGCACAAGGGCCTGGGGGGCAAAGCCGCGCGCCAGCGCATTCTGGAACTGCTGGCCCTGGTTGGCATCCAGAACCCTGTCGAACGACTCAAGGCCTATCCGCATCAACTGTCCGGCGGTCAGCGGCAGCGGGTCATCATCGCCATGGCCCTGGCCTGCGAGCCGGAACTGTTGATTGCCGACGAACCGACCACCGCATTGGACGTGACCGTGCAGCGCAAGATTCTGCTGCTGCTCAAGTCGCTGCAGAAACGGCTTGGCATGTCTATGTTATTGATCAGCCACGACCTGAACCTGGTGCGCAGCATCGCGCAACGGGTGTGCGTGATGAAAGATGGGGAAATCGTCGAGCAGGCGCCTTGCGAAACTCTCTTCAGTGCACCGAAACACCCCTACAGCTGCGAGCTGCTGCACGCCGAACCGGAAGGCGAAGCCCTGCCCCGGGATGAGCGGGAAGAGGTGTTGCAGGTGCAGGACCTGCGCGTCAGTTTCCCCCTCGGTGGCGGCCTGTTCCGGCGCAAGGAATACTTGCACGCCGTGGACGGCATCAGCCTGTCCATCCAGCGCGGCAAGACCCTGGGCATTGTCGGTGAATCCGGCTCCGGCAAGTCCACGCTCGGCCAGGCGATCCTGCGGCTGATCGAATCCGAAGGCGGCATTCGCTTCCAGGGCCAAGCCCTCGATCAACTGTCGCAAAAAGCCTTGCGGCCGTGGCGCAAGCAGATGCAGGTGGTGTTCCAGGACCCGTTCGGCAGCCTCAGCCCGCGAATGTCGGTGCAGCAGATCATCAGCGAAGGCCTTGAAGTCCATCAGCCTTCCAGCCCGCAAGAGTGTGAAGCCCGGGTGATCCAGGCCCTCAAGGAAGTCGGCCTCGACCCGCTGACCCGCCATCGCTATCCCCACGAGTTCTCTGGAGGCCAGCGCCAACGCATCGCCATTGCCCGGGCGCTGGTGCTCAAGCCGGCCCTGATCCTGCTGGACGAGCCGACCTCGGCCCTGGACCGTACCGTGCAAAAGCAAGTAGTCGCCCTGCTCCGCCAGCTCCAGGAGAAGTACGACTTGACCTACCTGTTCATCAGCCATGACCTGGCGGTGATCCGCGCCCTGGCCCACGACATGATCGTGATCAAGGACGGTAAAGTGATCGAGCAAGGCGCCAGCCATGACGTGTTCGATTCGCCTCAACATCCTTATACCAAGGAGCTGTTGGCGGCGGCGCATACGGGGTGGGCATAATGCCGTGCATGACGTAGCTTCGTGTCGCGCCCATCGCGAGCAAGCTCGCTCCCACAGTGGCCCGCGTCGCGCTGAAGATCAAATGTGGGAGCGAGCTTGCTCGCGATGGCGGCCTGACAAGCAATACACAATTCGGATTCGACCATGAACCCCACCGAAAGCCTCAAGGACTACAAGCGCGTACGCACGCTGGCGATCCGTTCGTTGTTCGAAATCATCGAGCAGTCCAGCGAAGGCACGGTGATTGTCGACCGCGATGCGAACATTGTCTGGATGAACGAACGTTATGCCCGGCGCTTCGGCCTGAACTCGGCGCAGGAAGCCATCGGCCGGGCCTGCGAGAGTGTGATCCCCGGCAGCCTGCTGCGTGAAGTGGTGCGTACCGGGCGGCCGATTCTGCTGGACATGCAGGACACGCCCAAGGAACCGCTGGTGGTGATGCGCCTGCCGATCCACGACAGCGCCGGCGCGGTGATCGGCGCCATCGGTTTTGCCTTGTTCGACGAGTTGCGCAGCCTGTCGCCAATGCTCAAGCGCTACCTGAGCATGCAGGAAGAACTGGCCTCCACCCGCTCGCTGCTGCGGGCACGGCAAACCAAATACAACTTCGCCCATTTCATCGGCACCAGCAGCGCCGGCCTGGAGGTCAAGCGCCGTGCCCGGCGTAGCGCCAGTGCCGATTCACCGGTGCTGCTGCTCGGCGAGACCGGTACCGGCAAGGAGTTGCTGGCCCAGGCCATCCACAGCGCTTCGCCACGCGCGCACAAGGCGTTCGTCAGCATCAACAGCGCGGCGATTCCCGAATCACTGCTGGAAGCCGAATTCTTCGGCACCGCGCCAGGGGCTTTTACCGGGGCCGACCGCAAGGGCCGAGTCGGCAAACTGCAGATCGCCCAGGGCGGTACGCTGTTCCTCGACGAGATCGGCGACATGCCCTTGCCGCTGCAAAGCAAACTGCTGCGGGTACTCCAGGAGAAGGAGTACGAACCGGTGGGCTCCAACGAGGTGCTGCAAAGTGATGTGCGGGTGATCGCCGCCACATCCATGGATCTGGAGGCCGCGATCAAACGCGGAGAGTTCCGCGCCGACCTGTATTACCGCCTCAATGTATTGCCGATCCAGGTGCCGCCACTGCGCGAACGCCTGGATGACTTGCCGGCCTTGAGCGAGGCGATCCTCGAAGAGCTGCGCAGCCAGCACGAACTGAACCACGACGCCCTCGACCTGCTGAGTCAACACGCCTGGCCAGGCAACATCCGCGAACTGCGCAATGTGCTGGAGCGGGCCGCGCTGCTCAGCGACAACCTGCTGCTCACCGCCGCTGACATCCGTGCGGCCATTGGCACCTTCGCACCGGTCACCCGCACGGCTGGCCCAAGCCTGGAGCCGCTGGCGCACGAAACTTTCAGCCAGGCCCGGGCGCGATTCGACCGGCAGTTGATCGAAACCACCCTCGCGCAATGCGGGGGCAAGGTGGTCGAGGCAGCCGAACGGTTAGGGCTGGGAAGGTCGACCTTGTACAAGAAAATGGTGGCGTTGGGAATTGCATAGTCTCAATAAAGAGACTTAATTCTCAAGATATAGACAGCCTTGCTTGAGAGCGCTTTACGCTCATCGCGAGCAAGCTCGCTCCCACAGTGGATCGCACTCTCCTGTCGCACACAGTCGTCCTGTGAGAGCGAGCTTGCTCGCGATGAGGCCCGCACAGCCCCTGAAAGTCTCAAAACAGAGACAAAGTATTCAGATCGCTCCTACAAAACCAAATAATTTCCTTATATTTCAACAAGTTAAATAACTGGCACAAAACTCGCTAAAGCCCCTCCACAGCTTCATCACAACAATAACAATCCAGGAGACACACCATGAGTGTGATCATTGCCTTGGCAGCCCTCGCGCTGCTGATGGTCGCCGCCTACCGTGGCTACAGCGTTATCCTCTTTGCCCCCATCGCCGCCCTCGGCGCTGTCCTGCTCACCGACCCTTCTGCCGTCGCCCCTGCGTTCACCGGGGTGTTCATGGAAAAAATGGTCGGCTTCATCAAACTGTATTTCCCGGTGTTCCTGCTCGGTGCGGTGTTCGGCAAGCTGATCGAGTTGTCGGGATTCTCGCGCTCCATCGTCGCCGCAGCGATTCGCTTGCTGGGTACGCGCCAGGCCATGCTGGTGATCGTGCTGGTGTGCGCCTTGCTGACCTATGGCGGTGTGTCGCTGTTCGTCGTGGTGTTCGCGGTGTACCCGTTCGCCGCCGAGATGTTCCGCCAGAGCAATATTCCCAAACGATTGATCCCGGCCACCATCGCCCTCGGCGCATTCTCGTTCACCATGGACGCCCTGCCCGGCACGCCGCAGATCCAGAACATCATCCCCAGCACCTTCTTCAACACCACCGCCTGGGCCGCACCGTGGCTGGGCGTGATCGGTACGATCTTCGTGTTCAGCCTCGGCATGCTGTTTTTGCAGCGCCAGCGCCACAAGGCTCAACGCGTGGGTGAGGGCTACGGCACCGAACTGCGTAACGAGCCGGAGACCGCCGAAGACATCAAGCTGCCGAACCCGTGGATCGCTGTCTCGCCGCTGCTGGCGGTAGGGATCATGAACCTGCTGTTCACCCAGTGGATTCCCCTGTGGTATGGCAAGACCCACAGCCTGGCGCTGCCGGGCATGGCAACACCGGTGACCAGCGACATCGCCAAGCTCACCGCGATCTGGGCCGTGCAAGCCGCGCTGTTGGTGGGCATCATCATGGTCCTGCTGTTCGGCTTCCGCGCTATTCGCAGCAAATTGGCCGAAGGCAGCAAGAGCGCAGTGGGCGGCGCCTTGCTGGCGGCGATGAACACTGCCTCGGAATACGGTTTCGGTGCGGTAATCGCCTCGTTGCCGGGCTTCCTGGTGCTTGCCGACTGGCTCAAGAGTATTCCCAACCCTCTGGTCAACGAAGCCGTGACCGTCACGCTGCTGGCGGGCATCACTGGCTCCGCGTCGGGGGGCATGAGCATTGCCCTGGCGGCCATGTCCGAAAGCTTCATCAGCGCCGCCCACGCCGCCAACATTCCCCTGGAAGTGCTGCACCGGGTGGCCGCCATGGCCAGCGGCGGCATGGACACCCTGCCCCACAACGGCGCGGTGATCACCCTGCTGGCAGTGACCGGGCTGACCCACCGCGAAGCCTACAAAGACATCTTCTGCATTACGCTGATCAAGACCCTCGCGGTTTTCGTGGTGATCGGTGTGTTCTACGCCACTGGCATTGTTTGAGGTTCCTATGACGACAACTCTTTCGGGCAAGACCGCCCTGGTTACCGGCTCCACCAGCGGCATCGGCCTGGGCATCGCCCTGAGCCTGGCCAAGGCCGGCGCCAATTTGATCCTCAATGGTTTTGGCGACGCCTCAGCGGTGATCGCCGAGGTGAAACAGTTCGGCGGCCAGGTCGGCCATCATCCAGCCGACGTCAGCGACCCGGCGCAGATCGCCGACATGCTCGCCTACGCCGAGCGTGAGTTCGGCGGCGTGGACATCCTGGTGAACAACGCCGGGATCCAGCACGTGGCCGCCGTGGAAGATTTTCCGGTGGAACGTTGGGACGCGATCATCGCCATCAACCTGTCCTCGGTGTTCCACGCCACCCGCCTGAGCCTGCCAGGCATGCGTGCCAAGGGTTGGGGGCGGATCATCAACGTCGCCTCGGTACACGGTCAGGTCGGTTCGGTGGGCAAGGCAGCGTATGTCGCGGCCAAACATGGGGTGATCGGCCTGACCAAAGTGGTCGGTCTGGAGACCGCCACCAGCAACGTGACCTGCAACGCCATCTGCCCCGGCTGGGTGCTGACGCCGCTGGTGCAGAAGCAGATCGACGACCGCATTGCCGCAGGCGTCGATCCACAACAGGCGCAGCATGACCTGCTGGCCGAGAAACAGCCGTCCCTGGAATTCGTCACCCCACCGCAACTGGGGGAACTGGTGCTATTCCTGTGCAGCGAAGCCGGCAGCCAGGTGCGCGGCGCGGCGTGGAATATCGATGGTGGGTGGTTGGCTCAGTAACCCTCACTACTGGATACTGATCGTTCCCACGCTCTGCGTGGGAATGCAGACAGGGACGCTCTGCGTCCCAAGAGCGGAACGCGGAGCGTCCCCAGAGGCATTCCCATGCAGAGCGTAGGAACGATCGTCAGGCCCGACAAAAGAACAAGAGGCACCCCATGTCCGACATCCTCTGGCAACCCTCACCCGAACGCATCGCCCAGTCGCGCATGAACGCCTTTCGCCGGTTCGTCAACGCGCGGCATCACCTGCAACTGAACGACTACCCCGCCCTGCACGCCTGGAGCATCGACCAGCGCGAGGCCTTCTGGCAGGCCATCGTCGATTTCTTCGAGATCGGCTTTCAACAAGCGCCGACCGATGTCTTGGTGGAAGGCCCGCAAATGCCCAGTGCCCGCTGGTTCCCGGGGGCGACCCTTAACTTCGCTGAACACCTGTTGCGCCGCCGTGACGAGGCCGTCGCGGTGGTGGCACTCGACGAGAACGGTGGCCAGGAACAACTGACCTGGGCCGAACTCGCCGCCCACGTCGCCGGCCTGCAAAGAAGCCTGCAAGCTGCTGGCGTGACCCAGGGCGACCGGGTGGCTGCCTGCATGCCCAATACCTGGCAGACCCTGGTGGGCATGCTCGCCACCACCAGCCTGGGGGCGATCTGGTCATGCTCTTCGCCGGATTTCGGCACCCAGGGGGTTATCGACCGCTTCGGTCAGATCGAGCCGAAGGTACTGATCACCTGCGCCGGTTATCGCTATGCCGGCAAGGTCATCGACCAGCGTGCCAAGGTCAATGAAATCCTCGAGCGATTGCCGTCGTTGCAGCAGTTGATCGTGCTGCCCTATGCCCGCCCAGATACAGGCATCGAGGATTTCAAGACCCAAGCCAACGTCGCATTGTGGAACGCGTTTTATCAAAGCGGCGGCGAACCCGCCTTCATCGGCGTGCCCTTCGATCATCCGCTGTACATCCTCTATTCCAGCGGCACCACCGGCGTGCCGAAGTGCATCGTCCACGGCACCGGCGGCGTGTTGCTGCAACACGTCAAGGAACATGGCCTGCACGTCGACCTCAGCCCCGAGGACCGGCTGTTCTACTACACCACCTGCGGCTGGATGATGTGGAACTGGCTGGTGTCGGCCCTCGCCGTGGGCAGTGCGGTGGTGCTCTATGACGGCTCGCCGTTTCATCCCGGCCCCGAACGGTTACTGGACCTGATCGACCAGCAGCGCATCAGCGTGTTCGGCACCAGCCCCAAATACCTGGCGGCCCTGGAGAACCAGGGCCTGAAGCCTCGGCAGAGCCATGATTTGGGTAGCCTGAAGACCATCCTGTCCACTGGCTCGGCCTTGGCGCCTCATAGCTACGATTACGTGTACCGCGACTTCAAGCCCGACGTCTGCCTGGCCTCGATGTCCGGCGGCACCGACATTGTCTCCTGCTTCGTCAACGGCAACCCGCTGTCGCCGGTGCGTCGGGGCGAGATGCAGGGCAAGAGCCTGGGCATGGCGGTGCAGGTCTGGAACGAGGCCGGCCAAGCAGTGATCGGCGAGAAAGGTGAGCTGGTGTGCACCCGGCATTTTCCGGCCATGCCCATCGGTTTGTGGAACGACCCCCGGCAGGAGAAACTTCGTGCGTCCTATTTCAGCCAGTTTCCCGGGGTGTGGGCCCAAGGGGACTACGCCGAAGAACTGGCCCACGGCGGTTTCCTGATCCACGGACGCTCCGACGCCGTGCTCAACCCCGGTGGCGTGCGCATCGGCACGGCGGAGATCTATCGGCAGGTGGAGAAGGTCGAGCAGGTGCTGGACAGCGTCGCCATCGGCCAGCAATGGCAAGGCGATGTGCGGGTGGTGCTGTTTGTACGCCTGCGGGACGGGGTGATGTTGGATGAAGCCTTGGAGCAACAGATCCGCCAAGTCATCCGGACCAACACCACGCCACGGCATGTGCCGGCGAAAATTCTGGCGGTGACGGACATTCCCCGGACTATCAGCGGCAAAGTCGTCGAACTGGCAGTGCGCAATGTGGTGCATGGCGAGGTGGTGAAAAATACCGATGCCCTGGCTAATCCCGAGGCACTGGAGCAGTTTCGGGGGCGAGTGGAGCTCGCTACCTGACTTTGAAAGCTTTGTCAGTCACTAGGGCCTCATCGCGAGCAAGCTCGCTCCCACACGGGCCCGCTGTGAACACGGAATTTGTCATCGCCGCGGCCCCCCTGTGGGAGCGAGCTTGCTCGCGATGAACGATAACGCGGTTTGCCTGAAGCCAATTAATCCACCAACCCCCACTCACCCGCCGCCGGATCAGGTGGCGGCACCGCGCCCGTCTCGGCATGCAACTTCAGCCGCAAGCGCAGGTTGTTCGTTGAATCAGCGTTTTTCAGCGCCTCTTCCTCATCGATCGCCCCCTCGACCACCAGGTTGAACAACGCCTGATCGAAAGTTTGCATCCCCAACTCTTCGGATTTTTCCATGATGCCCTTGAGCTCGCCCAGCTCATTGCGGCGGATCAGGTCGGCCACCGTGGGCGAGCCCAGCATGACCTCCACCGCCGCCCGACGCTGGCCGGTGCGGGTGCGCACCAGGCGTTGGGAAACGAAGGCCTTGAGGTTGTTGCCCAGGTCATTAAGCAACTGTGGCCGGCGCTCTTCCGGGAAAAAATTGATCACTCGGTCCAGGGCCTGGTTGGCGTTGTGGGCATGCAGCGTGGAGATCACCAGATGCCCGGTGTCGGCGAAGGCCAGGGCATGTTCCATGGTTTCGCGATCACGGATTTCGCCGATCAGCACCACGTCCGGCGCCTGGCGCAGGGTGTTTTTCAGGGCGGCATGAAAACTGCGGGTGTCGACACCGACTTCCCGCTGGTTGATGATTGATTTCTTGTGCCGATGGATATACTCCACCGGGTCCTCGATGGTGATGATGTGGCCGCTGCTGTTGCGATTGCGGTAATCGATCAGCGCCGCCAGGGAGGTCGACTTGCCCGACCCTGTCGCCCCGACGAACAGCATCAGGCCTTGCTTCTGCATGATGGTATCGAGCAGCACCCGTGGCAGTTTCAGGTCTTCGAAACGTGGAATGTCCAGCTTGACGTTGCGTATCACCATCGACACATCGTTGCGCTGCTTGAAGATATTGACCCGGAAGCGCCCGACACCGGCCATGGAGATCGCCAGGTTCATTTCCAACTCCCGATCGAACTCAAGGCGCTGTTCGGCGTCCATCAAAGACTCGGCGAGCCCGGCGATCTCGCCGACCTTGAATGCCTGGTTACCCAGGGGCTTGAGCACGCCCTCGAATCGCGCGCACGGCGGCGCGCCGGTGGACATGTAAAGATCGGAGCCATCCTGGCTTGCCAGGATTCGCAACAATGGATCGATTTCCATGGACTGAAATTTCCGCGAGACATCAATTGAAACAAGCTGAACCGAGCATGAAATCCTTCAGATCAACCCGCGCTTACCTTCTTCAGAGGATAGTAGACGCCGTGGCACCGACACGACTTCCAGGGGGGCTGTCATGAACGCGATACCCTCCGGCAGCGACATACAGAGCCTGATCACCCAACTGGACTGGACCCGCAGCCCGCTGGGCACCGCGCAAGACTGGCCGCAAAGCCTGCGTACCGCCGTGGACATCATGCTCCACTGCCCGATGCCGATGGCCTTGTTGTGGGGCCCGCAACTGATCCACTTCTACAACGACGCCTTTGCCCGGTTGGCCGGCGATAAGCATCCGCAGGCGTTCGGCCTGCCGACCCATACCGCATGGCCCGAACTCAAAGCCGTCAGCGAACCGATTTATCACCGCGTGTTGCAAGGTCGCACGTACAGCAGCCGCGATCAGCAATGGCGCCTGCCCTTCGCCGGCCGCCTCTGCGACCTGTGGCTGGACCTGACCTACAGCCCCGTGCACGACGAAAGCGCCAGCGTCGCCGGTATCCTGATCACAGCCATTGAAACCAGCGAACGGCGAAAGCTGGCCCAGGAGTTCGAACGGCGCTCCGAGGCCAGCCTCAAGGCCCAACATGAAAGCGAGGAACGCTTGCAACTGGCCCTGGCCGCCACCGATGCGTTGGGCACCTGGGACTGGGACATCAGCGAAGATCGCTTCATTGCCGATGAACATTTCGCCCTGCTGCATGGCGTCGATCCGAGCCTGTCACGCCAGTTGCCCATCAGCGCCTACCTCGAAGGCGTACACCCCGAAGATCGGGCCATGGTGGCTCGCAGCATCAAGCACTGCATCACCCATGGCACCGAATACGCCGAGGAATACCGTTTGCTGCGGCCCGATGGTGAGCTGCGCTGGGTGTTCGTGCGCGGTCGTTGCTACAAGGATCGCCACGGTCGGCCCAAGCGCTTTCTTGGCGCGGCCCTGGACCTGAGCGAACGCAAGCGCACCGAGCAAGCTCTGCGCCAGAGCCAGACCGAGCTACAGCTGATCATCAATGCCATGCCGATTCTCATCAGCTACGTGGACCGCGAAGAGCGTTTCCGGCTGAACAACAGTGCCTACCTGGACTGGTACGGCCTGACACCCCAGGAACTGTACGGCAAGACCATCCGCGAAGTGCTCGGCGAGCAAGCCTACGCCAGCCGCGCCGAACAGATCGCCGGCGCCCTGGCGGGCAAGCCGTGCAGCTTCACCGTACAGTCGGACCATCGCGACGGTCGCCAGCGCCATGCACTGGTCAACTACCTGCCCCGCCACGGTTCGGACGGCGCAGTGAACGGTTTCTACATCTTTGTGATCGACGAGACCGAGCGCAAGAAAACCGAGGAGGCCTTGCGCAACCTCAACGAAACATTGGAAGAACGGGTCATCGCCCGCACCCAGCAACTGGCCGAAGCCAACCATCGTCTGCAAAGTGAAATGTTCGAGCGCGAACGTGCCGAAGAAGCGTTGCGCCATGCCCAGAAAATGGAAGCAGTGGGCCAACTTACCGGCGGCATCGCCCACGACTTCAACAACATGCTCACCGGCATTCTCGGCAGCCTCGACCTGATGCAACGCTACATCGCCAATGGCCGTGCCGCCGAGATCGGTCGTTTCACCGAGGCGGCGGTGTCCTCGGCCAACCGCGCCGCCGCCCTGACCCACCGACTGCTGGCCTTCTCGCGACGCCAGTCGTTGGACCGCAAGCCGCTGGACCCTAACGTCCTGGTGCACTCACTCGAAGACCTGCTCAGCCGTACCACCGGCGATCACATCCTGCTGCGCCTGCAACTGGCCGACGAGCTATGGCCGGTGAACACTGATGTCAGCCAGTTGGAAAACGCCTTGCTCAACCTGGTGATCAACGCCCGGGACGCCATGCCCGACGGCGGTGAACTGACCATCGAAACCGCCAACGTCTACCTCGACGGTAATGACATCAGCACCCTGGAGCCAGTGAAAGCCGGGGACTACGTGATGATTGCCGTCAGCGACAACGGCAGCGGCATGACCCCCTCCGTGCTGGCCAAGGCCTTCGACCCGTTCTTTACCACCAAGCCCATCGGCCAGGGCACCGGCCTGGGGCTGTCGATGATCTACGGGTTTGCCCAGCAATCCGGTGGTCACCTCAACCTGGACAGCGTGCCAGGCCAGGGCACCCGGGTGCAGTTGTACCTGCCGCGGCTGCACATCACGCCCGCCGAACAGCCCGTGGCGCCAGAAACGGTCGACGTACCGGCAGCGCTCGCCGGGGAGACCGTGTTGCTGGTGGAAGACGAACCGGCGGTGCGCATGCTGGTCCTCGATCTGCTGGATGCCCTGGGCTATACCGCCCTGCAGGCCCAGGATGCCAAGACAGCCCTGCCCCTATTGGAATCAGGCCAGCGCATCGACTTGCTGGTGACCGATGTCGGCCTACCGGGCATGAATGGTCGGCAACTGGCGGAAATCGCCCGCCAGCACCGCCCCGACCTGAAGGTGCTGTTCATGACCGGTTATGCGCAGAAAGCTGCCGAACGCCAGGGCTTCCTCGAACAGGGCATGGATATGGTCGCCAAGCCCTTCACCCTCGACCTGCTGGCGAACAAGATTCGGACGATGATCAACCATGGCAGCTGACTTGAGGCATAATCGCCGGCCCGTTACGTTCAGGTCCGCGCTGTAATGAAAGCCCAAGCCCGCCATATCCTGGTGAAAACCGCCGAAGAAGCCGAACAGCTCAAGCAACGCATCGCCAAGGGCGAAGCCTTCGATGTACTGGCCAAGAAATACTCCACCTGCCCGTCCGGCAAACGCGGTGGCGACCTGGGTGAAGTACGGCCAGGGCAGATGGTCGGCGCAATCGATGCGGTGATCTTCAAGAAGCCGCTGCGGGTGGTGCATGGGCCGATCAAGAGCAAGTTCGGCTATCACTTGGTGCAGGTGTTTTACCGGGACTGACGAGTACCCAGTTTTCCCGTGGGAGCGAGCTTGCTCGCGATAGCGCCGGATCAGCCAGCATCCATGTCGACTGACACACTGCTATCGCGAGCAGGCTCGCTCCCACAGGTTCTGTGTACCCTGCGTTACCGAGGCATCAACGCCCCAGGCACCTGGATCACCCGGCTCGCCAACAGATGGCCGGCCTCGGCCGCTTCCTCCGGGCTGCCACCCAGCAAGCGACTTGCCAGGTACGCGGCGCTGAATGAGTCCCCCGCCGCCGTGGTGTCCACCACCCGCTCGACCCGGCGGGCAGGCACTTCATAAGACTGGCCATCGCAACGGATCAGACAGGCCTCGGCGCCGCGCTTGAGCACTACCTCCGGGGTGCCGAATTGCGCGTACGCGGCGAACACCGCCTCGCTGTCGGCATACCCGAACAGCGCCTGCTCGTCGTCCACCGTCAACAGCGCCAACTCCACGTAGGGCAGTACGCTGCGATAGGCCGCACGGGCCGCTTCGACCGAGGCCCAGAGCCTTGGCCGGTAGTTGTTGTCGAACACCACCTGGGCCCCGCGCCGACGCGCCTGGACCAGGGTTTCGATCAGCTTGGCCCGCCCCTGCTCGCCGAGCACCGCCAGGGTGACGCCGCTGAAATACAGCACATCGTAATCCACCAATGCGGCAAGAATCGCCCCAGCGGCCGGGGTGGTAAAGCAATCGCGTACCGCCGCCTCGTTGCGCCAGTACAGGAACCGCCGCTCACCCGCCGCATCGGTCTGGATGCAATACAAACCCGGCAAGCGCCCGGGCAACCGCTGGACCCGTTCCAGGCCGATGTTTTCCGCGGCCCACTGCTCGCACATGGCATCGCTGAAACTGTCGTCGCCCAGGGCGGTGACATAGTCAACCGAGCCCCGGTCGCCCAGCGCGCGGGACAGGTACACCGCCGTGTTCAGGGTGTCACCGCCGAAGCTTTGTTGCAGACTGCCGTCGGCGCGTTGTTGCAACTCGATCATGCACTCGCCGATCAGGGCGATGCGGGGTTTGGGTGTACTCATGAATGATCCTGATATTTCGGTGGTGTCTGGCAGGCCGCTATCGCGAGCAGGCTCGCTCCCACATCTGGGCCGTTGTGAACACACAATCTGTGCTCGCCAAAGATCCCCCGTGGGAGCGAGCTTGCTCGCGATAGCCGCGACTCGGTCTCAAGCCTTAGAAACAAGTCTCCATGCTCTCCACCACCCGCAACTGCTCATCCACCAGACACCCCACCCGCCACTTGTCGAACGTCAGGCACGGATGGGAAGTACCGAACGAAATGATGTCCCCGACCCGCAACGCAACCCCTGGCGCCACGCTCATGAACGCATGCTGGTCCATCACCGCCGTCACCTTGCAACCGCTCACGTCGTCACCTGCCACCCCATCTGAACCGGGCTTGTAGCGCTTGAGCGGTACCGGCAATCCGGCGTCGTAGGCCACGTCGCGCTTGCCCAAGGCGATCACCGCAAAACCCGGCTCCGGCAGCGATTGCACATGGGCCCAGACTTCCAGGGCCGGGCGCAGGCCTTCATGCAGGTCGCTGCGTCGCTCCAACACACAGCACTGCGCCTCCTTGTAGATGCCATGGTCATGGGCCACGTAACTGCCGGGACGCAACACGCTGAGGAAACGCCCGTGGGCATTCTGGGCTTCGAAGGATTCAGCGATCAGGTCGTACCAGGCCGATCCCGAGGCGGTGATGATCGGTTTGTCGATGGCAAACGCGCCGCTGTCCTGCAACTGCACCGCCAACCGCACCAGAGACGCGGCGAACGCGCGGATGCCGCTGATGGCGTGGTCACCGTGGATGACACCTTCGTAGCCTTCGATACCGGTCAATGCCAGCGCCGGTTGCGCCCGGATCGCCTCGGCCAGGGCCAGCACCTCGGCCTCGCTCCGGCAGCCACAGCGGCCGCCGACCACGCCGTATTCGATCATCACGTTCAGCTTCACGCCACGCGAGGCAAAGAACGCGCCCAGGTCAGCCACGTTGTCGGGATGATCGACCATGCAATGAAATTCGAACGCCGGGTCGGCCAACAACTCGGCGATCAACGCCATGTTCGGCGCGCCCACCAGTTGGTTGGCCATCAGTACCCGGCGCACGCCGTGGGCATAAGCGGCACGGGTCTGCACGGCAGTGGCCAGAGTCATGCCCCAGGCGCCAGCCTCGAGCTGACGGCGAAACAGCGCCGGGGTCATGCTGGTCTTGCCGTGAGGCGCCAGTTCGGCACCGCTGTCACTGACGAACGTTTGCATCCAGCGGATGTTGTGTTCCAGCGCCGCGCGGTGCAGCACCAGCGCCGGCAAGCTGACGTCCCGCAGCAAATGCGCGCCGACGGTGGCAGCACCCTTCTCCACGGCAGCGTTATGAATGGTAGAAGACATGTTCAAACTCCTCACAGGCAGCGCGGCTGTCTATTCATTGATGCGCCGGGCCAGGTTGTTGGCGCTTTCGATCAGCACCCGGCGGTAGTCGGCGTAATTGTTCTTGGCGTCGGCCCGTGGGGCGACGATGCACAGGGTCGCGATGGCCACGCCATTGGGGTCTTTGACCGGCGCGGCGAAGCAATGGGTGAAGGTGTCGGCCACGCTGTCGAAGGAAAAAAAACCATCGAGGCCAGCCTGACGAATTTCCTTGAGAAACTGCTCCAGGGGCAGGCGCTCGCCGTCCGGCAGGATGAAATCATCAGGGTCGATCAGGTCGACGATCTGCTGGTCGCTCAAATGCGCCAGCAACAGGCGTCCGGACGCCGTCCAGGGGATTGGCGCGTTTTCACCGATGTCCGATGAGATACGAAAATGCCGCTCACCCTCCTTCATCAGCGCCACTGTGTATTTGCGCCCGTTGAGCAGGCACATCTGTGCGGTTTCGCGAGTCTGGCTGACGATCTCCTGCAGCGCATGATCGGCCTCGCGGCTCAAGTCGAAATGCCGCAGGTGCGCCTGCCCGAGAAAGTACAACTGGCGGCCCAGATAGACGTGACCGTCCTTGCCCACGGGTTCGAGGATGCGTCGCTCCAGCAGCGACGCCACCAGTTCATAGACCGTGGACTTGGGGCTGCCGATGCCGCTGGCGATGTCGTTCGGACGCAGCGGTTGGCCGATTTCCTTGAGGAAATCGAGGATATCGAACGCCCGATCCAATCCCCGGGCCCGGCGCTTGATGGTGTCTTCGGTCATCTCAGTATTCCTGATCGTTCCCACGCTCTGCGTGGGCAATGCATCCCGTGACGCTCTGCGTCACATCGACAGCGGACGCGAAGCGTCCATGGCGGCTTCCCACGCAGAGCGTGGGAACGATCAATGATCACTTCTTCTTGTATGCCACACAATCGATCTCGACCTTGCAATCGACCATCATGCTGGCCTGTACGCAGGCCCGGGCCGGGGCGTGTTCCGGGCTGAAGTATTCGCCGAACACTTTGTTGAAACTCCAGAAATCCCGCGGGTCTTCCAGCCACACGCCGCAGCGCACCACATCCTCCAGGCCGTATCCGGCCTCTTCGAGAATGGCGACCAGGTTCTTCATGGTCTGGTGCGTCTGCTCGACGATCCCGCCGACGATGATCTCGCCGTTCACCGCCGGCACCTGGCCGGATACGTGCAGCCAGCCGTCAGCCTCCACGGCGCGGGCGAAGGGCCGGGGCTGACCGCCGCCTGCGGTACTGCCGGTGCCGTATCGGGTAATGCTCATGGGTTATCTCCTTGTTGAATAGAAAGTTAAAAACGCGTGTTCTTGAGAAATTCCGCCAGACGCGGCGATTGCGGCCGCTCGAACAGTTCCTTGGGTGGCCCTTGCTCTTCGATCCGGCCTTGGTTCATGAACACGATCTTGTCCGACACCTCGAAGGCAAAACGCATTTCGTGGGTCACCAGCAACATGGTCATGCCGTCTTCGGCCAGGCCCTTGATCACGTTGAGCACTTCGCCCACCAGTTCCGGGTCCAGGGCCGAGGTCACTTCATCGAACAGCATCAGGCTGGGGTTCATGGCAATCGCCCGGGCAATGGCCACGCGCTGCTGCTGGCCGCCGGACAACTGACCGGGAAAATGATCACGGCGTTCCAGCAGGCCGACCCGCTCCAGCCATTTCTCGGCCAGCGCCACCGCTTCGTCCTTGGGCAGTTTTTTCACCTTGAGCAGGCCCAGGGTGACGTTCTGCAACGCGGTCAAATGGGGGAACAGGTTGAATTGCTGGAAGGCCATGCCGGTCATCGCGCGGTGCCGGGCGATGACTTTCTCGGGATGGCGCACGCGCTTGCCGTCGATGTCGTCATAGCCGATGGACTCGCCGTCGAGCATGATCTGTCCGCCCTGGAACTCTTCCAGCATATTGACGCAGCGCAGCAGCGTGGTCTTGCCCGAGCCGCTGGAGCCGATCAGCGTGACGACGTTGCCGCGCTGCATGCTCAGGTCCACGCCCTTGAGCACTTCCAGCGGGCCGTATTGCTTGCGCAGACCGCGAATGTCCAGCAGCGGCTGGGTGTTGGAGAGCTCCGTTTGGGAGAGATTCGAAACGTCAGTCATGGCAAGGCCACCCGCTTTTCAATGTGCCGCCCGAGCAATTCGATGGCGTAATTGATGATGAAAAAGAGAAACCCGGCGAACAGGTAAAACTCCAGGGTCATGAAGGTCCGGGCGATGATCTGCTGGGTGCTGAGCAGCAGTTCGGCGACGCCGATCACCGACAGCAGGGTCGAGGCCTTGACGATCTCGGTGGAGGAATTGACCCAGGTCGGCAAGATCTGCCGCAAGGCCTGGGGCAACAGCACGTAGCCCAACGCCTGGAAGAACGTCAGGCCGATGGCCTGGCTCGCCTCCATCTGCCCGCGCGGCAAAGCCTGCAAGGCCCCGCGCACGATCTCGGCGACGTGGGAACCACAAAACAGCGTCAGGCCCAGGACACCGGCCTGGAACGCGCCGATCTGCCAACCCAGCGCCGGGGCCATGTAGAAGCAGGCCAGCACCAGCACGAACACTGGCGTGCCGCGAATCAGGTCGACATAGAAACGAAACGGCGCGCGCATCCAGGTCCGCCCGTAAGTCAGCACCAGCCCGGCGACCAGGCCGATCAAGGTGCCCAACAAAATCGCCAGCACCGAACACTGCACACTGGTCAGGAAACCAGCCCACAAGGTGTCCCGGGCGACCCACAACTCATGCAACCAACTGGGGGATTCGTACATGGGACACTCCTAACGGCGGATCGCCAGGCGCTGCTCGAAATACCGCAGCACCATGGCAATGAGGTAACAGGCCGCGACATACAGTGCCGTGGTCACCAGCCAGGTTTCGATCACCCGGTAGCTCTCCACGTTGATCTTGCGGGCGTAATAGGTCAGCTCCGGCACGGCAATCGCCGCCGCCAGGGAGGTGTCCTTGAACAGCGAGATGAAGTTGTTCGACAAGGCTGGTAGCACGTTGCGCAGCATCACCGGTACGGTGACGTAGGCTTTCACCTGCCACTCACCCAGGCCGATGGCCAGCCCCGCTTCCCGCTGGCCCTTGTGAATGCTCATCAGCCCGCCACGGAACACTTCGGTCAGGTACGCCCCGGCGTACAGCGACAGGGTGATGACGAACGACGGCAGCTTGTCCAGGCGGATGCCCAGGCTCGGCAAGGCGAAGTAGATCAACAGGATCAGCACCAGGATAGGCGTATTGCGGATCACCGTGACATACACCGATGCCAGCACCCGCAAGACCCGGTGTTTGCTGAGCAGCGCGAACGCCATCGCCAGGCCGATCACGCAACCGATGGCGATCGACACAAGCGCCAGGGACAGCCCCAGGCCAAGCCCCGCCAGCAAGGTGTCGAAATCGCGCCAGACGGCGGCAAAGTTCAACTGATAATTCATGGTCGACAGTACCTTCAACGGGGCGCCCGAAAGTGGCGCCCCGGGCTCACAGGGTCATTTGAATTCGACAGGGAAACCGATCGCTGGCGATGGCAGCTCGACGCCGAACCACTGTTTGAACGACGCTGCGTATGTCGGGAACTCCACGCCGGTCATGGCTTCATGCAAGGTGGTGTTGACGAAGTTCAGCCAGTCCTGGTCGCCACGCTTGACCGCACAGGCATAGGTTTGCGGGCTCCAGGCGTAGGCCGGGCTGCGGTAGCGACCAGGGTTCTGCACCATCAGATACTTGACCGAGGACTGGTCGGTGGCGGCAGCATCGGCGCGACCGGAGTTCACCGCCTGATACATCAAATCGACGCTGTCGTACTGGTCGACCTTGGCCTTGGGCAGTGCCTGGTGCACCAATTCTTCGGCGTAGACATTCTGCAGCACCGCCACGGTGACACCGTCGCCACCGGCCTTGAGGTCTTCGATTTCCTTGTACTTGCTGTTGGCCGGCAGCAGCAGGCCCACGCCTTCGCGGTAGTACGGCAAGGTGAAGGCCACTTGCTGGGCACGGCTGGCGGTGACGGTGATGAACTGGCAGCTCATGTCGACCTTGTCGGTCAGCAAGTTGGGAATGCGCGCATCAGAAGATTGCACCACGAACTCGACTTTTTCCGGGTCATTGAACAGGCCCTTGGCGACCATCCGCGCAATGTCGATATCAAAACCCTGCAACTTGCCATCCGCTCCCTGGAAGTGCCACGGCGCATTGGTACTGCCCGTGCCCACGATCAATTTCCCACGCTGCAGCACGCTGTCCAGCTTGCTGTCGGCCGCCTGGGCGACACCCATGGCAGCCGTCGTGGCCGCGAAGAGAAAAACACACGCTTTGAACAAGGAAGGTCGGCGTTGCATGGCAAGCACTCCAGAGTGAGTTTATTCCGCTATACCGGAACATAGTATGTAACAACGGAATAGACAGCAGAAAGTGTGCCACAGGCTTGAGAGCCATGGGAGAGGAAAATGGAAAGTGAAGAAAATCAGGGGGATGGGAAAAACCGGCCTGCGGACGGTGGCGTCCGCGTGCAAATGCTGTTGCTACCGTTGGCCACGAGTAACGGGTAATAGGGCCCCAAGTCGAGTACTCAACGCGCCCGACGCACCGAAACGGAGCCACTCTGAAATGGTAAATGGATAACCTGTAGGAGCGAGCTTGCTCGCGATAGCGGTGTATCAGTCAATGAAATGCTGACTGACCTGACGCCATCGCGAGCAAGCTCGCTCCCACAATTGTTCGGCGGTGTACCTGGCCTACTTGCGCTTGTAGCTCTTACTACCGCCAGGCGTGAGGCAATAGACCCCACCCCGGGGCCCGACGCAGTAATTGCCAGTGCCACATTGGCAACCGTCGGAGGATTTGAGCAACGACTGCGGTCGAGCCTCATTGCGCAGCCCCAGCACAGCAGAACAGGACTTCTTCGAGGCACTGATGGAGCCGTCGTTACACAGGAAGGTATCGCCATCACACCCGGCGATCCCGCCCTTGCGTCCGGAACACGGTTGATTGGCGGCGACGGCCGAAGTACCCAGGGCCAACAACAGGATCGCGACACTGATGCGCAGTAAACCGGACATTCCGTGGCAGAGACTCATGACAGCTTCCTGGCTGATAGGTAGCCCTATGCTATCACCGGATAACTGCTGCACCTAACGCCCGCAAAACCTCACCCTAGACAACATCCGCAAATCCCCCTCGCGGTAATAGTCATCACTCCAGCTGTCGTCCACCGCCAGGGGCTTGACCTGCTTGAGGGCGAGTTTTTTCGCGAAGTAGCGAAAGCGGTAGTGTTCATAAAAACGCAGCAGTTCCAGGCCATAGCGGTCGGCCAGGTCGGTGTCGCCCTGGATGATCAGGTAGTTCTCGTCGTTGCCACTGCTGGCCGCGGCGCTCAGGTTGTGGCTGCCGCTGATGATCGTCGGCGTGTCGCTGGTGAAGTCGGTGACGATGGCTTTGGTGTGCACCAGCAGGTTGCCCTTCTGGCCTTTCATGTTTTCCTTGAGCCAGCCTTCCAGACCGGTGTTGAGCAGCGCGGTGGCGGCGAATTCGGCGGTGCGGTCGGCGTGAAAGCCGGTGATGCGGCTCTTGGTGTTTTGCAGGCCGTAGCGCAGCACGTCGTCATTGGGCTGGCCGAGCACGGCGTCGAGGATGCGGTCGGGCAACACAAAGGCAGTGACGAACAGCAGGTCCTTCCGTGCGCCATTGATGATGTCAACGAAGCGGGCCAGGTCGCCCTCCCCGGTTCGCGGCGAGAACCCGGCGAACAACGCCTCTTGCGGTGCCATGGCGTTGTTACGGGTCAGCCACTGGCGAGTGGCATCGACGTCCTGAGGCTCGGCCCAAATTTGCTCGAACACCTGCAGGTAGCTGGTGCTCACCCGAGAATCATCCAGCACATGAACGACGTTGGCCTGGCGGTAGACACCATTGGCGGTGAAGTTGGTGCTGCCGCACAGCACAGCTTGCGGTTGCAATGAGCCACTGCCATCCACCTTGCTCAGTACGATGAACTTATCGTGGAAAATGTTATGGGTGACCCGTCCACGCTTATTGGCCGCCGGCATTTTTTCGAGGCTGGCTTCGTTGCGCGCCGTGGTGTCGTCTCCCGGCTCGGCGTGGTACAGCACCCTCACCCGGGCACCGCGAGCGTGAGCGCCAGTCACCGCGTCGACGATCACTGGCAGTTCGTACTCATAGATGGCGACATCCAGCGCCCAGCTGGCATCCAGGGCCCGGTCGATAAAACCGGTCAAGCGCCCCAGCAAGCCATTTTCCAGCCAACGGCGCGGCGCGTCGGGCCAGTCATCGATGGAGAGTTTTTTGTTGGCACTGATCAACGCATCCACTTCGGGAAACTTGCGCTGGAATGCCTGGCTGGCGGCCACGGCCCGATTGAAGATGACCCGCTGATTGGCCGGCTGCCCGTCATCACTGGTGACCGTGACTTCCAGAGATTCGCCCAATTGCGGCGCATCGGGGCTGCCATAGGCCAGGTGCACGCGATAGTGCATTGTCACACCGGGATTGACGGCGTAGTCAGCCCAACGAAATTTCTGTAACGGTGCCTTGTCGCTGGGGGTGGCGTGGAACTGGGGGAATGTGTGGGCCTTGTCGGGGAAGGTCAGGCTGTTGAACAGGAACAGCCAGGGTTTATCGCCCTGCTGCTTCTCGATGGCAAAACCCAGCAAGCCCTTGCGCCGGGATTCGGCCAGGTCCATGGCGAGCAGCACGCCGTTGGTGCCGGCATAGGCCTTGACCCGAAAATCGTCCTGGGCGTTGGTGACGAGTACGCGCATGGTTCACTCCTGTGAGGGACTGCCTGAGCATAGAGCAGTGATCCGGGTTAAGGGGGCAGATCCGGGACCGAGGGGATGCTAATCGCGAGCAAGCTCGCTCCCACAGGGGGCTTCGGTGTTAAGCAGTTATGTGTTCACAACACAACCCATGTGGGAGCGAGCTTGCTCGCGATGAAGCCCGATAGAGCCCAGTAAATCTCAGCCAGAAAGCCCTTCATCGATATGCCGATACTCAGCCCCCAACTGCCCCGCCAACTGCCGGGCCCGACCCAGGCGAATCGGACCGCGCTCGATGTCGATCAACAGGCACGGGCAATCCATGGAGGGCAGTGCCAGCCCTTCTTTCACTCGCCCATCCGTCATCACCAATACTCGCTGTTGCTCTGCCGGAAAACGCTTGCGCCGCGCCATTAACCAGCGCCCAGCCTCGTTCAGCGCCGCCAGCAACGGCGTACCGCCACCGGCGCCCAGGCCATCGAGCCAGCTCCGCAGGCCGGCGGAGGCCCTGAGCCCTTGCACCTGCCAGTTCGGCAGCGTGCCGCTGGCCGTCAGCAGGGCCAAGCGGGCGCGCTGTCGGTAGGCGTCGTCGAACAGTTGCGCCAGCAGGCCTTTGCCATCGCTGAGGGCTCGATGTCGGCGGGTCGAGGCCGAGGCATCGACGATGACCAGCCACAATTGATGGGGCGAGCGATGGCGACCGTGAAAGCACAGGTCTTCGTACAGGCGCGGCCGGCCATTGAGCAAGGTCCCTGGCCAATTCACCGCACCACTGGCCGTCGCTTTGCTACGGCCCTGGCGGCCCTGGTCGAGTCGTCCGGCACGGGGTCTGGCATTCGCCCCCGCCGGTGAACGGGGGCGAATGCCTAGGGCTTTTTTGGCCAGCTCGGCACTTCACGTCGGGCCCCCGTGGGCAGTGCCTGGGCCGGCAAATCACCCCACTGGCCCTGGCCTTCGTTGGGCTGAGCCGTTGCATTGGCAGGCGTTTGCGGCGCCTGGGACGGTGTCGGTGCCGAATGCCCGCGTCGACGGTGACGCAAGGCAAACTCGGCGACTGCATCGATGTCTTCATCGGCAATCGCACTGGCGCCGCGCCAGGCCGCATGGGCCCGGGCAGCCCTTAGCCAGACCAGATCGGCGCGCAAGCCATCGACCCCGGCGGCAAAACAGCGTTCGGTAATCTGCGCCAGCGCCGCATCATCCAGGGCAATCGCGGCCAAGCGGTTGCGCGCCTGCTGGCAACGCTCGCGCAACTGTTGCTGGGCCACCTCCCACTCTGCACAGAACGCCGCCGGGGCACTGTCGAAATCCAAGCGGCGCCGAATGATCTGCCCGCGCTCAGCCGGAACGGTGTGACCGTCGAGAGCCACGTTCAAACCGAAACGATCAAGCAACTGCGGGCGCAACTCACCCTCTTCCGGGTTCATCGTGCCGATCAACACAAAGCGTGCCGGATGCCGGTGGGAAATGCCGTCGCGCTCGATCAGGTTGGTGCCGCTGGCGGCCACATCGAGCAACAGGTCCACCAGGTGATCGGGCAGCAGATTCACTTCATCGACATACAGCACGCCGCCGTCGGCCTTGGCCAGCACCCCCGGGGAGAACTGCGCACGCCCTTCTCCCAGGGCCGCGTCCAGGTCGAGGGTGCCGACCAGCCGCTCTTCGGTGGCACCAAGGGGCAAGGTGACGAACTGACCACTGGCCAACAGATCCGCCAGGCCCCGGGCCAACGTGGACTTGGCCATGCCCCGCGGACCTTCGATCAGCACACCGCCAATTTTCGGATCGATGGCGGCCAGGCACAGGGCGAGTTTCAAGTCATCGGCGCCGACCACGGCGGAGAGCGGGAAATGCGGGGTGTCGGTCATATCTAATTCTCAAGGGTGGTCGGTAACGTCAATGTGAACAAAGTACTTGTGGCGGGGGGTTGTGTCTCGCCTGCCGAGTAGGCAGGTCAGCCATCTTCTTCGATGTCCAACAACAAATTCTCCAGCGCCTGGCGATACTCGCCCGGCTCCTGCCACATCCCTCGCTGCTGCGCTTCGAGCATGCGCTCGGTCATGTCCCGCAGGGCATCGGGGTTGTGCTGGCGGACGAAGTCCCGGGTGTCCGGGTCGAGCAGGTAAGCATCAGCCAGCAAAGCGTACTGGTGATCGTCGATCAACCGCGTGGTGGCGTCGAAGGCGAACAGGTTGTCCACCGTCGCCGCCAGTTCGAACGCGCCTTTATAGCCGTGACGCTTGACCCCGTCGATCCACTTCGGATTCGCCGCGCGGGATCGGATGACACGGTTGAGCTCTTCCTTCAGGGTACGGATCTTCGGCAGGTCCGGCTGGCTGTGATCGCCATGGTAACTGGCCGCCGCCGCACCGCTGAGGGTCTCCACGGCTGCCAGCATGCCACCCTGGAACTGGTAGTAATCGTTGGAATCGAGCAGGTCGTGCTCGCGGTTGTCCTGGTTCTGCAACACCGCTTGCACCTGGCTCAAGCGCCGGGAGAATTGATCCCGAGCGACGCTGCCTTCATCACTGGCGCCGTAGGCGTAGCCGCCCCAGTTCAGGTACACCTCGGCCAAATCCTCGCGGCTCTGCCACAAGCGACCGTCAATCGCGCCCTGCACGCCCGCACCATAGGCACCAGGCTTGGCGCCGAAGATCCGCCAACCGGCCTGGCGGGCCGCAACCTCAGGTTCGAGACCCGAGGCCAGCAGGGCTTCGCGCTCGCTGCGCACCTTGGCCGCCAAGGGGTTCATGTCGTCCGGCTCATCGAGGGCGGCGACGGCCTGCACCGCTGCATCGAACAAGCGGATCAGGTTGGCGAAGGCGTCACGGAAAAAACCTGACACGCGCAATGTGACATCGACCCGAGGCCGGTCCAGCAGGCTCAACGGCAGAATCTCGAAGTCATCGACACGTTGGCTGCCGGTGGCCCACACCGGGCGCACGCCCATCAACGCCATGGCCTGGGCGATGTCGTCGCCACCGGTGCGCATGGTGGCAGTGCCCCACACCGACAGGCCGAGCTGACGCAGGTGATCGCCATGGTCCTGCAAATGCCGCTCAAGAATCAGGTTGGCCGATTGGAAACCGATGCGCCACGCCGTGGTGGTAGGCAGGTTGCGCACGTCCACGGAGAAGAAATTGCGCCCGGTGGGTAACACATCCAGGCGCCCTCGACTCGGCGCGCCGCTGGGCCCGGCCGGCACGAAGCGCCCGCTCAAGGCATCGAGCAGGCCGCGCATTTCCGCCGGACCGCAGGCGTCCAGGCGCGGGGCCACGACGCTGCGCAGGCTCGCGATAATACTGTTGACTACCTCCCAGCCCGGTGCATCGAGTTGCGGCACTTCACCGTTTAGCGCTTGCTCGATCAACTGTGCAGCGAACCACTCCAGGCGCTCGCGGGTATCACCGGCGGTTCGCCAAGGTTCGGCGCTGGCCAGGCGCAACGCCTCGGGGCAGTCGCCAGTCCAAGGCTCGGCCAAGGCACAATCCAGCGGATCGAAACCCAGCCCGAACGCCTTGGCCAGCGCCCGCAGCAGGCTCGACTGCGCGCCCTTGCCGTCGCCACGGGGAATGCGCAACAACGCCAGCAAGGTGTCGATGCGCAGGCGTCCACTGGGCGACTCGCCAAAAATGTGCAGGCCGTCGCGAATCTGCGACTCCTTCAAATCGCACAGATAGGTGTCCAGGCGCGGCAGCCAGATCGCTGCGTCGGCATCGCTGTCGAGCGCGGCATCGAGTTGCAGCTCACGGTCGATGTGCGTCTCACGCACCAGGTTCAGGATGTCCCGTTGCAGTTCCCGGGCGCGGCGCGGATCGAGCAACTGCGCCTCGTAGTATTCGTCCGCCAACAACTCGAGGTTACGCAGCGGCCCGTAGGTTTCGGCGCGGGTCAGCGGTGGCATCAAGTGGTCGATGATCACTGCCTGGGTCCGACGCTTGGCCTGGGCGCCCTCACCCGGGTCGTTGACGATGAATGGATAGATGTTCGGCAGCGGCCCCAGCAATGCATCGGGCCAGCAACTCTCCGAGAGCCCGACGCCCTTGCCCGGCAGCCATTCGAGGTTGCCGTGCTTGCCGACGTGAATCACCCCGTGGACGCCGTAGGTATGGCGCAACCAGAAATAAAACGCCAGGTAACCGTGCGGCGGCACCAGGTCCGGGTCGTGGTAGACCGCACTCGGATCGACTTGATAACCACGGGCCGGCTGGATACCGACGAAGGTCATGCCCAGGCGCAGGCCGGCGACCATCAAGCGACCGTCACGATACATCGGGTCCTTGTCCGGTGCCCCCCAGCGCGCAAGCACCGCTTGGCGATTGGCCTCCGGCAATGCGTCGAACATGGCCTGATAAGCGTCGAGGGCCAGGCTTTGGTGACAGGGGCGCAAGTCGAGGCTGTCCAGGTCGTTGCTGACCCCGCCGAGCAATTGCTGGATCAACGCAGTGCCGTTGGCCGGCAGTTCGCCCGGCAGCGGATAACCCTCGGCCTGCATGGCCCGCAGGATGTTCAGCGCCGCCGCCGGGGTGTCCAGGCCGACACCGTTGCCGATTCGCCCGTCCCGGGTCGGGTAGTTGGCAAGGATCAGCGCCACGCGCTTTTCGGCGTTGGGCAGGCGCGCCAGGGTGGTCCAGCGCCGGGCCAGTTCGGCGACAAAATCCATGCGCTCGGGCACCGCCCGGTAGCAGACCACATCGCTCTGGCTGCGCTCGCTGCGCCAAGCCAGGTCCTTGAAACTGATGGGGCGGCTGATGATCCGCCCATCCAGTTCTGGCAAGGCAATGTGCATCGCCAGGTCCCGCGGCCCCAGGCCCTGCTCGCTGGCGCGCCAGCCAGGTTCGTTGTCCTGGGCGCAGATCGCCTGGATCACCGGGATGTTGCGGCGAAACGGCCGCAGATGCGGCGCTTCGGGGCTGGATTGGGCGAAGCCGGTGGTATTGAGGATCACCGCGGCTTCGACCTCATCCAACCAATCTTCAACCAATGCCAGGCAACCGGGCTCCTTGAGGCTGGCCACGGCAATCGGCAGTGGATTGAGCCCCGCCACTTGCAGGCGCTGGCAGAACACGTCGATGAACGCGGTGTTTGCCGCTTGCAGGTGGGAGCGATAGAACAGCACCGCCGCCACCGGTCGATCGGCCTGCCAGTCGGCTTGCCAATCGCCGAGGGCGGCGCTGGTTTTTTTCGGATGGTAGATCGCCGTGCGCGGCAGGATTTGCGGTTCCCCCCACGGATAATCGCGACCGAACCATTGGCTGCCCAGGTTATGAAACAGGTCCAGGGCATTGCCCAGCCCGCCCTGGCGCAAGAACTGCCAGAGCCGGTCGCGGTCCTCGAAAGGCACGTTGCTCAGGTCGCTGAGTTCCGGGTCCGGACGATCGTCGCCCGGCACCAGGATCAGCTTCACCCCGCGCCCGGCCAGCTCCATCAGACGCTCGATGCCGTAGCGCCAATAGCCGATGCCACCGTGCAGCGACAACAGGATGACTTTGGCGTGGCGCAGCACGTCTTCGAAATACAGGTCCACCGACGCGTGGTTCTGCACCTGCATCGGGTTGGCAAGGCGAAACTGCGGGTAGTCGTCCGGCAACTGCCTGGCCGCTTCGGCCAGCAGCGCCAGGCTGGAATCGCCGCTGCACAGGATCACCAGCTCGGCGGGGGTTTGCCCCAGGTCGGCAATGTTGTCGTCCGATACAAAGCCACCGGGCTGGGTCCTGAGCAGGTGCATGGCTTAGACGCTGAGGGCGGCGCGCAACTGCGCTTCAAGCAGCCCGGCATCGAGTGCCTGGCCAATCAGCACCAAACGGGTGACCCGTGCTTCATCGGCGCCCCACTGGCGGTCGAAATGCTTGTCGAACCGCGTGCCAACGCCTTGGATCAGCAGGCGCATCGGCTTGTTCGGGATCGCCGCGAAACCCTTGACCCGCAGTACGCTGTGCTGGACCACCAATTGCGTCAGTGCGTCCAGCAGCAGGCTTTCGTCGGCCTGGGGCAATTCGATGGAAATGGAGTCGAAGGCGTCATGATCATGGTCGTCTTCGTCGCCGTCATGGTGATGATCGTGATGGCTGTGGCGGCTGTCGATGTGTTCTTCGGAACCAGCGCCCAGGCCAATCAGCACGTCCAATGGCAAGCGACCGCTGCTGGCTTCGATGACTTTGACCGCCGGTGGCAACTCTTCGGCCACTTCCAGGCGGACTTTGGCCAGGTCTTCAGGGCTGATCAGGTCGGCTTTGTTGAGGATCACCAGGTCGGCGCTGGCCAGCTGGTCGGCGAACAGTTCGTGCAGCGGCGATTCATGGTCCAGGTTCGGGTCGAGCTTGCGCTGCGCGTCGACCTGGTCGGGAAACGCGGCGAAGGTGCCGGCGGCCACGGCCGGGCTGTCGACCACGGTGATCACCGCATCGACAGTGCAGGCGCTGCGGATTTCCGGCCATTGGAAAGCCTGGACCAGCGGCTTGGGCAGGGCCAGGCCGGAGGTTTCGATGAGGATATGGTCGAGGTCGCCGCGCCGGGCCACCAGCTCGCGCATCACCGGGAAGAACTCTTCCTGCACCGTGCAGCACAGGCAACCGTTGGCCAGTTCGTAGACGCGGCCGTTGGCTTCTTCTTCGGTGCAACCGATGGAGCACTGCTTGAGGATCTCGCCGTCGATGCCCAACTCGCCGAACTCGTTGACGATCACCGCGATACGGCGGCCCTGGGCGTTGTCGAGCATGTGCCGCAGCAAGGTGGTTTTACCCGAGCCGAGGAAACCGGTGACGATGGTGACGGGAAGTTTGGCCAGTGTTTTCATCCGATGCCCCTTGGCAAAGTGGCGGGCAAACGGGACGACAACCGCAGGCAAGGCGTGCGCGGAAGATTTCGCCACCGGATCACCCCGCCCGGTTGTAGTGAGAATCTGTGTCGAGGCAGGTCTCCTGGCTGACGGCGGGCCAGTCATTGACTGGCGATTGCTGCGCCTTCCCGTGCGCCCGATGGAACAGGGCATGCACAGTGGCCTTGCAGAAACAGCACCGTTCACAGTTGCGGGGGCAGCCGCGGCTTGGACCGCGTTCCCTTCTTAGCTTCGGCGCATGCCGAAGAACCTCGAAGGCGCAAGGCTACGCAGGGTGTGGGGGCGGGTCAATGTCCGCAGGTAAGTTCTGTGGTGGCCTTACCACCGTCATCGCGAGCAAGCTCGCTCCCACATGGGTTGCTGGCGTACATAGAAATAACGATCACCTCAAGTTCCCTGTGGGAGCGAGCTTGCTCGCGATTGGGCGCGACTCGGTGCCAGCCTGAACCCCCTGCCAATTGACGCCCCGCCCCCGCCCATGCTCTCCTGTGCGCCTAGTTACGGGTGCCCTTCACAGGGTGAAACGGGAAACCGGTGAATCGTGTGCTTTACTTCAAAGCCACGTCAGTCCGGTGCTGCCCCCGCAACGGTAAGCGAGCGAAGCGTCTGAACCACTGTGTCTGTCGACATGGGAAGGTGACGCTTGCAGGCCAGGCACAAGCCCGGCCCCTCGCAAGCCCGGAGACCGGCCCATGACTCATGCATCAACAAACCCGCGGTGGGCGGGCGCTGTTCGAACCTTGGCGGGTTTTCGCCCGGGGTTTCATTGCGCTCGAATAACCCACTGAACAAGAACAGAGGGAAGCGCCATGTCGACCATCAGCAGCACCGCCCGCACCGCCAGCAGCACCACCACCTTGAGCCAACGCCTGAGCGCCGCGATCCTGGCCTCGATCCTGGGTGCCGGCCTGGTCTATTTCGCCGGTTTCTCCCACATCGAAGCGGTGCACAACGCCGCCCACGACACCCGCCACAGCGCCGCCTTCCCGTGCCATTGAGACCTGACAACATGATCAAGCGTATCGCGCAGACCGCTGGTTTCAGCGGCTTGCTGGCCGCCCTGCTGCTGACGCTCCTGCAAAGCTTCTGGGTGTCGCCGCTGATTCTTCAAGCCGAAACCTTTGAAAAAGCCCCGGCGGCTGAGGTCCATGAACACGCCGACGGCGTGGCCCATACCCACGATGCCGAAGCCTGGGAGCCGGAAGACGGCTGGCAGCGCGTACTGTCTACCACAGGCGGCAACCTGGTGGTGGCGGTGGGTTTCGCCCTGATGCTGGCGGGTCTGTATACCTTGCGCGCACCGACTCGCACTTCCCAGGGCCTGCTTTGGGGCCTGGCCGGTTATGCCACCTTCGTCCTGGCGCCGACCCTCGGTCTGCCACCGGAGCTGCCCGGCACCGCCGCGGCCGATCTGGCCCAGCGGCAGATGTGGTGGATCGGCACCGCAGCGTCCACAGCGGTGGGCATCGCCCTGATCGCCTTCGGCAAACACTGGCTGCTCAAGTTGCTGGGGGTGGCGACGTTGCTGGTGCCCCATGTCATCGGCGCACCGCAGCCGGAAGTCCACTCGATGCTGGCGCCCGAAGCACTGGAAAGCCAATTCAAGATCGCCTCGCAAGTAACCAACGTCGCGTTCTGGCTGGCCCTCGGCCTGATCAGCGCCTGGCTGTTTCGCCGTGACGGTCAAGCCCAGCACGACGCATGAGCCGCGAGCCGATCCTGGTGGTCGGCCTTGGCTGCCAGCGCGGCTGCCCGGCCAGCACGTTACGGGCATTGCTCGATCAGGCGTTGCTGGCCCACGGTGTTGCGCTTGATCAGGTGCGAGCCCTGGCCAGTATCGACCTCAAGCGTGACGAACCGGGCCTGCTGGAACTGGCCGAACAACTGGCGCTGCCGATGACTTGCTTCAGCGCCGAGCAGTTGGCCGATTATCGGGAGCGGCTCAGTCACCGCTCCGAGATCGCTTTCGAGCGGACCGGGTGCTACGGCATCGCCGAAAGCGCCGCCCTGGCTCTGGCCGACCAACTGGGCACGACGCCCGCGATGCTGCTGATTCCCCGTCAAAAAGGCCCCATGAGCACGCTGGCATTGGCGCGCACGTCGTAAATCCCGATAATCCGCGCCCAGGATCATGAGCGATCTTCATCTGGACGACGCTCACCCATCTTTCACAGGAGCCGGTCATGACCGTTTACTTCATCGGCGCCGGCCCCGGCGACCCGGAACTCATCACCGTCAAGGGCCAACGGCTGATCCGCAGCTGCGCGGTGATTATCTACGCCGGCTCCCTGGTACCGGCCGCCGTGCTGGAAGGCCATCATGCCGAACAAGTGGTCAACAGCGCCGAGCTGCACCTGGAACAAATCATTGAGTTGATCAAGGCTGCTCATCTCAACGGCCAGGACGTGGCCCGGGTGCATTCCGGTGACCCGAGCCTGTACGGCGCCATTGGTGAGCAGATTCGTTGCCTGCGGGAATTGGGCATCCCTTTCGAGATCATCCCGGGTGTGACCGCGACCTCAGCCTGCGCCGCCTTACTAGGCGCAGAACTGACCCTGCCGGACATCTCCCAGAGCGTGATCCTCACCCGTTACGCGGACAAAACCGCGATGCCCGCTGGTGAGGAACTGAGCAGCCTGGCGCAACACGGGGCGACCATGGCGATTCACCTGGGGGTCAATCATCTGGAAAAAATCGTCGGCGAACTGCTGCCCCACTACGGCGTCGATTGCCCGATCGCAGTGATTCATCGGGCGACATGGCCGGATCAGGATTGGGCGGTGGGGACGCTGGCTGATATCGTCGAGAAGGTGCAGGCCAAGGGCTTTCGCCGCACGGCGCTGATTCTGGTGGGACGTGTACTGGGTAACGATGTGTTCAGCGAATCGTCGCTGTACCGCGCCGGGCATGCACATCTCTATAGGCCCTGACTCATTCAGCAAGAGCCAACCGGGATCCCCTGTGGGGGCGAGCTTGCTCGCGATAGCGGTGGATCAGCCAGCAGCGATGTTGAATGTGCCGACGCCTTCGCGAGCAAGCTCGCTCCCACAGGGATTGGCGGCGGTCGGATCTGCGCCCATAAAAAAACGGTGCTCACGGGCACCGTTTTTTATATCCGCAGCGAACACCTATCAGTAGTAGGCGTTTTCTTTCTGCGTGTGGTCGGTCACGTCGCGCACGCCCTTGAGTTCCGGAATGCGCTCGAGCAAGGTGCGTTCGATACCTTCCTTCAGGGTCACGTCAGCCTGGCCGCAGCCCTGGCAGCCGCCGCCGAACTGGAGCACGGCGATGCCGTCTTCCACCACGTCGATCAGCGAAACCTGGCCGCCGTGGCTGGCCAGCCCCGGGTTGATTTCGGTTTGCAGGTAGTAATTGATGCGCTCGTTGACCGGGCTGTCGGCATTGACCATCGGCACCTTGGCGTTCGGCGCCTTGATGGTCAACTGGCCGCCCATACGGTCGGTGGCGTAATCGACCACCGCATCGTCCAGGAACGCTTCGCTGAACGAGTCGATGTAGGCGGTGAAGCTCTTGAGCCCCAACGCAGTGTCTTCGGCTTTCTCTTCCCCCGGCTTGCAGTAGGCAATGCAAGTTTCAGCGTACTGGGTGCCGGGCTGGGTGATGAAGATGCGGATCCCGATACCCGGGGTGTTCTGCTTGGAGAGCAGGTCAGCCAGGTAATCGTGGGCGGCATCGGTAATCGTAATAGCGGTCATGGGAACTCCTCGCAGGCTTGCCGGCAGTTTACGCCAATCAACGCGCCGGACAAAGTCCCAGTATTTTTGTCAGGAAAGCAGCCAACGGCGACGGGTTCCGTCGCCGGGGCTCCCGATCAGAGGTTCTGGTAGCGATTCATATCCAGCACACCGGCCTCCAGAGGCTCCGTTTCCTGGATATAACGGTCCAGATCATGGAAGTAGTCCCAGAACTGCGGGTGGCTGCGACGAATCCCCCAACGCTCGACGATCCGCTCGAACGCCGCGGCGTCCTGGGCGTTCTCCATGGCATCGACAAACGCCGGCACCTGGCCGGCGGGGATGTTGAAGATGAAGTTCGGGTAGCTGCTCATCACCCCCGGATACACCGTCAACGTATCCAGCCCCGGCTGGTAACGCAGCGCTTCACCCAACAGAAACGCGACGTTGCTGTGGGCACGGTTGCGCAACAGGCTGTAGACCTCACGCCGACCGCCGGCGGTTTCGATGCGCAGCATGGTCGCTTCCGGCAACTGGTCGATCACCCTGAGCCCCGCCGCCGGCCGCGACACCAGGCGACTGAGGGCCTGCTCGGCGTTCTGCAGGGCCGGGTCGATGTTCGGCCGCGAGCAATAGGCACCGGCGCAACGATTGATCGGATCAGGCCGCGCATTCAGATCGCCATAGCGGGCCAGCAATTGCTCGGCAAAATCACGCTTGGGGTCACGTTCATCCAGCTTGAGCGCGGTCGGCTTGTCGTCGTCGATGGCCTCATAATCGAGCCACATCTTGAACTTGCCACCGGACTGGTACCAGTCGTCGAGATAGTCCTCGCGGGAATCGGCCGGCATCAGGCGCAGGAAATTCTGCTCCGCGCCGTTGCGGATCAGGTCGAAGTACAGCCGGGTCTGGGCCTGGTGGGACACGTTGCCGAACACATCGAAGTTCACCGCCAACTGATAGTAGGTGCGTTCCAACAACGGGAAGTCGAACAGCCACATCGTCTGCGGTACTTCGCCGATCAGGCCTTTGTTGACCGAAGCACTGTCGAAGTGGCGGAAAATGCTCAGCAACGCGTTGTCATTCCCGGCCCACAGCGTCGACCAGCTCGGCGCTGGCGCATCGGCGTAGACGTCGCGACGCAAGGCTTCGTACTCGTTGCGCTTGTCACGATAGTCGAGCCACAGGCTGACGACACTGCCCACGTCGTCGTTCTGCCCCGGCATCGCCAGCAGCGGCGTGGCCTGGCCGCGGTAGTTCGGGTCGGTGATGTACAGGTCATGCTCGGGGGCCTGGAACAGCGCCCAGAAGTTGTCGCGGATCACGTCCGTGGCGATCTGACCGCGGCACACCGGGCCACGGATGAACGTGCGCACGAAATACTCGGCGTTATCGAGCATGAACTGATAGCGGGCCTGGGCCGGGATCGCCTCGAAGGTGGAAAACGGGTTGGCTCGCCGCTCCGGCCCATAGCCCGGCAACGCGGTGACTTGCCATTTACCGCTGTAGAACAGGCTTTTGATCCGCGCCATCTTCGCCGCGCTCAAGCCATAGGTGATATGGGTCTTGTGCACGATCACCCCTTGCACCGGCCAGAGCCGGTAATACACACGGGTGCCGGGATCGTCGTTCGGGCGACGGGTGTTGATCAGGTCGATCGGCTGACCGGTGGGCGTGCGCGAACGCACCCATTGGAAGAAATGCCCCGGCTCGCCATCCTTGAAATAGATGTGCGCCAGAAACCAGTGCTCGAACAACCAGCGGCCCACCAGGCTTTCCCGGGCACCGGGGGCGTTGAGCAGACTCTCCCACTGCACCACCTGCAAAGCTTCAGCGGCACTCGGGGCCAGGGCCTGCTGATCGATGGGCGCGCCAGCAGCCAGCCAGCGCTGCAAGGTCTGGTATTGCTGGTCAGTCAGGCCGGTAACGGCCAGGGGCATGCCTTCCTTGGGATGCGCAGCAGCATATTCGTCGAATTGCCCAGGCATCGGGCAACTGTTATCCCGGTTGAGCCCGAGCACGATGTCTTCCGGCAGCTTGGCGTTGGGCTGCAGCGGCGTGCGATGCCCCAGTTCAAGCATCCGCGCCATCAGTGCGGCCTGGCTACCCTGGGCATCGAGCACGGAATAGAAACCCTTGCGCTGCCAGGCCTGCGGGCCAGAAGCGTCATAGAACAAGCGGGTCGGGGCAGCAGCCTGGTGGCGTTCGCCGTCGTATACCGACAACTTGCTCGCGCCTCGGGTCGCGCCCTCAGCACTGCCCAGGTTCAACTGGCAGGCGGAGTCGTAGCAGGCATGACAGGCCACGCACTTTTCCGTGAAGATCGGCTGGATGTCGCGGGTGTAGGAGATCGCCGGAATGGGATTCCCGGCGGCTGCGCTAAAAGACAACGACAGCAACAGACTGCCGAATAAGACGCGGTACGGCATGTCTCGGGTCCCTAAGAGATAGTCCGGCGATTCTACCGGGCCAGCATCGCCTTGCAAACATGAGCGATATTCATGCAAAAGCCACCCACGCTCAAATCCCACACAGGTTTGTTATCATTCCGGCCTTCGTAATGGTCTTTTTTCCCCAGGTAGTCCTATGTCCGATCGCAGCGCTCGCCTCTATCTTCTCCAGCAAGCTCTCAAGGAACGCATCCTGATCCTTGACGGTGGCATGGGCACGATGATCCAGAGCTACAAGCTCGAGGAGCAGGACTACCGGGGCAAGCGTTTCGCCGACTGGCCGAGCGACGTCAAGGGCAACAACGACTTGCTGGTCTTGAGCCGTCCCGACGTGATCGGCGCCATCGAAAAAGCCTACCTGGATGCCGGCGCCGACATCCTGGAAACCAACACCTTCAACGCCACCCAAGTGTCCCAGGCCGACTACGGCATGCAGGGCCTGGCCTACGAGCTGAACCTGGAAGGCGCGCGCCTGGCCCGTAAAGTGGCCGACGCCAAGACCCTGGAGACCCCGGACAAGCCGCGCTTCGTCGCCGGCGTGCTCGGCCCGACCAGCCGCACCTGCTCACTGTCGCCGGACGTGAACAACCCCGGTTACCGCAATGTGACCTTCGACGAACTGGTGGAGAACTACACCGAGGCCACCAAGGGCCTGATCGAAGGCGGTGCCGACCTGATCCTGATCGAAACCATTTTCGACACACTGAACGCCAAGGCGGCGATTTTCGCCGTGCAAGGGGTCTACGAAGAGCTGGGCGTCGAACTGCCGATCATGATCTCCGGCACCATCACCGATGCGTCCGGCCGTACCCTGTCCGGGCAGACCACCGAAGCCTTCTGGAACTCCGTGGCCCACGCCAAGCCAATCTCCGTGGGCTTGAACTGCGCCCTGGGCGCCAGCGAATTGCGCCCGTACCTGGAAGAGCTGTCGAACAAGGCCAGCACCCACGTCTCGGCCCACCCGAACGCCGGCCTGCCCAACGAGTTCGGTGAATACGACGAATTGCCCGCCCAGACCGCCAAAGTCATCGAGGAGTTCGCCCAGAGCGGCTTCCTGAACATCGTCGGCGGCTGCTGCGGCACCACCCCGGCGCACATCGAAGCCATCGCCAAGGCCGTGGCCGGCTACGCACCGCGGCAGATTCCAGAGATCCCCCGGGCGTGCCGCCTGTCGGGCCTGGAACCGTTCACCATCGATCGCAGCTCGTTGTTCGTCAACGTCGGCGAGCGGACCAACATCACCGGTTCCGCCAAGTTCGCCCGGCTGATTCGCGAGGACAACTACACCGAAGCCCTGGAAGTGGCCCTGCAACAGGTCGAGGCCGGCGCGCAGGTGATCGACATCAACATGGACGAGGGCATGCTCGATTCGAAGAAGGCCATGGTGACCTTCCTCAATCTGATCGCCGGCGAACCGGACATCTCCCGCGTGCCGATCATGATCGACTCGTCGAAATGGGAAGTGATCGAAGCCGGCCTCAAGTGCATCCAGGGCAAGGGCATCGTCAACTCCATCAGCATGAAGGAAGGCGTCGAGCAATTCATCCACCACGCCAAACTGTGCAAGCGCTACGGTGCCGCCGTGGTGGTGATGGCCTTCGATGAAGCCGGCCAGGCCGACACCGAGGCGCGCAAGAAGGAAATCTGCAAGCGCTCCTACGACATCCTGGTCAATGAAGTCGGCTTCCCACCGGAAGACATCATCTTCGACCCGAACATCTTCGCCGTCGCCACCGGTATCGAAGAGCACAACAACTATGCCGTGGACTTCATCAACGCCTGCGCCTACATCCGCGACGAACTGCCGTACGCGCTGACTTCCGGCGGCGTGTCCAACGTGTCGTTCTCGTTCCGCGGCAACAACCCGGTGCGCGAAGCGATCCACTCGGTGTTCCTGCTCTATGCGATCCGCGCGGGCCTGACCATGGGCATCGTCAACGCCGGCCAACTGGAGATCTACGACCAGATCCCGGTGGAGCTGCGCGATGCCGTGGAGGACGTGATCCTCAACCGCACCCCCGAAGGCACCGACGCCCTCCTCGCCATCGCCGACAAGTACAAGGGCGACGGCAGCGTCAAGGAAGCGGAAACCGAGGAATGGCGCGGTTGGGAAGTGAACAAGCGCCTGGAACATGCACTGGTCAAGGGCATCACCACGCACATCGTCGAAGACACCGAAGAGTCGCGCCAGTCCTTCGCCCGTCCGATCGAGGTCATCGAAGGCCCGCTGATGGCCGGCATGAACATCGTCGGCGACCTGTTCGGCGCCGGCAAAATGTTCCTGCCCCAGGTGGTGAAATCCGCCCGGGTGATGAAACAGGCCGTGGCCCACCTGATTCCGTTCATCGAGGCGGAGAAAGGCGACAAGCCAGAGGCCAAAGGCAAGATCCTCATGGCCACGGTCAAGGGCGACGTCCATGACATCGGCAAGAATATCGTCGGCGTGGTGCTCGGTTGCAACGGCTATGACATTGTCGACCTGGGCGTGATGGTCCCGGCGGAGAAGATCCTGCAGGTGGCCAAGGAGCAGAAGTGCGACATCATCGGCCTGTCCGGCCTGATCACCCCATCCCTGGATGAGATGGTACATGTGGCGCGCGAGATGCAGCGCCAGGACTTCCACCTGCCACTGATGATCGGCGGCGCGACGACCTCCAAGGCCCACACGGCGGTGAAGATCGAGCCCAAATACAGCAACGACGCGGTGATCTACGTCACCGACGCCTCCCGCGCCGTGGGCGTGGCCACGCAGTTGCTGTCCAAGGAACTCAAGCCGGCGTTCGTCGAGAAGACCCGCCTGGAATACATGGACGTGCGCGAACGCACCGCCAACCGCAGTGCCCGCACCGAGCGCCTGAGCTACCCCGCCGCCGTGGCCAAGAAGCCGCAGTTCGACTGGAGCAGCTACCAGCCGGTCAAGCCGACCTTTACCGGCGCCAAGGTGCTGGACAACATTGACCTCAACGTCCTGGCCGAATACATCGACTGGACGCCGTTCTTTATTTCCTGGGACCTGGCCGGCAAGTTCCCGCGCATCCTCACCGACGAAGTGGTCGGCGAAGCGGCCACCGCGCTGTACGCCGATGCCCGGGCGATGTTGCGCAAGCTGATCGACGAGAAACTCATCAGCGCCCGCGCCGTGTTTGGCTTCTGGCCGGCCAACCAGGTGCATGACGACGACCTGGAAGTCTACGGCGACGACGGCAAGCCGCTGGCCCGCCTGCATCACCTGCGCCAGCAGATCATCAAGACCGACGGCAAGCCGAACTTCTCCCTGGCCGACTTCGTTGCCCCCAAAGACAGCGGCGTGACCGACTACGTCGGCGGTTTCATCACCACCGCCGGCATCGGTGCCGAAGAAGTCGCCAAGGCTTACCAAGAGGCTGGCGACGACTACAACTCGATCATGGTCAAGGCTCTGGCCGACCGCCTGGCCGAAGCCTGCGCCGAGTGGCTACACCAGCAGGTACGCAAAGAGTATTGGGGCTACGCCCAGGACGAGAGCCTGGATAACGACGCCTTGATCAAGGAGCAATACACCGGCATCCGCCCTGCCCCCGGCTACCCGGCCTGCCCGGACCATACCGAGAAAGCCACCCTGTTCCGCCTGCTCGACCCCGAAGCCAGCGAACTGAAGGCCGGACGCAGCGGCGTATTCCTGACCGAACACTACGCCATGTTCCCGGCGGCGGCGGTCAGCGGTTGGTACTTCGCCCATCCCCAGGCGCAGTACTTTGCCGTGGGCAAGATCGACAAGGATCAGGTCCAGAGCTACACCGCCCGCAAGGGCCAGGACCTGAGCGTGACGGAGCGCTGGCTGTCGCCGAACCTGGGATACGACAGCTAAGTTGGGCGCGATTGACTATGCTCTCCACACATGACCTTGTGTATGGAGAGCATCATGGACGAACCAACCGAAAATAAGGCGCCAACCCTCTGGCAAATGCTGCACAGCGTGGGGGCGGCGGCCTTTGGCGTGCAAAGCGGAAAAAACCGCGCCCGGGACTTTACCCACGGCAAGCCGAGTCACTTCGTGATCCTCGGCATCCTGTTTACGGTGATTTTCGGGTTGACGTTGTATGGGATCGTTAATTTGGTGTTGTACTTTGCGGGTGTGTGAACACTCAGTACCCACAGATCATTATGGACAGCTTGCCTGCAATCCGGACTGAGGCTAGCGACGCCCCAGCCCATCGAGCGAGAAGGCATAACGCTCGCCATCCGGGTGGGACACCAGGCTGAAGCGCTTGAAGCCCAAGCGATAGTCTTTGGCGGGATCCATTTTCAACCAGGCGCGAGCCTGGGCCGGGTCGAGCGACTGCATCAGATCGAGCTGCTGGTTGTAGCCGCCATGACGCGCGAGGTCGACGCCCTGGGCGTGGTCATGCAGCATGACCATGGCCCAGCCGCCCAGGCTGAAATGCCCAGTGAACAGAACGCTCAAGCGCCCGTCGATACGTGCCTCAAGCGCCGGCCTGGAGCTGTTCATTGCACTGAACAATACATCCTTGCCTGGCTGGCGCCCTGCTTCCTCGAACGCTCGTATGGCACCCAGGGCCATTTCATCATTGGCGGACCATACCAGCGCGGTCTGCGGATAGCGTTTGACCAATTGGCTCGCCTGCTCATAAGCCCGTTCACGATTCCATTCGCCATAGACCAACTGGCGCAGACGCACTTGCGGATACTCGGCCAGTGCCCGAAGCAGGCCTTTCTCACGCAGCTGCGCCGAAGGGGTGAGTTTTTTCCCGGAAAATGCCAGCAAATCAAGGGTCTGCCCAGGAGCCAGCGGCCCGTGTTGACGCAACAGTTCCTTGAGCATCAGGTAGCCACTGCGCTCATCGTTGGGCACCAGGCTACCGAGCAGCTCGGAAGGCAGGGCACCGTTCTCGGTCAGCAGGTGACTCTGATCGCTGGTCAACGTGTTGTTCACCAGGAATAGCTTGACCCCACTGCCCTGCGCCAATTGCAGGATTCGCGGGGCGACATACTGCTCATTGACCAACACCAGATAGTCCGGACGATCAGTCGCCGTAACCGCCTCGCGCGCCAGGCGGATCATGAGCTGGGGATCGCGCTCGGCATACTCCACACGCAGCCGCAGGCCCAGCTCGCTTGCCGCCGCTTGCATGAACTCGGTATAGCTGACCCAGAAAGGCTCTGTGGAATACCCCGGGTTGAGAAATACCACCGAAGGAGCAGCCGACCTGGCAGCCAAAGCGCCGGTCGAAGAGGAAACCGTATGAGCGGCCTGGGCCTGTGCCCAGAATGACAGGCATAACCACGCCAGTAGCCTGCAGATAAACTTCGACATCCCGCCCGCCCCAAATAATACGCCACCCAGTATAACGACCCGGGTGGCGAACGGGCACATGAACTCGAGAGCTTCATGTGGCCTGCGGCGGCTCGACTTTATTGATGACTGACCCAGAACACTGCGGTGCCCACCACCAGAATAATCAGGAACAAAATGGCCCAGGCATCAACAGTACTGTCGCTTTTCCTTGCTTTGGTCGGATTGCTCATTGCATCGCCTCTTGTCGGTTTTGTAGGTGATTGCATCGGGACTCGACCACAGTTAAGACGATGATTGCCCGCACGACAAATGTGGGTTAGGCAATAATCAATCTCATTAGTCGTTTTGGTTCTTTACATATACTCAAACATCACTTTTGCGCATAACTCAAAACAGGTATCTTGCACCGGCTCCTCTAGGAGTGCGCGGCCGTGCGCGCAGAATTGCCGAGGCAGAATCCGATTTCAGCGAGCCAACACGCAGCTGTTTCTGAGTCGGCCCAAGCCTGAGAACGAGACTTATATGTACGTATATGACGAGTACGATCAGCGGATCATCGAGGACCGCGTAAAGCAGTTCCGTGATCAGACCCGACGCTATCTGGCAGGCGAGCTGAGCGAAGAAGAATTCCGCCCTCTGCGCTTGCAGAATGGCCTGTATATCCAGCGCTTCGCCCCGATGCTGCGCGTGGCCGTGCCTTATGGCCAACTGACTTCGCGCCAGGTGCGCAAGCTGGCCCAGATTGCCCGCGACTATGACAAGGGCTATGCCCACATCAGTACCCGGCAGAACGTCCAGTACAACTGGCCGGCCCTGGAAGATGTGCCTGAGATCCTGGCTGAACTGGCCACCGTGCAGATGCACGCGATCCAGACCAGCGGCAACTGCCTGCGCAACGTCACCACCGATCAATTTGCCGGGGTCGCGGCCGATGAGCTGATCGACCCACGACCATGGTGCGAGATCGTCCGCCAGTGGACCACTTTCCACCCGGAATTCGCCTACCTGCCGCGCAAGTTCAAGATCGCCATCAATGGCTCGACCTCGGACCGTGCTGCCATCGAAGTCCATGACATCGGCCTGGAGACGGTCTACAACGCCGCCGGCGAGCTGGGCTTCCGTGTGCTGGTGGGTGGCGGCCTCGGCCGTACGCCGGTGGTCGGCGCGTTCATCAATGAGTTCTTGCCCTGGCAGGACCTGCTGAGTTACCTCGACGCCATCCTGCGGGTGTACAACCGCTATGGCCGTCGTGACAACAAGTACAAGGCGCGGATCAAGATCCTGGTCAAGGCCCTTACACCTGAAGTGTTCGCCGAGAAGGTCGAGGCCGAAATGGCTCACCTGCGCGGCGGCCAGACCACCCTGACCGAAGCCGAAGTCCATCGTGTGGCCAAGCACTTCGTCGACCCTGCCTACAAGGCCCTGAGCAATCAGGACGCCGAACTGGCGGCGCTCGACAAAGAGCATCCAGGCTTCGCCCGCTGGCGCACCCGCAATACCCTGGCCCACAAGAAGCCAGGCTATGTCGCAGTGACCCTGTCCCTGAAGCCGACCGGCGTCGCCCCGGGCGACATCACCGACAAGCAACTGGATGCCGTGGCCGACTTGGCCGAGCGCTACAGTTTCGGTCAGCTGCGCACTTCCCACGAACAGAACATCATCCTGGCGGACGTTGAACAGAGCCAGTTGTTCACCTTGTGGGGCGAATTGCGCGAACAAGGTTTCGCCACCCCGAACATCGGCCTGTTGACCGACATGATCTGCTGCCCAGGCGGCGATTTCTGCTCCCTGGCCAACGCCAAGTCGATCCCTATCGCCGAATCGATCCAGCGTCGTTTCGACGACCTGGACTACTTGTTCGACATCGGCGAGCTGGACCTGAACATTTCCGGTTGCATGAACGCCTGTGGTCACCACCACGTTGGCCACATCGGCATCCTGGGCGTGGACAAGAAAGGCGAAGAGTTCTACCAGGTCTCCCTGGGCGGCAGCGGTAGCCGTGACGCCAGCCTGGGCAAGATCCTCGGCCCGTCCTTTGCCCAGGACGACATGCCTGACGTGATCGAGAAGCTGATCGACGTGTACATCGAACAACGTACCGAAGACGAGCGCTTCATCGACACTTATCAACGTATTGGCATCGACCTCTTCAAGGAACGCGTCTATGCAGCGAATCATTAAGAACAACGAGGTCATCGACGAAACCTGGCACCTGTTGCCCAAGGACGCGACCTTCGATGGCATCTCCAACTGCGACGACCTGATCGTGCCCCTGGCCTTGTGGCGCGACCATGCTCACGCGCTCAAGGCCCGCGACGGTGGCCTGGGTGTGTGGCTGGACGCCGACGAAGAAGCGGAAGAGATTGGTGATGACGCCAACCAGTTGCAGGTCATAGCCCTGAACTTCCCGGCCTTTACCGACGGGCGCAGCTATTCCAACGCTCGCCTGTTGCGTGATCGCTACGGTTTCAAGGGTGAATTGCGGGCAATTGGCGATGTGCTGCGCGACCAGCTGTTCTACATGCGCCGCTGTGGTTTCGACGCCTTTGCCTTGCGGGCCGACAAAGACCCCTATGAAGCCCTCGAAAGCCTCAAGGACTTTTCGGTGACTTACCAGGCTGCCACCGACGAGCCGCTGCCGCTGTTTCGTCGTCGCTGACACCTGAGACATGAAAAAAGCCCTGATCCGGGTGTTCCGGTTCAGGGCTTTTTTATTGGGGCATGAATTATGTCGAAATCCCGCAACCACTTCGAAACCAATGTGGGAGCGAGCTTGCTCGCGATGGGGGCAGCTGGCATCAATGTGGATGTGGCGCCGTCATCGCGAGCAAGCTCGCTTGTATGTTTAGACTTGAAGGGGTGGGCGGGACTAAAAGCTCGATTCCGACTCTAGCCAGTACGGACCGTGGGAGACTTCTCGTTCCGCCCTTTCTACCTAAAGCGCCGATAAGGAATTCATCGGTAAAACCGACGATAGAGGCAAGCCAGCGCAAAGGTAGACCCCGACAAGCACCTAAACCCTAGCTCCGAGGATTCGTCATGACAATCCTTAACTCACCAACGGTTATTGGTATCGATGTAGCGAAGGCCGAAATCGTCGTTTACCGCGAAGACCTGAAAATCACTCAAGCCATCGCCAACAATCGCGAAGCTCTTGGCCGGTGGCTCAAAACGCTACCAGCCCAAAGCTCGATTGCGCTGGAAGCCACCAGTTTTTATCACCTGGACACAGCTGAGCTGGCCCATGGAATGGGGTTTCATGTTTACGTTGTGGATCCTTATCGGGTGGCCCATTACCGTGAAAGTATTGGGCTGCGGGCTAAAACTGATCCTTGTGATGCGCGTTTGCTGGCTCGTTATCTAACGAACGAGCAAGCAAGGCTGCGTATCTGGAGCCCACCTCCAGAAGCCTACAAAGTGTTAAAAAACCTGCTTAGAAAACGTGCGGCACTCATCAAGGCCCGTGTCAGTATCGTGCTGAGTTTTTCGAACGAACCGTGCCTAAAGGACATCTTGGCCCGGCAGTTGGAGGTCTTCAAAGAGTCCGATCAGGCCATTCAGAAGCTAATGCGTGAGGCCAGCCAAGCGGTAGGGATCACTGAAAACATCAACCGCTGCAAAGCCATTGAAGGGATTGGTGAACTGACGGCCATTGGCTTGGCGACCGCATTCATGCGCGGTCACTTTGTCAGTGGCGATGCATTCATTGCTTTCTTGGGGATGGATTTGCGTCCAAAAGACTCAGGGAAGAAGCACAGTCCTCGTCACTTGAGCAAAAAAGGGGACGGGGAGCTACGACGCCTGGCGCACAACGCCGCGATGGCGGCCTGTCGGTCTCCTGCCTGGAAACCTTACTATGAGGCCTTCTTGGCACGAGGCCTGGCCAGAACTCAGGCCTTGGTTATCCTTGCCCGCAAGTTGTGTCGGGTAGCATTCGCCCTGATGAAAAATCAGAGCGAATACCAACCAAATTCACGGTTGCAGGGTTCCCCTGCAACATAGAATCTCCCACAGGGGATCTCCGGTGGTCACAAAATCCATGTACATGTCCAATTCCCTTGTGGGAGCAGGCTCGCTCCCACAGAGGGATTAGCCGTTACCAGAACCGCTGCTGGGTCAGGCGGCTCCACCAACTCAGCAAGACGCGGTCCACCGAACCACTGGCCGCCATGCCGATGCGTTCCTGCAGGCTTTTGCGTTCGGCGTAGTGCAGGTGATACAGCTCGGCGCCTTTGGCTCGTTCGGCAAGGTATTCGTCGCTGGTTTTCAGTTCGTCCACCAGCCCCTTGCCCAGTGCCGCGACACCTAGCCAGACTTCACCGGTCGCCACTTCATCGATGGCCAGTTGCGGACGGTAACTGGAGACGAAGTTCTTGAACAACTCATGGGTGATATCCAGGTCTTCCTGGAATTTCTCCCGGCCCTTCTCGGTGTTTTCGCCAAATACCGTCAAGGTGCGTTTGTATTCACCCGCCGTCAGCACTTCGAAATCGATGTCGTGCTTCTTCAGCAGGCGATTGACGTTGGGCAACTGTGCGACGACGCCGATGGAGCCAAGAATGGCGAACGGTGCGCTGATGATCTTCTCGCCAATGCACGCCATCATGTAGCCGCCGCTGGCCGCGACCTTGTCGATGCATACAGTCAACGGCACGCCGGCCTGGCGGATCCGTGCCAGTTGCGACGAAGCCAGGCCGTAGCTATGGACCATACCGCCGCCGCTTTCCAGGCGCAGCACCACTTCATCCTTCGGCGTCGCCAGGGTCAGCAGGGCAGTGATTTCATGACGCAGGCTTTCGGTGGCCGAAGCCTTGATGTCGCCGTCGAAATCCAGCACGAACACTCGCGGCTTGGTCGCCGGCTTGCCCTTCTGCTTCTTCTCGGCCTTTTCAGCCTTGCCTTCTGTCTTGCGCAGGGCCTTGAGCTGGTCCTTGTCCAGCAGTGTCTGCTCCAGGCGCTCGCGCAGGCCTTTATAGAAATCGTTGAGTTTGCTCACCTGCAACTGGCCGGCCGCCTTGCGCCGCCCCTTGCTGCGCAGCGCAGCAAAACTGGCCAGCACCACCAGAATGGCGATCACCAGCGTCACGGTCTTGGCCAGAAAACTGGCGTATTCGATGAAGAACTCCACAATGGCTCCTAGTCAATTCAAAAACGCCGCGCAAACGCCGGCACTTAACGCTCCCAGCATACCCATGCGCCTGCCTCGCGGCCAGCCATGAAACCTGCGGTTACCTTGGCGCGCCTTGCAATGCCCACAGCACACTCGGCGGCGGCAAACGCCCTCGCCACAGGCTGTAACGGGCATTTCAAACAAGCGTATGTTTTTTCATTGACAGCTCACCGCCTTCCTCATAACCTCGCCAAACCTTCAACGTACCGGGATGACGCGGACGTGGGCAGCATCTATCTGATTCGACATGGCCAGGCCTCCTTTGGTGCGGACGACTACGATGTCCTTTCGCCCAATGGGGTGCGCCAGGCGCAAGTGCTCGGCAGCCACCTGGCGGAGCTCGGTGTCGTGTTCGATCGCTGCCTCTCGGGCGACCTGCGTCGCCAACAGGATACCGCCACCGGCGCGCTAGGCCAGATGTCCGCTGCCGGGCTGCCGGTCCCCGGGCTGGAAATCGACTCTGCGTTCAACGAGTTCGATGCCGATGCGGTGATCCGCGCCCTGCTGCCAGACATGCTCCCCCAGGAACCCGAAGCCCTGGAGATCCTGCGCAACGCCGCGCAGAACCGCGCCGAGTTCCAACGCATCTTCGCACTGATCGTCGAGCGCTGGCTCAGCGGCCAGTACGACCCACCCGGGCTGGAAAGCTGGCTGGGTTTTGTCGAGCGGGTCCAGGCCGGCCTGCAGCGCATCCTGGAACAAGCCGACAACACCCAGAAAATCGCCGTGTTCACCTCCGGCGGCACCATCACCGCCCTGCTCCACCTGATCACCCGAATACCGGCCCGACAGGCCTTCGAACTGAACTGGCAAATCGTCAACACCTCGCTCAACCACCTGAAATTCAGGGGCCGCGAGGTGGCCCTGGCTTCCTTCAACAGTCATGCCCACCTGCAACTGCTGAAGGCCCCGGACCTCATCACCTTTCGCTGAGTCCGGATTACTGTAGACCCTTGCTGTATCACCCAAATAAGGATCGAAACCATGACCTCCGTAGCCGACGCCGTACAAGCCATGAAAGCCAAGTTCAACCCAGACGCCGCTGCCGGCCTGGACCTGGTATTCGGTTTCCGCATCGACGATACCAAGAACTTCTCGCTGATCGTCAAGGACAAGACCTGCGAACTGCTGGAAGGTGAAAACCCGGACGCACAGGTGACCCTGGTGATGGACGGCGAGACCCTGCAAGGCATCGTCGACGGCAGCACCGACGGCATGCAAGCGTTCATGGGCGGCAAGCTGCGCGCCGAAGGTGACATGATGCTGGCCATGAAACTGTCCGAGCTGTTCCCTGGCTGAGACAGCGCTCGCGCTCTTCGCCAGCCTTCTGGCTGCAAACGAATCCCGCCCCCGTGGCGGGATTCATGTTTCTGCCCTCCAGGGATTTCGCCCTGCACACACAACCTTGACCCTCGTCAGTAGCCGCTTGCCCCACAACCGCTAACTTAGCGCCTCCATCAAAGCCAGGGACGGCTCATCGGGAGCCTGCGCCCGCTCATCTCAAGGAAGAGACTTTCATGCCCGCACTGAAGATCATTCTGCTATCGACCGCGTTCAATGGCCTGACCCAACGCGCCTGGCTGGACCTGCGCGAGGCCGGTTATCGCCCCAGCGTGGTGTTGTTCACCGACCCAGCCACGGTCTGCCGGCAAATCGAAGAGAGCAGCGCCGACCTGGTGATCTGCCCATTTCTCAAGGACCGCGTGCCTGAGCAACTGTGGCGCAATCCTCGGCGTCCGGTGGTGATCATCCATCCGGGGATCGTCGGCGATCGCGGGGCCAGTGCCCTGGACTGGGCCATCACTCGACAACCCGAGCGCTGGGGCGTCACGGCGTTGCAGGCGGTGGAGGAAATGGACGCCGGCCCCGTGTGGGCCACCTGCGAGTTCAACCTGCCCGAAGGCCTGCGCAAATCGGAGCTGTATAACGGCCCGGTCAGCGACGCGGCCATCCGCTGCATTCGCGAAGTGGTGGAAAAATTCCATGCCGGCTTCGTCCCGGTGCCGCTGGATTACAGCCGTCATGAGGTGATCGGGCGCCTGCAACCGAACATGACCCAGGACGATCGCACCTTCAGCTGGCACGACAGCACGAGTTTCATCAAGCGCTGCATCGACGCCGCCGACGGCCAGCCCGGTGTGCTCGCAAGCCTGGCCGGTGGCCAGTTTTACCTGTACGACGCCCATCCAGATGTACGCCGCGGCCTGCCCGGCGAATTGCTGGCCGTGCGTGACGATGCGGTGTTAGTCGCGACCGGTGATGCAAGCCTGTGGATCGGCGCCCTGCGCCACAAGCCGCAATCCGGCGAACAGACCTTCAAGCAACCGGCACGCCATGTGCTCTCACAGCGACTCAACGGAGTGCCGGTGCTCGACAGCTCCCTGGGCCGGCATCCGTTCAGCGATGAGGCCTATCAGCCCATTCGCTACCGCGAATGCGGCCATGTGGGGGAACTGACGTTCGAATTCTATAACGGCGCGATGAGCACCGAGCAATGCCAGCGTCTGGTGCAGGCGCTGCGCTGGGCCAAGTCCCGGGATACCCAGGTGCTGTTGATCCGTGGTGGACGCGGCAGCTTTTCCAACGGCGTGCACCTGAACGTGATCCAGGCCGCCGCCGATCCCGGCCTGGAAGCCTGGGCCAACATCCAAGCCATCGATGACGTCTGTCTTGAGTTGTTCAGCGCCCGGCAACTAGTGGTCAGTGGCCTGACGGGCAACGCCGGGGCTGGCGGGGTCATGCTGGCCCTGGCGGCCGATATCGTGCTGGCGCGCAGTGACATCGTGCTCAACCCCCATTACGCAACCATGGGCCTGTATGGCTCCGAGTACTGGACCTACAGCCTGCCCCGGGCGGTCGGCCCGGACCAGGCGTGGAAACTCACCCAAGACTGCCTGCCCATCAGCGCCCTGCAGGCGTTGCGCTACGGCATGGTCCAGGAGATCGGGCCACGTTGTCCTGACGAGTTCGGCCTATGGCTGTTGCAACGGGCCAACAGCGCGCTGCTCGATCCAGCCTATGAAGCCCTTCGGGTTCGCAAGGCCGAACGCAGCCTGCCGGCGATCCAGGCGTGTCGCGACGGCGAACTGGCGCAGATGCGCCGCGATATGGTGGACAATCGCCATGGCTTCGCCCAGAAGTGCCGCAGTTTCGTGCTCAAGCACAAGGCCTGCCGCACACCCGAGCGCCTGATCGCCCCTTGGGCGCGAGTGACTGAGGCGCAAGCCATTCCATGATTCCCGGTATCGGGGAGGCGTGGCAGCTCTTACAATGCCCGCTTCCCCCGCATCGGCCTGACCATGGATATCGACCTCGCTCGCACCTTCCTGGAAATCGTCCGCCACGGCAGCCTCGCCGCCGCGGCCGACAAGCTGCACGTCACCCAGACAGCGATTACCGCGCGGGTGCAGAAGCTTGAAAGCCAGCTCGGCTGCGCGCTGTTCGTGCGCAACCGCGCCGGTGCGCGGTTGACCGCCGATGGCGAAGCCTTTGTGATCTACGCCAATCAACTTGTGCAAACCTGGGAAGCGGCCCGCCGAGACCTGCCGTTACCCGAGGGTTACCGCAATGTTTTGCACCTCGGTGGCGAGGTCAGCCTGTGCAACCCCTTGATGCTCGCCTGGGCCGGCGAGCTGCGCCAGAAGATCCCCGGCCATGCCCTGCGCATGGACATCCGCGACGGTGAAAAGCTGCTGCAACAGCTGGAACTGGGCCTGCTGGATGCGGCGGTGGTGTACCAGCCCGAATATTGGCCGCGCCTGCAAGTAGAACAGCTGTTGGAAGAAAAGCTCATCCTGGTGCGCCTGGCCACCCGTCCCGAACCCTACGTGTACATCGACTGGAGCGCCGACTTCCGGCGCCAGCACGACACCGCGCTACCGGAAAAGGCCAAGGCCGCCGTGACCTTCAACCTCGGTCCCCTGGCCTTGCAGTACATCCTGGAGAACGGCGGCAGCGGCTACTTCCGCACTCGTGTCGTGCAGAGTTACCTGGACAGCGGCATTCTGGAGCGAGTGCCCAAGGCTCCGGAGTTCAATTACCCGACCTACCTGGTCTATTCCCGAGACCGCGATTCAGCGGCGCTGCAGCAGGCGTTCGAAGTGCTGCGCGAAATCATCAAGACCGGCAGCGACTGGTCCCAGCGCTGGGATCCGCTGGGCTGATGGATCTGCAGTGCATCTGTTGTGACGAGGGGATTTACCCCCGCTGGACTGCGTAGCAGTCCTCCTGGGATCAACAACGCAGTGTGTCAGGGGGTAAATGGGGCCGCTTCGCGGCCCAACGGGGATAAATCCCCTCGCCACAGATAAATCCCCTACCCACAGATAAATCCCCTCGCCACAAGAGCCTCCTTGCAGTCATTACGAACGGGCAGTTTTATTGCAACCGCTGAGCGATCTCATCCTTGATCAGCAACCGTTTCTTCTTGAGTGCCTCCAGGGCGACGCCGGACAGGCCGGCGGATGTGGGCTTTTCGGCTTCCACAACCTCGGCATCAAGTTCAGAGTATTTTTGAAGCAACGAATTGAGCCTTGGATCCTCGCTGCGTTTTTTCTGGATGTGGTCTTTGGTGTAGTTGAGATCCTGGCACAAATCGTGGGACACCGGCATGGAACACCTCCTTCAGTGGGTCGGTGGCAGACGCCTTTACGGCGCTCGTCGATTATCAGAATGGCCTCGTTGACGGGGTTCTGTCGACCGCCAATCCGACCAGCGGTGACCGTTCGTCGTAACGGGATATCTTCCAATCAAACCTTTGCCGGCGCGCCGCTCTCCATTGAACAGAGACGAAACGAATCGCTCTTTCAACCTGTGTGGAGACTTATCAATGGACGGATTTACCTTGCGTCAACTCGGTCTGGCAGTTGTTCTGAGCACCAGCATGGGCGTGGCCTGGGCCGCGACTTCCAACGACTTCGTCGACAACGCGGCAGCCGGTGGCATCGCGGAAATCGAAACCAGCAAACTGGCCCTGGAAAAAAGCGCTTCGGCGGACATCAAAGAGTTCGCCAATAAGATGATCACCGATCACACCAAGGCCAATGAAGAGTTGAAAGCGCTGGCGAAAAAACACGACATCGAAGTGCCAGACGACACCACACTGATGAAGAAGGCCAAGGAAAAAATCCTCGACCTGCGGGACGAGTCCTTCGATGCAGCCTATGCCAACAACCAGGTCAAGGCTCACGAAGAAACCATTGCCCTGTTCAAGAAAGAAGCCGGTACCGTCACCGACGATAAAAAAGCTGGCAATACCGAACTGAAGGCGTTCGCCCAGAAGATGCTGCCGGACCTGGAGCATCACTTGGAAGCGGCCAAGAAACTTCAGGCGGCTCACCCAAGCAAGTAATCCTGAAGTACCGAATAAGGCCGTCTCCCTGAAGATGGCCTTGTTCAAGGTTTAACAACACCTCCAGTCACCCGCATCCGCCGAAGCGCCAGCACTCTCGAGTCGCCTGTTTTCGGGCTCGTCACGTAGCGGTAAGCGGCACGTCGACCGCTCGTCGGCACTGTCATTTCTGACAGTAGAATCTTGTACCGCGCTCTCCTAGGGTCTTGCTCAAAAGACGCTCCTGCTTAAGCGCCAACCGCTTGGGCTTTGCAGTCGCAGGCGCCGCGCAGCAGGAGCCAAGTCATGAGCGATGAACAGGTGTTAACGCAAAGCGCTGGTGGGATTGCGGTGAAAATCGCCGCACTGCTGGGATGGTTCGCATTGATCCTCCAGCTCTACCTGATCCTGACTTCGCGCTGGCAGGGCGACAAGAGCCTGCTGGGCGGAGTCGACATCTTCTTCAGTTACTTTACGGTGCTGACCAATATCCTGGTGGCCGTGGTGCTGACCTGCGCGGCCACCTCAGGAGATTCGGCGCTGCGGCGGTTCTTTCTCAAACCCACAGTCCAGGGCGGTGTAGCCGCTGCCATTGTGCTGGTCGGGCTGGCGTACAACCTGTTGTTGCGCAATATCTGGAACCCCCAGGGTCTGCAATGGGTGGCGGATGAATTGCTGCATGACGTGATGCCCATACTGTTTGTGATCTATTGGTGGTACTGCGTGCCCAAGGGCACCTTGCAATGGCGGGATGTCTGGCCATGGCTGATCTATCCACTGGCCTATTTCATCTATGCCCTGGTGCGTGGACACTTTGTCGGTTCCTACCCCTATCCTTTTATCGAAGTGGACACACTGGGTTATCCACGGGTGTTCATCAATGCGGTGATGGTGCTGCTGGGATTCGTGGGGGTGTCGCTGGTACTGATTGCCCTGGATCGCTGGAAAGGCAAGCGCTGAGGCGCCGCAGAAAAATTGCTCCATCCCCATCCGCCCAGGGGCCTCATCGATCTGGACGGGGCGTACTCAATGTTTCCACGATTCGGTTAACGGCTAGCCACCGTCTGTGTCGATATCAGCGTCAGTGCTGTCATCGGATTTTGGCCGGTCCGGATCAGGCTTGAAGCCGGGGCTGAAGGTATTGTCATTGTCTTGATGATGATGCTTCTGATCGACCTCACTGTCGGCGCTCTGGGCCTGGTCCGTACCGGCGGGGCTGACGGGCTGGGTGCCGGCCGAGGTGGTCGGTACCTGGGGATCGATAGCCGGATCGTTACGTGGGGTCGGGTCTTGTGTCTGGCCTTGTTGCTGGGTGTTTGCAGGATCGTCGTTCATAGGCACCTCGTTCATGGCAGGGCCGGATGGATGACCGGTCTTGTCATTCGAAGGTGACGCAACGGCTTCGGTTCCATTTGTTTACGCTGACGCGCTCAACGCCCCAGCACGGTTCTCACCATCCGGGTCAGCGCGTCCGGGCCGTAGGGTTTGCTCAGCAAATGAGTGTCGGGGCTCAATTGGTGGTTGCGGGAGATGATGTCCCGGGTGTGGCCCGAGGCAAACAGCACCGGTACCGGTGGAGACTGCACCTTGGCCCAGGCGGCCAGGTCGGAGCTCTTGATCAACCCGGGCATGACCACATCGGTAAAGATCAGATCCACCAAGGCGCCCTCCAGTAGCAGTTTCATGGCCTCGTCGCCATTGGCGGCGGTGAGGGTCCGGTAACCGGACTGCTCGAGCAACTCCACCGAGGCACTGCGCACCTCTTCGTTGTCCTCCACCACTAGAATAGTCTCGTGCCCACCCAGCTGGAGCGGGTCGTGTTGCGTCTCTTCACCGGCTTCTGGCTGGAGACTGCGGGGGAAATACATCTGCGCCCGCGTGCCCTCCCCCAGGCTGCTGGAAATCTCGATATGGCCGCCGCTCTGCTTGACGAACCCGAACACCATGCTCAGCCCCAGCCCAGTGCCCTGGCCGTCAGTCTTGGTGGTGAAAAACGGCTCGAATACCTGATTCAGGACATCGGGCGGCATGCCTGCGCCGCGATCGATCACTGACAATCGCACATAGTCGCCCGCCAGGATGCCCTTGCCGACACAGGACGACTCATCGAGCACGATATTCTCGCCAATCAGGCCGATGGTGCCCTCGCCGCCCATGGCATCACGAGCATTGATCGCCAGGTTCAACAGGGCGTTTTCCAATTGATTGCGATCAACATGGATGCACCAGGGTTCATCGGGCAAAGTCATTTCGATCTGGATGGTTTCACCCAGGGCCCGTTGCAGCAATTCGCCCAAGCCGTCGTAGATGCGCCGTGGGTTGTAGACCGCCGGTGACAGCGGCTGGCGTCGGGCAAAGGCCAGCAGTTGCGATGACAGCTTGGCGCCGCGCTCCACGGCTTCAAGGGAGGCACTGACCCGCCGTTGCACGTTGGCATTGTCCCGCTCGTGGCGGGCCAGCAAGTGCAGGTTGCCGGCAATTACTTGCAGCAGGTTGTTGAAGTCATGGGCCACACCGCCGGTGAGACCACCGATGGCCTCGAGTTTCTGCGACTGGCGCAACTGCTCTTCGGCCGTCAGCCGTGCTTGCACCTCGTCGGCAACGCGCTGTTCCAGGTCGCGGGTGAATTTGAGCAGCGATGCTTCGGCGGTCTTGCGTTCGTTGATGTCAATCAGTACCCCCGGGAAACGCAGGGGTTTGCCCAACGCATCGAACTCACACCGTCCGCTGGCCTGTACCCAAAGGTAATCCCCGCCCAGGCGACGCACCCGATATTCAGCGCTGTAGGGGGTGCCCGTACGCAAGGTCAGTTCGACCCGCTGGTTCACCTCCTCCAGGTCATCCGGATGGATGCTCTGGCGGGCGATCTCGATCGGCAGTGCGTCCAGTGGAGCGTCTGGCGGGTAATTGAAGGTCCGGGCGAAACGATCATCGCCGGACAGTGTGTCGGCCTGGATATCCCAGACAAACGATCCCAGCAAGGGCCCGGCCGAGAGGGCCAGCTGGATACGCTCATTGACGGCGCGGTAACTGCGCTCGGCTGCTTGCCGGGCCCGCTCGGTCAACACATGCTCGGTGGTCTCCACCACCACCGCCAACACACCCGCTGGGGATTGGTCTTCACCAGGCACCGGGCTGTAATAGAGGTCCATCCAGACATCTTCGGGCTTGCCGTTGCGTAGCAGCACCAACTCCTTGCTGCGATAGGACAAGGTGCCACCGGCCAGGCAGACGTCCAGGACATGGCGATTGAACTCGGCCACTTCCGGCCAACCCAACTCCACTGCACACCCCAGCAGGTACGGATGACGACCGCCAGCGAACTCGGCATAAGCATCGTTGTAGATCATGAAGCCCTGGCGCCCCCACAGCATGACCATCGGCAGGGGTGAAGCCAGCAGCATCTGGACAGCGTTGCGCAAACTGGCGGACCAGTGCTCGATAGCGCCCAGTTCGGTCTGGCTCCAATCAAACGCCCGGATACGCCCGGCCATCTCACCGCCCCAACCGGGACAGCCGTGATTCTGGGATAAGAACTGCATGGGTCGACTCTGAACCTCAAAAATGCTTGCAGGGAACTGGTATACCACGAGTGCCTTGCGCTCAGAGCTTCGAGCGTTGCGTTAGCGTTTGGTTTCATGGGTAGGCCATGACGACAACTTGTCAGGACTGGGGCCCTTATTCTGTTGCCAAGGGATTTGTCTGTGATAAGAGGATTTATTTGTGGCGAGGGGTTGCGGTATGGCTACCAGAGTTAGTGGAAATCACGACTGCGAACATTGATACCCGCCAGCAATTCGCTCAAGTCACTCAAGCGCCCGGCGATCAGGTGGCGGACCTCGCCGACGCTTTCCCAGCGCCCGTCGACCCTGAGCAATTGCGCGCCCACCAGGGTTTTGCGTTGGCGTTCGGCCAGGTCGCGCCAGACCACCACGTTGAGGTTGCCGAATTCATCCTCCAGGGTGACAAACGTCACACCGCTGGCCGTGCCCGGGCGTTGGCGGCCAGTGACCAGCCCGGCGACGCTGACGTTGCGGCCATGCTCCACCTCCTGCAGTTCCCGTGAACTGCGGCAACGGCGGGCGCGCAGTTCGGGACGCAGCAAGGCCAACGGGTGGGGCCCCAATGTCGTGCCGAGCGTGGCGTAATCGGCGAACAGGTTTTCTCCCACCGTGGGCCTTGGCAGGTCTATGGGCGGTTCTTCCTGGCTGGGCAGACCGGCGAACAAACCCAGTTGTTTCTGCACCCCGGCCACTTCCCAACGGGCACGGTGGCGATCACCGGCCAACCCCTGCAAGGCCCCGGCATCGGCCAGTTGCGCCTGGGCCCGGGCATCGAGTTGCGCGCGCTCGCCCAAGTCGGCCACATCACTGAAACCCCGCTGCCGGCGGGCCGCTTCGATACGCCGGGCATCCTCTTCGCGAAAGCCCTTGACCAGACGCAGGCCCATGCGGATCGCAGGTTGGCGGCCTTCCAGAAGTTCGAGGCTGCAATCCCAGTCGCTGGCGCGCACGTCCACCGGACGGATCTGCAATTGATGCCTGCGGGCGTCCTGGAGAATCTGGTCCGGGCTATAAAAACCCATGGGCCAACTGTTGATCAGGGCACAGGCGAACGCTGCCGGTTCGTGGCACTTGAGCCAGCTGCTGGCGTAGGTCAGCAAGGCAAAACTGGCGGCGTGGGATTCGGGGAAACCGTAATTGCCGAAGCCCTTGATCTGTTCGAAAATCTGCGCAGCGAATTCAGCGGTGTAGCCGTTTTTCTTCATCCCGGCGGCCAGACGCTCCCGGTGGGGTTCCAAGCCGCCGTGACGCTTCCAGGCGGCCATGGAGCGCCGCAACTGGTCGGCTTCGCCGGGGGTGTAATCGGCCGCGACGATAGCGATCTGCATGACCTGCTCTTGAAACAAGGGCACACCCAAGGTGCGCTCGAGCACTTTTTCCAGCGCTTCTGAGGGATAAGTCACCGCCTCTTCTTTGTTTCTGCGTCGCAGGTACGGGTGCACCATCCCACCCTGGATCGGCCCGGGCCGCACGATCGCCACTTCGATGACCAAATCGTAGAAGGTCTTGGGTCTCAAACGAGGCAACATCGACATCTGCGCCCGGGATTCGATCTGGAACACACCGATGGTGTCGGCGCGACTGATCATTTCGTAGGTCGCCCGATCCTCCTTGGGCAACGACGCCAGGGCATAGCGCTCGCCCCGGTAGCGCTCGATCAAATCGAAACACCGGCGAATCGCACTGAGCATGCCCAGGGCCAGGATGTCCACCTTGAGCAAGCCCACCGCATCCAGGTCGTCCTTGTCCCACTGGATGATGGTGCGCTCGGCCATGGCGGCGTTTTCCACCGGCACCAGGGTGTCCAGTGGTTGTTCGGAAATCACGAAACCGCCAGGGTGCTGGGACAAGTGCCGTGGGAAGCCGATCAGTTGCTGGGTCAGGCTCAATACCCGGCGCAACACCGGGCTGTCCGGGTCGAAGCCGCCTTCACGCAAGCGCTCCACCGGCGGCGCCTCGTCACTCCAGCGGCCACAGCAATCGGCCAGGGCGTTGACCTGATCCGGCGGCAGGCCCAGGGCCTTGGCGACATCGCGCACCGCCCCGGCGCCGTGATAACTGCTGACCACCGCCGTCAAGGCCGCACGATGGCGACCGTAGCGCTGGAACACGTACTGCAGCACTTCCTCGCGACGCTCGTGTTCGAAATCGACGTCGATGTCCGGCGGCTCGTTGCGCTCCCGGGACAGGAATCGCTCGAACAACAGGTTGGTACGACTCGGATCGATTTCGGTGATGCCCAAGGCGTAACACACCGCCGAGTTCGCCGCCGAACCACGTCCCTGACAAAGGATTTTTCGGCTGCGGGCGAAGTTGACGACGTCCTGCACGGTGAGGAAATAACTGTCGTAGCCCAGTTCGGCGATCAGCTCCAATTCATCGTTGATTTGCCGCCGGACCTTCTCTTCCACACAGTCCGCCCAGCGTTCACGCATGCCGCGCTCGGTCAGTACCCGCAGCCAGGACGCCGGATCATGCCCCTCGGGCACCAGTTCCCGTGGGTATCGATAACGCAGTTGGCCGAGGTCAAAGGTACAGCGCCGGGCGATGTTCAGGGTTTCGTCGAGCAAGGCCCGCGGGTAGAGATCGGCCAGATCCTTGCGGCTGCGCAAGTGGCGCTCACCGTTGGGGTGCAGGCGCTGGCCGGCCTCGGCCACTGTGACGTGGTGGCGGATGGCGGTCATGGTGTCTTGCAAGGCACGACGACCACGCACGTGCATGTGCACATCGCCACTGGCCACGGCTGGAAGACCCAAGCGCTCGGCCAGCACCAGTGAGTCTGCCAACCGACGACGGTCGTCCTGCCCGCAGTGCAACTGGACTGTCAGCCACAGGCGTTCGGCAAAAATCGGTTGGAGCCACCGCCCGTGCTCCTCGGCGTCTTTGCCCTCGGCTACCCACAACACCAGCAATCCCGGCAAGGGCTCAGCGAAGTCCTCGCGCACGATGCGATAGCGACCTTTCTCGCTGCGTCGCCGGGCGCGGGTGATCAGCCGGCACAAAGCTTGATAGCCCTCCAGATTCTCCACCAGCAACACCAGTTTCGGACCGTTTTCGACCTGGATCTCGCTGCCGACGATCAGTTGCAGCTCCAGTTCCTTGGCCGCCTGCCAGGCCCGGACGATTCCGGCCAGGGTGCATTCGTCGGTGATTGCCAGGGCCTGATACCCCTGTTCCTTGGCTCGCCGGCACAACTCCAGGGCGCTGGAGGCGCCACGTTGGAAGCTGAAGTTCGACAGGCAATGCAGCTCGGCATAGTCGACGCTCATGCGAACCAGCCCTGCAGCCACAGCGGCCCGCCTTCGCCCACCGGTCGATAGGCCCAGCCGCGTTGCCCGGTGCGGGTTTCGATCAGGTAGTAATCGCGGCGCACGTCGGCGCCGTCCCACCAACCGGTCTCGATGCGCTCCGGCCCCATGAGGATACGCGTGTGGCCTTCCGGCAACGCTTGGGGCTCACCGAGCAGCCAGCCGGGACGCTGCACGCCGGCGCGCACCGGACAGGCCTGGGGCGGGGGCTGGGGTGTCATCTGCCAGGCGCACTCCGGCCGATGATCGTCGCGAAACCCCAGGCCCTGCACCGCGTCATCCCCCAGCCGCGCCCGCAAGCGCTCGCGCAGTTGCTCCCAGGGCAAGGTCTGTTGCGGGCGCTCATCGAACAGCTCCAAGCGCTGAGGCACGAAACTTGGCAAGTCTTCGGCACACAAGCGAAAGCCGCGCACCGGTGCCGCGACCTGCACCTGCTCCAAGCGGCCACGGGCCAGTTCGAAGAGCATCGACGGATCCCGTTCGGCGCTGAGCAGGCCGACCTTGATCAGCGTGTCCGGTAACCCGGCATGCTCCAAATGCAGGTCAAAGCGCTGCACGCCGCTGTCGCGACCGCACAGGAAGGCCGACAGATCACCGGTCAACCGGCGCAACGGGAACAGCAACGCCTGGTGGGACTGGACATCGTAGTTGAGTTCGATGCGCACATCGAAACGGTCTGGCGGCAGGTAGAACGACAGCGCCAGGCTGCGACTGCCGGTCAACGCGTCGAGGTGCTTGAGCACCTGGGCTTCGAAGCGCCGTGCCAGGGTATGGCGGGGCAAAGCCTGGACCTGGCTCAGGCGGCGCAGGCCCATGCGCGACAACGCCGTGGCGACGTCGGGTTCCAGGCCGATCCGCTCCACGGGCATGTGCCCCAGGTACTGTTGCAAGGTCTCGGCGTCGGGCACCACCAAGGCGTCATAGGCATTGGCCAACACCCGCGCCGCCACCGGATTGGGCGCTGCAACGATGCGATGCCGAAAGCCCAGCTCGGTCAGCTCGGCCCGCAGGCGCGCCTCGAACACCGGCCAGGGCCCGAACAGGCCCAGGCTCGACTCGATCTCGAACAGCAGCGTACGCGGATAATGCACGCTGACCTGGGAACTGAAACGGTAGGCCCAGGCTGCCAGGAACTGTTGCCAGTGTTCGATCTGCGCCGCGTCGTATTCGGCGGTGGCAAAGCCTTTGCTCAAGGCCTGGGCGGCGGTCATGGTCTGGCCGGGACGCAAGCCCAGGGCCCGTGCCGGCGCGTTCACCGCTTGCAACACCCGGCGCTGGGCCGGGCCGCTCAACAAAGCCAGGGGCTGTTCGGGATCGGGACGCTGACGCAGCGCGGCGTCCAGCGCCAATTGCGGGAAAAGAATACACACCCAGCGCATCGCAACCTCAATGCCCTGTCTGTGGGGAAAAAGCGATCGGTGCCGAACGGGCCAGCCCGCCCCGACACTTGAGCACACGCAATTGCGCCGGCCGGGTATCGATGGCGATGCGCAGGGCCGCAGGTGACGGATTGATAGCTTCCTGGATCGAGCGCCAGGCGAACGCCAGGGTCTGGCCGGTTTCCGCAGCCACTTGCAGGCGGCGCAAGGCCCGGTCGTCCGCCTGGCGAGGCCAGCACAGCACCGCGCCACAACTGCCCGAACGCAGGCATTGTTCGGTGGCCCACAAAGCATCGCGCTCATCGGCACGGATCACTGACAACTGGCTCAGATCGACCCCGGCGCTCTGCCAGGCCTGGGGATAAGGCACGAACGGTGGCGCCACCAGCACGATTCGTTCCCCTGCCGCCGACAGTCGTGCCAGGGTCGGCCACACCAGTTGCAATTCGCCTATGCCGGGCGCGGCGATGAGCAATTCCGTCAACGCCGCTTCCGGCCAACCACCGCTGGGCAACGCAGCGTCCAGTGCAGCATGGCCGGTGGGTTGCGGGCTGGCGGCTGGCGGCGCAGGCCGGCCCTTCCAGACCTGGCCGCCGTTGAACAGCGTGTCCAATGCAACGACGGCGCCCATCAGCCTTGCCTCAACAGGCCGCAGAACACCCCTTCTATCGCCAGGTCCTGATCGGCTTCGACGATGATCGGTTGATAGGCCGGATTGCGTGGCAGCAAACGTACACGCTCGCCAATTCGCTCGAAGCGCTTGATGGTGACTTCCCCGTCCAGGCGCGCCACGACGATCTGGCCGTTGGAGGCCTGGGGCGTGCGCTGCACCCCCACCAGATCACCATCGAGAATACCGTCCTCGATCATCGAGTCGCCCTGGACCCGCAGCAGGTAATCCGGCGCCTTGGTGAACATTGCCGGGTCCAGCATCAAGCGGCTGTGAACCTCGGCGTCGGCACCAATCGGCAGGCCAGCGGCCACCCGCCCCAGCACCGGCACGTCCAGCAGTTCGGGACGCGGCGGCTGGTTCAACAAGCGGATACCCCGGGCCTGATGCGGATTGACTTCGATAAACCCGGCTTCGGTCAGCGCCAACACATGCTTGCGCGCCACGCTGCGCGAGGCAAAACCGAACGCCTCGCTGATTTCAGCGAGGCTGGGAGGCTGGCCCTGGTCGGCGATGCGTTCGCGGATGAAGGACAGGATGGCGGCACGGCGTGGGGTGAGAGTCGTCATGGAGTACATTTGTACTCCTGTCGGTTTTTTCTGACAAGCACCACCAGTCAGCTCACAGACTCATAGCCCACCGACAATCCTTGCTCACCACAAGGGTTGGGCCGACAGTGAATTCGGTAGCGCTGCTAAGGAAGCAGCAACTCCTGCTCACGCTCGCACAACTGCACCACGTAATCCCACAACACCCGCAGTCGCACAGACTTGTGCAATTCGCGGCGGGTGCTGATCCAGTAGCTGCGGCGAATGGTTTCATCCGGCAGCAAGGGCACCAGCGCCGGGTCACCGCTGGCCATGTAGCAAGGCAGCACGGCGATCCCCAGCCCCGAACGCGCGGCCTGTTGCTGGGCGATGACGCTGGTGCTGTGGAACACCACGCGGGGGTTGCGGCAAAAGCTGTTGAGGAACATCAGTTCCTGGCTGAACAGCAGGTCATCGACGTAGCCGATCCAGGCGTGGCGGGCCAGGTCCTCACGGCTGCGTAGCGCTGGCGAACGGTCCAGATAGGCCTGGCTGGCATACAGCGCCAGACTGTAGTCGGTGAGCTTGCGGGTCACCAGCAGGTCGGCCGCCGGGCGTTCGAGGTGGATGCTGATTTCCGCTTCACGGTTGAGGATGCTGACAAATCGCGGCACCGCCACCAGTTCCACCTCCAGCCCCGGATAACGTTGGAACAGCCCGTCCATGCGGCTGGCCAGGAACATGATGCCCAACCCTTCGGTCACTCCCAGGCGAATCTTGCCCAGCGGTGCGCTGGACTGGGTGATGTCCTCCTGGGCCAGCAACGCCACGTTCTCCATGGCTTCGGCGTGCTTGAGCAACGTTTCACCCGCCGGGGTCAGTTCATACCCCTGGGCGTGCTGGACGAACAGTGCGGTGCCCAGGCTCTTTTCGATGGATTCGATGTGCCGCGCCACTGTGGCATGGGTGGTGTTGAGGCGTCGTGCAGCCGTCAGCAAACGGCCACTGCGTTGCAGTTCGAGAAAATAGCGCAGGTCATTCCAATCGAACATGGACCATCCTTGAACACGCCTGAAGGCATGATTGTTTAAAAACGCACAGCCGCTGCGCAAAAACTAACATTCTTTTGACGAAAACTAACAACTAGGATGGATCCCACAAAAACAAAAATGAGGTCGCGAATGCAACCTGTCGTCGATGAATACGATTACGTGATCGTGGGCGCCGGCCCTGCTGGGTGCCTGCTGGCCAACCGGCTTTCGGCCAACCCGCAACACCGGGTGCTGCTGCTCGAAGCCGGCGGGCGCGATAACTACCCGTGGATTCACATCCCAGTCGGCTACCTGTTCTGCATCGGCAACCCACGCACCGACTGGTGCTTCAAGACCGAAGTACAACCAGGCCTGCAAGGGCGCGCCCTGAGTTACCCACGGGGCAAGGTGTTGGGCGGCTGCTCCTCGATCAACGGCATGATCTACATGCGCGGCCAGGCTGCGGACTACGATGGCTGGGCCGCCGAGGGCAATCCTGGCTGGGCCTGGAAGGACGTCCTGCCGCTGTTTCGCCAGAGCGAAAATCACTTTGCCGGAGCGTCCGAATTCCACGGTGCCGGCGGAGAATGGCGGGTCGAACGCCAGCGCCTGTCATGGCCGATTCTCGATGCATTTCGCAGCGCCGCCGAGCAGAGCGGCATTCCCAACGTCGATGACTTCAACAGCGGCGACAATGAGGGCTGCGGCTACTTCCAAGTCAATCAGAAAGCCGGGGTACGCTGGAACGCGGCCAAGGCCTTTCTCAAACCGATTCGCCAGCGCCCCAACCTCACGGTATTGACCGACGTCGAAGTCGACCGTGTGTTGTTGCGTGATGACCGGGCCCACGCTGTCAGCGCCCGCTGGCAAGGCAAGGGCATGACCTTCAAGGCCCGCAAGGAAATCGTATTGTGTGCCGGAGCCGTTGGCTCGCCGGGGATCCTGCAGCGCTCCGGGATCGGCCCGCGCAGCCTGCTGCAGCGCCTGGGCATTGGCGTAGTGCATGAACTGCCCGGCGTGGGCGGCAACTTGCAGGATCACCTCCAGCTGCGGCTGATCTACCAGTTGGAAAACGCCCGGACCCTGAACCAGATCGCAGGCTCCTTGTGGGGCAAGATGGGCATGGGCCTGCGCTACCTGTACGACCGCAGCGGCCCGCTGTCCATGGCCCCCAGCCAACTCGGCGCATTTGCTCGATCAGGGCCGGAACAGACCTCGGCCAACCTCGAATACCACGTGCAACCATTGTCCCTGGAGCGCTTTGGCGAACCGCTGCACAGCTTCCCGGCGTTCACCGCGTCGGTCTGCGACCTGCGTCCGCAAAGCCGTGGCCGAGTGGATATCCGCTCAGCCGACCCGCACGAAGCGCCGCTGATCCAGCCCAATTACCTGAGTCATCCCGAAGACCTGCGGGTCGCCGCCGACGCCATTCGCCTGACCCGACGCATCGTCGCGTCCCCGGCCCTGAGCGCCTTCAAACCGGTGGAATACCTGCCGGGCCCCAGCCTGCAAACCGAAGAAGAACTGCACCATGCCGCCGCCCGCATCGGCACAACGATTTTCCACCCGGTGGGCACCTGCCGCATGGGCCAGGACGGCGATGCGGTGGTGGATGCGCAATTGCGCGTCCATGGTGTCAAGGGCCTGCGCATCGCCGACGCGTCGATCATGCCGCGCATCACCTCGGGCAACACCTGCTCGCCGACGCTGATGATTGCCGAGAAGGCGGCGCAGCTGATGCTTGAACAGGACACCAGGAGTACCACGATCCAGAAGGAGGCTGCCACGGTCTGAAGAACAAGTAAGTCCCCCTGTGGGAGCGAGCTTGCTCGCGATGACGGCGGCACATTCAACACATGTGTGACAGGCAGACCGCTATCGCGAGCAAGCTCGCTCCCACAGGGAAAATATGTGAGCAGAAGGAAAGCATCAAAGCAGGAGACGCCACCCCGGCGTCGACAGTGGAACAACAAAAACAATCACTGTGAGGGATACCGCTATGTCTGAACATGTTCAGCCCCTGGAAGCCATACGCAGCGCCGGCACCAGCCAGGAAACCCAGAAAGTCATCTTCGCCTCGTCCCTGGGGACGGTGTTCGAGTGGTACGACTTTTTCCTCTACGGCGCCCTGGCGGCGGTGATCAGCAAGCAGTTCTTCGCCGGGGTCAACGACACCACGGCGTTCATCTTCGCCCTGATGGCGTTCGCCGCCGGCTTCATCGTGCGGCCGTTCGGTGCGCTGGTGTTCGGTCGGCTGGGGGACATGATCGGGCGCAAATACACCTTCCTGGCGACCATCGTCCTCATGGGCCTGGCGACATTCTGCGTCGGCCTGCTGCCCAACTACGCCAGCATCGGCATCGCCGCGCCGATCATCCTGGTGCTGCTGCGCATGCTCCAGGGCCTGGCCCTGGGCGGTGAGTACGGCGGCGCGGCGACCTACGTCGCCGAGCACGCGCCAATGGGCAAGCGCGGCTTCCATACCAGCTGGATTCAGTCCACCGCCACCCTGGGGCTGTTGCTCTCGCTGTTGGTGGTGCTGGGCTGCCGCTACTTCACCGGCGATCAGTTCGAAGTCTGGGGCTGGCGCATTCCGTTCCTGTTGTCGATCCTGCTGTTGGGCATATCCACCTGGATTCGCCTGAGCCTGCACGAATCGCCGGCCTTCGTGAAAATGAAAGAAGAAGGCAAGTGCTGCAAAGCGCCGATCCGCGAATCCTTCGGCAAATGGGAAAACCTGAAAGTGGTGCTGATCGCCCTGTTCAGCATCAACGCCGGGCAGGCGGTGACCTTCTACGCCGCGCAGTTCTACGTGCTGTTTTTCCTCACTCAGTTCCTGAAGATGGACCCGGCCCTGGCCAACAGCCTGCTGATTGTCAGCGTGGTGATCGGTGCGCCGTTCTTCATCTTTTTCGGCTGGCTGTCGGACAAGGTCGGACGCAAACCGGTGCTGATGATCGGCCTGCTGCTGGCCACGGCGCTGTACTTCCCGATCTTCAAGACCCTGGCCCACTACGCCAACCCGGCCATCGACCAGGCGAGCCGCCAGGCGCCGATCACCGTGCTCGCCGACCCGGCCACCTGCACCTTCCAGTTCGACCCGGTGGGCAAGGCGCGTTTCGACAGCCCTTGCGACAAGGTCAAGACCTTCCTGGTCAAGCAAGGCCTGCCCTACAGCAGCGTCGCGGCCCCAGCGGGCAGCGATGTGCAGGTCAGCGTCGGTGACGTGAAACTCGAAGGCTATGACGAAGCCGCCCTGCGCGGCGCGGTGACCCTGGCAGGCTACCCGCAAAAGGCCGACGCCCAGCAGATCAACCGGCCGATGATTGTTGCGCTGATCGTGGCGCTGATCATCATCTCAGCGATGTGCTACGGGCCGCTGGCGGCGTTGATGGTCGAGCTGTTCCCGACGCGGATCCGCTACACCTCCATGTCCCTGCCCTACCACATCGGCAACGGCTGGTTCGGCGGCTTCCTGCCCACCGTGTCGTTTGCCCTGGTGGTCTACACCGGGGACATTTTCTATGGGCTGTGGTACCCGGTGGTGATTACCGGGGTAAGCCTGGTGGTGGGCATGATCTGCCTGCGGGAAACCCGGAACGTGGACCTGGATAAAAACTGAGGGCAAACCGTGGCGAGGGCGCTTGCTCCCTCGCCAGCGGATCAGAAGCGCGCCTTCATGCTCATGGTTAAGTTGCGCGGCTCACCGTAATAGTTACCGAAACTCTCGGTGCCGATGGTGGTGTAGTAGCGCTTGTCGAACAGGTTGTTGCCATTGAGGGCCAACGACCAGGTGTCATCGATGCGGTAGCCGACGCGAGCGTTCCACACGGCATAACCGGCCTGGGTGATCTTTTCGCCGCTAGTCGGCGACACCCGGAAATTGTCGCTTTGGGCATTGACCCCGGCGCCGACGCTGAACCGTTCGAACGCCCCACCCAAGGCGTAATCGCCCCACAGGCGCAACACATGACGCGGCACGTAGCTGTTGAACGAGCCGCCGTTGAGGCTGGTGTCAATGTCATCCAGGGTCTTGGTCTGGGTGTAGGTGTAGCCGGCAAGCAACTGCAGGCGCTCGATGACTTCACCGCTGATCTCGGCTTCGAAGCCCTGGGCGCGCACCTTGCCGGCGTTCTCATAGCAGTAACCGTCCGAGGACGCACAGCTTGAGGTGTAGTCGGTCTGGGCCTGGTCTTTCTGCAGCGTGCGGAACAGGTTGAAGGCGCTGTTCAGGCGTCCCTCGAACCACTCGCCCTTGATCCCCAGCTCATAGCTCTCACCCACCAGAGGCTTGAGTGCCGACCCGCTTTCGGAGCGGTAGTTGCCTTGGGGCGTGAAAATGTCCGAGTAGCTGGCGTAGGCCGTCAGGTGTTCGTTGAGGTCCAGCAACACGGCGGCAAACGGGGTGACCTGACCGGTCTCCGTGCTCTTGGCGTGTTCCGAACCGCCGGTGAGGAACACCGAGTCGGTCTTGGAGTTGTACCAGCTCACCCGGCTGCCCACGACAAAGGTCAAGGGGTCCGCCAGTTTCAGGCGCAGGGTCGAATACAGGCCTTGTTGCCGGGTGACGGTTTTCACCGGGCCTCCGCGCGTTGAATTCTCGATGAAGTAACTGTCGTCGGGTTCTGGAATATGTCGATCCGGATCGAATACGTTCTGCTTCTGCGGCAGGAAGGCGACCGAGAAAAAATCATCCTTGTCCGAACGACTGGCGTTGAAGCCGACGGTCAATTCATGCTGCTGCCCAAAGCCTTCGAACTTGCCATCCAGGTAGGCGTCGAGGCCGTAATCGACCTGGTCATAGTCGTACATGCTGCCCAGCACGTTGGTGGTCGAGGTGCCCGGCGTCACCGAGCCCGATGAAAACGCATATTTGATGTCCTGGGTGTTTTTCGTATAGACACCGGCCACCTTCACGGCCCAGTCGTCATTGAGCTGGTGCTTGAGATCGCTGAACACTGTGGTCCGCTGGCTGCGCCAGGTATTCCACGACGGATCCAGGCAAGTGGAACGACTGAGTTTCAGGTCGCTGCCATCCTTGTAGCGCGGCAGCCCGCCCCAGCAAGGACTCGCATCGACATCCTCATAGGCCAGGCCCAGGCCGAGGGTGGTGTCGGGCGTCAGGTCGAAGTCCAGGGCACCGTAATAGATCTGGTCCTTGCGCCGGGCATCGTCGTAGAAATAATGCCGGCTCTGCTCGGCAATCACCGCCCTGCCCCGCAGTGTGCCGGAGTCATTCAGCGGGCCACCGGTATCGACCTGCCCACGGTAGTTGTCCCAAGTGCCGCCCGACAGGCTGAGTTCGGTCTGGGCCGTGGCCTGGCCGCGCTTGCGGACGAAATTGACGCCGCCAGAGGTACCGCCCGACCCCTTCATCATCCCGGCGGCACCGCGCAGGACTTCGACCCGGTCGTAATAGGCCATGTCGCTGCTGAAACTGTCGGCCTGGACATAGCTGTTGCCCATGTCCAGCGGAACACCGTCGTATTGATACTGGCCGGACATCCGGAACCCACGGGAATAGAAATATTTGCCGCCCATAGTCGAGTCGTAGACGGTAATGCCGGGCGTCTTTTCCATCACTTGATCGATGGTATTCAGGTTCTGGTCATCGAGCATTTTGCGGGTGATCACCGTCACCGATTGCGGCGTTTCGCGCAGGGAATGCTCGCCCTTGCCGATGGTGACCGCACCCGTCGTATAGGAGCCACTGTTCTCGGTGGTCGCTCCGAGCATCGGCGCGTCGATAGTGGTCACCCCAAGCTCCATGACCGAACCGTTGGCGGGCACGGGGCGAAGCACGTAGGCGCCGTTGGCCTGGAGCTCGGCTTGCAGGACGCTACCGCCAAGAATGCGGGCAAACCCATCACCTACACCGAACGAACCTCTCAGGCCGGGCGATTGCAGACCCTGGAGTTGCCGGGCATCAAACGAAATGGCGACACCGGCGGTGCTGGAGAACCGGGTCAGGACATCCACCAGGCTACCGGCCCCGATATCGTAAGCCTGCACCGAACGCTGCTGCGCCGAGGCCCCTGGAACCGGGCTGGCATTCACGACCCCGACGCTGGCGGTCGTGACGACCAACAAGCCGATTTTCACTGCAGACACCAGATGACCTGGCACGCTCACCCAAGACATGCTTCCCCTCCCCCAAAACGGTCGATAAAAACTCACTGAGGAAGAGCCGAACGATGGGGATAAAAAGTGCAGGGCAAGAATTCTTTATGTGTGTCTCAGCGCTGATCGCTGCTCGATACCCGGACCCAGAATCGGCTGTAGCGGGTCACGCGCAACGAAAAACCACTCTCCAGCGCCGCCAGGGCGAGATCCGTGTTGTCGACGGGAAACACGCCGGAAACCTTCAAGTCGGCAATGGCCGGATCACAACGCAGCACGCCGTTGCGGTAACGCGAGAGTTCATCCAGCAGCGCCGCCAGAGGACGGTCAATGGCGATGATACTGCCCTTCTGCCAGGCACCGACCGACACATCGTTGCCGCGCAGCGTACCCAGCGACCGATCATTGAAATCCAGGCGCTGGCCGGCTTCGACCCGCATCCTTGAGCCAATCGCCGGCAAACTGACCTCGACCGCTTTTTCAAGCACCGCCACCTCGCCGCCCTGCGCCTGGCCACGAACGATAAAACGCGTGCCCAGTGCAAGTACCTCGACATGACCGGTGATGACCTTGAAAGGCCGCTGCAAGGGATCGACCGCCGTGGTGACGATGATCTCCCCCCACAACAGCTCCAGTAGCCGCTGGCGCCCATCGAAACGAACGTTGACCGAGGTGTCGGTATTGAGCAGCACGGTGCTGCCGTCCACCAGCTGAAACTCGCGGCGCTCGCCCACTGCGGTGCGGTAATCGCAAAGCAGGTTCTGTGTAGTCTGGCTGCGCCAGCCCAACCAACCCAGGCCGCTGGCGGACGTCAGCAATAACGCGCTGCGCAATACCTGGCGACGAGATCGATTGTGGCGTTCGCTCAAGGTCGGTGCCGCCAGGGCGCCCGGCACACTCGCCATCTGTTCGGCCACCGCCATCATTCTTTGCCAAGCCTGGCTATGCAACGGGCTTGCAGTCAGCCAGGCATTCCACCCGGCCCGATCCGCGTCGGTCGTGATGCCGGAATGAAGCCTGGCGTACCACTGCGCCGCCACACGGATGGCTTGCAACTCTTCGGCTGGCAGGTTCATGAAAGTTGCAATTGGATCTGCATCAGGCAGCAATGCTCCATGGCCTTGGCCATGTGGTTATTGACCGTACGTACGCTGACGCCCAGGCGCTCGGCAATTTGCGGGTAGGTCAGGCCATCGAACTGCGACAGGATGAACGCCTGCCTGACTCGCGGCCCCAGCCCCAGGAGCAAGCGATCGATCTCCATCAGGGCCTGAAGCAGGATGGCCTGCTCTTCCAGCGACGGGTGCTGCTCTTGCGGCATGGCGGCCAAGGCTTCCAGGTAGGATTGTTCCAGCGAACGGCGGCGAAACAGGTCGATCAACAGCCCCTTGGCGATCATCGACAGATACGGTCGCGGCTCACGAATATCCAATGCGGAGCGAGCCTTGATGACGCGCACGAAAGTATCCTGGGTCAGGTCCGCGGCATCGAAGGTGTTGCCCAAGCGCTTGCGCAGCCAGCCCTGGAGCCAACTGTGATGATCACTGTACAGAACGTCGACAGCACTGCGTAAGGACAGATCATTGGCGGGCATGGCAATGGAATAATTCGCGACTGATAATGAATCGCATTGTCATGGAGCGCATCGCCGCTTGCAACCCAAACATGCGCGGAACTGGCCAGCCACCCCATCATTGCTCAGTGCACAGAGTGATTTTTCACCGTGCTTTCCACCAGATCCAACATCTGCCCCAGCGCCCAGGGCTTGGCGATGAACGAAGCGTGGTGCTTGATCCCCGCGCTTTCCGGCGTCTCGAAACCGGACATGATCAACAACGGTATCTGCGGCCAACGATCTCCGGTGACGTTGGCCAGGTCCGCACCGTTCAGCATCCCTGGCATGGTGATATCGGTGAGCAGCAGATCTACATCGCGAGCGTTATTCTCGAGAAACTTCAGTGCCTCGTCGGCGCTCTCCCGAGGCTCTACGACAAACCCTTCGTCCTGCAGGATCTCGCACAGGAATTCCAGAATGGTCTGATCATCTTCAACAACGAGAATCAAACGTGCGGTCGCCTGTCCGTTGCCCTTTGGCATCGAATTCATGTAAGTGACTCTCCTTGACCCCATAAACGTTCTTTGCGGTATCAGCCGCTCTGCAAGTTATGAGCGATACCCTGGCGAGAAAATTCATTCTGCGTGCAAATACACCGCCGAACGTTGCGCCAGACACTCCATTGCAACGCAGAGCAACGCTTTTATCTGTATATCCATACAGATAAAACTTGCCCCGGCACGCATCCATGACCATGCTACAGCCCCACGCAATCTGCTTAGGAATAGGGTGCTATGCAGCTGTACCTGTGTGAAAAGCCGTCCCAGGCCAAGGACATCGCCGCCGTGCTCGGCGCCACGCGTCGTGGCGATGGTTGCTGGCTGGGCGCGAACGTCACGGTCACCTGGTGCATAGGTCATCTGTTGGAAACCGCTCCACCGGACGCCTACGATGCGCGCTACAAGCGCTGGGTGTTGGCCGACCTGCCCATCGTTCCTGCGCAATGGAAAATGACCGTCAAGCCGAAAACCGCCAGCCAATACAAAGCGGTCAAGCGCTTGCTGGGGGAAGCGAAAGAGCTGGTAATCGCCACCGACGCCGACCGTGAAGGCGAAATGATCGCCCGGGAGCTGGTGGAACATTGCCGCTATCGCGGGCCGATCCGGCGGCTATGGCTGTCGGCCCTGGACGAAGCGTCAATCCGCAAGGCCCTCGCCACCCTCAAGCCGGGGGCCGAAACCTTCAACCTGTATCATTCAGCCTTGGGCCGTTCCCGGGCCGACTGGTTGATCGGCATGAACATGAGTCGCCTGTTTACCCTGCTGGGGCGCCAGTCCGGCTACCAGGGCGTGCTGCCGGTGGGCCGCGTGCAGACCCCGACGCTGCGGCTGGTGGTGGATCGCGACCGTAGCATCGCCGACTTCGTGCCGGTCGCCTATTGGGCCATCGACGTGCAGCTCAGCCATGAAGGCACCGCCTTTCTCGCTCAGTGGCGCGCCGATCCGGATGCTTGCGACGACCAGGAACGTTGCTTGAACCAGGCCCTCGCCCAGGAGGCCGCCCAAGCCATGGGCAATGCCGCCACCGCCCGGGTGATGAAAGTGCGCACCGAGCGCCTGCGCGAAGCGGCGCCATTACCTTTCGACCTGGGCACATTGCAGGAAGTCTGTTCGAAGAAGCTCGGCCTCGGTGCCCAGGAAACCCTGGACATTGCCCAGTCGCTCTACGAGACCTACAAGCTCATCACCTACCCTCGCAGCGATTGCGGCTTCCTGCCCTTGAGCCAACACAGCGAAGCCCCGGCCATCCTCGCCGCCCTCGCCCAGGCCGACCCGGGCCTGGCGCCGCTGCGCGAACACCTGCAGCCACAACGTAAATCCCGGGCCTGGAACGACGCCAAGGTCAGCGCCCACCACGGCATCATCCCCACCGCCGCCGCAAAGAACCTCGACAAGCTCGCCAGCAAGCAACGAGCCGTCTATACGCTCATTCGCGCGCGCTACCTGGCGCAATTCCTGCCCAACCACGAATACGACCGGACCCAGGCCGACTTCGACTGTGCCGGACAGGCGTTGCGCGCGGTAGGCAAGCAGATCGTCGAACCCGGCTGGAAACGCGCCCTGCCCGAAGCGCTGGCCCCCGCTCGGGGCCGAGAAGCACCGGTGCCGCAAACCCTCCCGGCGCTGGCCGAGGGGCGCGATTGCGCCGTGGACGAGGTGAAACTCAAGGACCTGTGGACCCAGCCGCCCAAGCCGTTCACCGAGGGCGACCTGATCAAGGCGATGAAGAACGTCGCCAAACTGGTGGAGGATCCGCTGCTCAAGCAAAAACTCAAGGACACCACCGGCATCGGCACCGAGGCGACCCGGGCCTCGATCATCCAGGGGCTGCTCGACCGCGGTTACCTGGTGAAAAACGGCAAGGCCCTGTCTGCGACCCCGGCAGCCTTCAGCCTGATCGATGCCGTGCCCCGGGCCATCGCCGATCCCGGCACCACCGCAATCTGGGAGCAGGCGCTGGACATGGTGCAAAGCGGTGAGATGAGCCTGGAAGAATTCGTCACCCGACAAGCCGCGTGGATGAGCAAACACATCGCTCGCTGCCAGGGCATGAGCCTGACCATCAACGGCCCGGCCAGCCCCGCCGGGCGCGGCGCCACACCGTGGAAGAACAAGCGCAAGCCGGCCAAGCGCAAGGCTGGCGGCGCACCGCGCAAGGCGAGCAAAGCCAAGGCGACCTGAACAAAAATCAGGCCCACCCTGATTCCTCCTGTGGGAGCGAGCTTGCTCGCGATAGCGGCATGTCAGTCAATTATCTGTTGGCTGATCTACCGCTATCGCGAGCAAGCTCGCTCCCACATTGATGAGGTCTGACTGGAAATCCTCATACCCAAACCGTTTTGTCCGACAATATGTAGTGACCAAAAATAATCACTACAAAACCGTTGACGCCTCCGATTTGCCCTTGCATGATGCAGACGTCTCCCCGATCGGGAGTACAGGCAACTGTTTGAGCAAGCTCGTCTGACCGCCGAGCTGTTTTTTGGATAAGGGACTGCCCACAAGGCAGATTGAAGGTGCTGACCTGGCATGACCGTCCGGTAACAAGGACGAGAAACGTCGGCGAAGATCCTCATGACGCACGTGGTCGACCCTCGAAAGTTGACACTGGCTGAAGATTCTTCGCTGTTTCTCTTCGTTGTAGCGCATTTGCGTAGCAGCCCTTCGATAACACTACACAACCGAGGCACGACCCCGTCGAAGTTCGACGGACGAACGCTGACGGCCTGGTTTCGGTACCAGGTGGCACTTACCGAGAAGCGAAGTTTTTGCGAACCACCAGACAGATCAACCAAATGGTCAAGGGGCTTACACATGAATCTGAATAATCAACCATCTATTGATGAACTGGCTCGCATATTCGCAGCACACAAAGACACTCTCGACAGCCATATCCTGTGGATCAGCAAGAATGGCCAGGTGCATATGGACTGCCTGTCACCTTTTGCCGGTGAAGACGAGTTCGAAAAGAACACGCAAGAGCTGTGTGCCCGGCTGAAGATGTACCGCCGTGGCCAGGGCTACGTTGGCAAGAAGGCCGCCGCCGACAAAGACTTCATCGGTCGCGTGCTGCAAACGCTGACCCAGGCCTGGCAGTCGATGCAAAACACTTCGCAAGTGCAGGTCATCGACCGATTCTGCTGATTGCACTTAAATAAAAAGGGCCCGTTCCTCAACCAGGAACGGGCCCTTTTTGTTGTATCTAGAAAACCGACCAGCCGATCCGCTGGCTCATCAATTCCAGCGCTGCCATGCCGGCCAGGGAGTTGCCGGCGACGTTGAGTTCAGGCGACCAGACGCACACCGTGAACCGCCCCGGCACCACGGCGACAATCCCACCGCCCACACCGCTCTTGCCAGGCAAGCCGACGCGATAAGCGAAATTGCCGGCCTCGTCATACAGCCCGCTGGTGGCCATGATGGAGTTGACCTGCTGGGTCTGTCGGGCAGTGAGGATCTGTTCGCCGCTGTGCTTGCAGAACCCGTCGTTAGCCAGGAAGCAGAACGCCCGGGCCAGGTCGATGCAGCTCATGCGCAGGGCGCAATGGCTGAAATAGCTGCGCAGCACCGCTTCCACGTCGTTATGGAAGTTGCCAAAAGACTGCATCAAGTAGGCCATCGCGGCGTTGCGGGCGCGGTGCTGGTATTCCGACTCGGCGACCTTGCCGTCCACCATCACTTGCGGGTTGCCCGACAAGCGCCGTACGAAATCGCGCATCGACAAGGCTGGAGCGGCGAAACGCGACTGGTTGATATCGCAGATAACCAAGGCGCCGGCGTTGATGAACGGGTTGCGTGGCCGACCGCGTTCGAATTCCAGCTGTACCAGGGAGTTGAAAGGCTGGCCGGACGGCTCGTGCCCCAAGCGTTCCCAGATCGCTTCGCCGGAATGCCCGATGGCCTGCACCAGGCTGAACACCTTGGAAATACTCTGCACCGAAAACGCCGTGTCGGCGTCACCGGCACAATACATCTCGCCGTCATTGCCATACACGGCAATGCCCAGCTGATTGGGCGCCACGGTGCCCAGGGCCGGAATGTAGTCGGCTACCTTGCCCTGACCGATCAGGGGGCGAACCGCATCGAGGATCTCGTTCAACAGTGCTTGCATATGCGCGGGGTCCAGTCATTCCCCGTTCGAGTGCGGGGATACAGACGCTAGACGCTGATGGACGGCCTCAGAGCACACTGCTGCATCAAACTGCACAAATCCCCTCGCCACAAGATGTGTTTGCCCTATGAACCTCAAAAGGTTTCACAGGCGCATCTCACAAAATCGAGCGGTCTATAGTTCAAAGGATCAATCGGCAGGAGGTACACAATGCGCCAGATCATGCAAAAAGAACCCTGGTGGGCCTCGCCGCCCAAGCCCGGGCAGGATGAAAATGAGTTGGAATGGGGCTGGCTGGTGATTTACAGCGAAGGTGAGCCGCGCTTCGAATTCGTAAAAGAACGTCCCACGGATGAACAGATTCGCCATCGCAAGGGTTGCCGCGTCACACTCGGAGAATGAGTCCGCTCCGTCACGGCTTGAGGTCCGGCAGCATCACCGCCCGATTAGCCAGGTCCGCCTCCACCAGGTTGCCTTCGATTTCCTCATCCAGGTAGTACACCGGTGCCATCACCCCGCTGAGGGGATGCTTGAGCGACTTGAACCAGGCCTCGTCGAACGCGGCGCTCAGGCTTTTGCGGATCTGCGCTTCCATTTCCGGCCGCTCACCTTCGTGGATCATGGCGCGAATACCCGCCACGCCCACCGAAATCATCGCCCCCACTGCCTTCCCGGCCACGGCTGCGGCCGCACCAGCCGCGCCTCGCGTGGCGAACTGCGCTTCGATTTTTTCACTGGTGCGTTGTGCCACCGTGGCGATCACCGCGTCCGATGGGCCCGAACCGGTGGCGGCGGCCTTATTGACGTGGTCAATCAGCGCGGCATAGGCCGGCAGTGCATTCAGCGGTTCGGTATGGACCATCTCATACAACGAAGCGTTGCGCGCCGCCGGCGGCCCCAGGGTGATGGCAGGAATGCCGTACAAGCGCCGGTTCATCAACTCGGTCGGGATTTGATGGCGCTGGGCGATCACCTCGACCTGCTGACTGAGCAGCCGCAGGTAATAACTCGTCGCACTGGCCCTGATCGCCTCGGGATCGATCTCCACCGCCACCGGCTCCAACACCTGCTCGCGATACTGTTCTTGCAGGTAAACCGCCAGGCGCTTGGCCGAGGAGTCCTCATCGCCCTTGGCACTGGCGGAATACCAGCTGACCTTCATCGCCAACCACTCCTGGGTCCAGTAGCTGCTGAACCAGGGAATGAATTGGGCCTCGGTGCGTTCGTACACCAGCGCCCGCCAATGCTCCATCGACCCGCGGGCATAGAGTCCGGCCTGTTCGAGGGCGCTTTTCGACGCCGCGATGATCTGCTGGTCAACCTGCCGCCAAGTGTCCTGGGAAATCACCACCGTGGCGGCCTGTTGACCGCGCTGTGACGTGGCGCACCCCGCCAGAACGAGCAAAACGGCCAACATCAGCGAACGCAGCACGATCGCGCCACCCCGGGTTCAAGTCACCCACGAGGTTGAGTATAGGCCGCGAGAAACAGGGGCTTAGAGCAAACACACAAAACTCATGTGGGAGCGAGCAAGCTCGCCCCCCACAAGGATCTGCGTCGCTCAGATACCTTACGAACAACGCGTGCTCGGCCTGCACCGCGCCAGAATGGCTTGCGGTTTTCCGTGCGACGTTTCTGAAGAATCCCATCGCCACATGCGAGGTACATTGTCTTCGCAGTTTGCGGTTACCCTTGCCTATCCCAACCCCTTGCAGGTTTTGATGACCGCACTCCTCGAACGTCTTCGCCAATGGGCCAGGACCCTGAAACGCCAGACCATGACGCTGTGGTTCTGCTATCGCCATCCGCAGACGCCCTGGTTACCCAAAGGGATCGCCATTATCGTGGTGGCGTATGCCCTGAGCCCCATTGACCTGATCCCGGATTTCATTCCGGTGCTGGGCTATCTGGATGATGTGATTTTGCTGCCCGCGGGGATTTGGTTGGCTATTCGCCTGATGCCGTCTGCAGTGCTGGCAGAATGTGAAGCCAAGGCCCGGCAATGGCAGGAGAACGATGGCCAGCGCCCGGTGAACAAGATAGCGGCGGCATTGATTGTGCTGGCCTGGCTGGCGACACTGGCAGGAGCCTGGTTCATGTTTTACGACGGTACCGGCAAAACCGGCTGAAACCACGCGCTCGGTTTCAGCGGGCCCTCACCCCAACGCCGTGTCGAGAAACATCATCACCGCAAACCCCATCATCAACCCCAAGGTAGCCGGTGTTTCATGGCCGTTGCGGTGGGTTTCGGGAATCACTTCGTGGGACACCACGAAGATCATCGCCCCGGCTGCCAGGCCCAGGCTGATGGGATAGGCCACGGCCACACCCGAAGACATGCCCAGGCCGATCACCGACCCCAGCGGTTCCATCAGCCCAGAACCCACGGCAATCAGCGCGGCACGCAAGGTGCTGATGCCGGTGACCCGCAGCGCCATGGCAATGGCGAGGCCTTCGGGAATGTCCTGAATGGCAATGGCGGTGGTCAGGGGCAGGCCGACCTTGAAATCGCCGTCGGCAAAACTGACGCCGATGGCCATACCCTCTGGCAAGTTATGCAAGGTGATGGCGAGTACGAACAACCAGACACGATTGATGCGTTCGACTTGCGGACCGCGCCGGCCACTCAACTCGTGTTCGTGGGGGACGAAACGGTCGAGGCCGATCATCAAGGCGACACCCAGACCCAGTCCCACCACGACGACAAACGCAGCAAGCAACTGATTGCCACAAATGACCTGTGCCGCTTCGATCCCCGGCAAAATCAGTGAGAAGGAACTGGCAGCGAGCATCATGCCCGCGGCGAACCCCAGCATGATGTCCTGGGTACGGGACGAGATGTCCCGCAACACCACTGCCATCACGGCACCCAGCGCGGTGGCGGCGAAGCCGGACGTGCCGCCCAGCACCGCATAACCCAGGTTTTGCCGGTCAGCGCCCACCAGAGCGTTGTAGCCGCTGTAGAGCAACAACGCGGCAATCACCGCCAACCCCAGCCAGAAGCTCACCCCTAGCACTAGATTGTTTTGCACAGGATCCAGCCAGGTACGCCAGGGCGATCGGATCCGGGAGGTGGGCTGGTCCATTGAGAGTCCTTACTGGTTGAACGATCGAACAGAATCCTCAGGCGAGGGAGCCGAGCCCCCTCGCCGGTTTCCTACAGTTTGTCACCTTGCATCCCTGAACCCAAGTCGGCGCCTGTGGTGGGGTCGCTTTCGGGGTTAGACATCGTCCGCGCCTTCATGTCCATCAACAGCGCTTCGTCTTTTTTACTCAACTGAACGCTGGCCAGTCCATCGCCACCATCCACCGCTGGCGTTGGGTTTTCCACGAACTCCCAGTCGTCACCCTGGTTCCACGGACCGCGCACGCTAGGTTCGCCCTGGGACATGTTGAAATACACATGACTGAATTCCGGCATGCCCGGCAATTTGCCTTGAGGGAAATTGGGCTGGATCGAGTGCAAGGCTTTTTCGAACGACAACTGGTGCGCGATTTCACGTGTCATCAAAAAGCCCAGCGCTTCTTTTACCCCGGGATCATCGGTAAGGTTCATCAACCGTTCATAGATGATTTTCGCCCGAGCCTCAGCAGCAATGTTTGAGCGCATGTCCGCCGTTGGTTCGCCGATGGTGTCGACATAAGCGGCAGTCCAGGGCACACCGGCGGAGTTGGTCAGCGGCGAGCCGGCGCCATACAAGAGGCTGGTGATGTGCGAGTCATTACCGGCACCGTTGATGTCCCGGTACAACTGCCCCTCTTTCTCCACGCCTTCGGCCATCTTGCCCTTGGCGCCCTTGTTCAGCATCACGATGATCGAACCGATCACCTCCAGATGACTGAGCTCTTCGGTGGCAATGTCCATCAGCAAGTCCTTGCGACCTGGATCGTCCTCGGACAGCGCCTGTGTGAAGTAACGCGATGCCGCCGCCAATTCACCCTGGGCACCACCAAACTGCTCAAGCAGCAGGTTGGCGAGTCCAGGATTAGGTTCAGCAACACGTACGGTGTACTGCAATCTTTTGTTATGCAGGAACATATTAAACCTCTCGATCAGGACACAAGCCAATGGGGACACTGCCGACGGCAGGCCCATAACTTCTGAAAAAGCTAAAGGATTAAAATCTATCTTCTATACAACAGACGAGCGGCACGGCAATCCTCATCAAACACTGACCACTGTGCGATTTAACAACTAAGCAAACTATTGAGCGTAAAAACAAGAGTGGCGCATTAAGTAATTTATATCAGGTCGGGGCAGGCCCCATGCGAATGGCACAGGGCCTGCCGAGCCGGACATTATGAATTACGTCCGCCACCCTGACTGTTTCCACTGCCTTTGCGAGTGGCCTCAGAAGCTTGCTCACGGTCGTTGGCAACGTTGCCACCGGACGCTTGCCCCCCTTTGCGACCGGCTTCGGAGGCGCGCTCCGGATCCTTGGCAAAATTGCCCCCCGAAGCTTGCCCGCCTTTGCGGCCAGCCTCTGCGGCACGCCCGGGGTCATTGGCGAAATTACCGCCCGATGCTTGCCCACCCTTACGGCCGGCCTCGGATGCACGTTCTGGATTATTGGCGAAGTTACCACCCGACGCTTGGCCGCCTTTTTTTCCGGCTTCCGATGCCTTCTCACGATCGTTAGCGAAATTGCCAGGATTGTTATTTCCTGTGTTAGCCATTTCATTCACCTCGTTAGTTAAAATTAACGAACCTCGCTGGTTCGTCTTATTGGGAGAAGCTGCAGCGGATAAGGTTTTAACGAAAACCGCCAAAGCGCGACGAACGGTCAAACTTTTTCAGACACTTTAAATAACACGCGTCCATTACCACGGCCTATCCAGTAACTGGCACGCAATAAATTATTTTAAACTCCGTATTTATCGGTCCCGCTTCGCTTGCGATAACGCGCGCGCAAGCAATCGAATAAAACAGTGCGTGTCTTTCCACGCTGTCCGCCAAAGGCCGGGCGCCGCCAGCACCCTATTGCACCGGTCTCGTCACCCTGGCCCCGCGCCGTCCCAGGAAGCCAAAACGCGCGGGCTGCCGGTGTTGTCCTGCACCACCACACTGACCGGCTTGCGGTGTCCGGATGCCCTGTCGCCGAGACCCGGATAGAGAAAATGCCGCAATGCTCAAGGAGAAATCGGATCACTCGCCGGAAAGGTTTCCTCCAGTGCATCATCCAGTTGACTGTTGGTGATATCGCGCTCACCAACTTTGCCACTGCGCTCGCAATGGCAGCCTGGTGCCGGACAGGGCTCACCGTTGGGGTGCTGCTCGGCACACGCCTGGCTGCAGTAAGCCTCGCCGTCGTGATTGAAGACCTGCTGTGGATCTACATCACAATGACACTCGGGACAGCCACACTTCAATTCGCTCATGTCCTTCTCCTGAATGGATCGACGGTGCGTTCAAGAAGACCCCGCCAGCAACTGAACCTCCAGATTTGCCGCCGCCACGCCGTGGTTCGCTACATACACGTCAGCGGTCCAGCCCTTGGTCAAGTTGCGATAGGACTGGGTGCCCAAGGCGGTGCCGCTGTCCCACGCGATGACGTCGCCAATATCGATGTCATTGGCCGAACTCAGCTCAAGCACGGTATGCCCATCCTCTTGGTCCACATACACGCCCACCATCGAACTCTGTCGATTGATGGCTCGTACTTCACCGGTGGTTCGCTTCATACTTCTCCTTTTTTCGGCAGCGCCACAAGCGTCCGCAAACAAGCGTGCGAACGCTCTTTCACACTCAGCGCTTAGCCTCGGTATGCGGACTGGCCGAACGTTCGAGGAACGCTTGGGTGATCTGCGGCAGGTGCTCGCGCAACCACTCGGCCATGGCGATTTCCTGCGGCAGGATCTGTTCGCAGGCTCGTTGTGTCTCCACATCGCCGGCTACTTTCGCTGCCTCGATCAGCACGGTGTAGGAGGCGATTTCCAGATTCTCGAACACATAGCCACTCATGGCGCCCTTGACCACTTCATCGCTCATCGTCATGCCGCCGACCGCCTGGCCGAAGGCCATGAGCTTGGCGGCCAGGTCTTTGAGCGTCGAGGTACTCCCACCCAGACGCTGTATGCATTGTTCCACCAACTTTTGCTGGCCGAGGGTTTCCTGCAAGTGCTCCTCGATCCGCGCCTTGAGCGCTGGATAATGCTCCAGACGTTCAGCCTGGGCCTTGAGCATTTTTTCCGCTTGCTGCTCCATGGCATGGGCATCGTTGAGCCAGTCCAGCAGGTTCTCTTTTGGCGTTGCCATTCCCTTCTCCTTAGCCGTGGTCGCCACTGCATCGCAGCGCGACGGTTATGAAGTACCGCACATAGAAGTGGATGTCGCCGGAGCGGGGAAAGTTTGAAGAAACCACCGCGCAGGGCGACGAAAGGCGTTAGCGCGTTTTCCCTGCACAACCGCAGTGCTAATCTCAACGGTTCCAGGCCAGCGGAGACACCCACATGCCCGACGATCTTCACCGTGAACCGATCGATCAGTTGGTGGAATACATGGCCGGGCGCCATTTCCTGGTCCTCACCGGTGCCGGCATCAGCACGCCATCGGGCATCCCCGACTACCGCGACAGCGACGGTGTGCGCCGCGGTCGACAACCCATGATGTACCAGGAGTTCCTCGCCAAACCCGAGGCGCGGCGACGCTATTGGGCGCGGGCCATGCTGGGCTGGCCACGGGTGCGACAGGCGCGGCCGAATGCAGCCCACGAGGCCTTGGCGACGCTGCAGGCCGAACAGCGCATCAGCGGCCTGATCACCCAGAACGTCGACACATTGCACGACCAGGCCGGCAGCCAGGACGTGATCGAACTCCATGGCAGCCTGCACCGCGTGCTCTGCCTGGATTGTGAGCAGCGCAGCGAACGGCAGCAGATCCAGTTATTGATGGAAGCGCAGAATCCCTACCTGGCCGGAGTCGATGCAGTGCAGGCGCCCGACGGCGACACCCTGTTGGACCCGGCGTTCGAGGCGCGCTTCCAGGTGCCTCGATGCCCTCATTGCAACAATGAGCGGCTGAAGCCCGACGTGGTTTTTTTCGGCGAAAACGTCGCCGCCGCCACCGCCGCGCGCGCCACCCGGGTCGTCGAGGAAGCGGACGGCCTGCTGGTGGTGGGCTCGTCGCTGATGGCCTGGTCGGCGTTTCGCTTGTGCCGGGCGATCAAGGACCAGGGCAAGCCGCTGCTGGCGATCAACCGGGGCAAGACCCGGGCTGATGAGTTACTGGATTTGAAGCTCGAAGCGCCTTGTGAACAGCTGTTGCCATTGCTGACACAGCGCCCGTTCTAGTCACACCACTCACCTCCCTGTGGGAGCGAGCTTGCTCGCGATGGCGGTGTGTCAGTCAATATCAACGCTGCTGATCCGACGCTATCGCGAGCAAGCCCGCTTCCGCAGGGGGATTGGTGGTTAACGCGCGGCCAAGTCCTGCTCCTTGAGCGTATCGAACAACGCCTGCGCCGCCGCCGACAGTTCATGCCCCGGCTTGGTCAGTACACCGATGGCCCGTTCGATCACCGGATCGCTCAGGGTGATGCAACGGGCGCCCAATTCATGCATCTGCCCCACACACAGGGCTGGCACTGCACTCACCCCCAAGCCGCTGGCGACCATCCGTCCGACGGTCGCCAGCTGATGGCTCTCGAACTCCACGGGCAGCTTCATGCCCCGGGCCTGCAAATGCTCTTCAAGCATCACACGCACGGTGGATGGCCGTTGCAAGGTAATAAACGGCTGTTCCAGCAAGGTCTGCCAGTGGATGTCACGCAACTGGGCCAGCGGTGAATCCAGCGGCACCACCGCAACAAAGCGATCCAGATACAAAGGGGTGAAGGTCAGGGACGAACCCTGCATCGGCTCGAATGCCACACCCAATTCGACATGTCGGTCACGCACCATTTCCAGCACCTGTTCGTTGATCACGTCGTTGACCGTGACGTTGACATTCGGATAGCGGGCGCGGAAGGTCTTGAGGATCGGCGGCAGCAGGTTGCCGGCAAATGACGGCATCGCCGCCAACGTCACACGCCCGCGCTGCAAAGTGAAGCGCTGGCGCATTTCATCCTCGGCGTTGTCCCAGTCGGCAACCAACCGCCGGGCCAGTGGCAACAAGGACTCACCTTCAGGTGTCAGCGCAACGTTGCGGGTATTGCGACTGAACAAGCGTCCACCCAGGCCTTCTTCCAAAGCCTTGATGGTCAGGCTCAGGGCCGACTGGGACAGGTGCAATCGCTCGCAAGCCACGGCGAAGCTCAGGCTCTGGGCCACGGCGAGGAAGGCGCGTACTTGCTTAAGGGTCATGGGCGTTCTGTGTCCGGTTGCGTCGAAGGGATAACTATTGAGTTTTATCAATCAATCCAATCTAAAAATCAACTTAACAAATATATGAGTTGGCGCAACACTGCATCTCATTGCGACCCCATCAAGAATAAAAGAGGTGTCTATGGCAGGTTTCGACAAACGCGTGAGTTCTTATGAAGAAGCGCTGGAAGGCTTGAAGGACGGCATGACCGTCATCGCCGGTGGTTTCGGCCTCTGCGGCATTCCGGAAAACCTGATCGCCGAGATCAAGCGCAAGGGTATTCGCGATCTCACCGTGGTCTCCAACAACTGCGGCGTCGACGGTTTCGGCCTCGGCGTGCTGCTCGAAGACCGGCAGATCCGCAAGGTGGTGGCCTCCTACGTGGGCGAAAACGCCCTCTTCGAGAAGCAACTGCTAAGTGGCGAAATCGAAGTCGTACTCACCCCCCAAGGCACCCTCGCCGAAAAAATGCGCGCCGGTGGCGCCGGCATCCCGGCCTTCTTCACCGCCACCGGCGTCGGCACGCCAGTGGCCGAAGGCAAGGAAGTGCGTGAATTCCATGGCCGCCAGTACCTGATGGAAGAATCCATCACCGGCGATTTCGCCATCGTCAAAGGCTGGAAAGCCGACCATTTCGGCAACGTGATCTATCGCCACACCGCCCAGAACTTCAACCCGCTGGCCGCCACGGCCGGCAAGATCACCGTGGTGGAAGTCGAAGAAATCGTCGAACCCGGCGAGCTGGACCCGACACAGATCCACACCCCTGGCATCTACGTCGACCGGGTCATTTGCGGCACGTTCGAGAAGCGCATCGAACAGCGCACCGTGCGTAAGTGATCCCCTGCCTCCGGCCCGAATGAAGGAATAACAACATGGCACTTTCCCGCGAACAAATGGCTCAACGCGTCGCCCGCGAAATGCAGGACGGCTACTACGTGAACCTGGGCATCGGCATTCCGACCCTGGTCGCCAACTACATCCCCGAAGGCATGGAAGTCATGCTGCAGTCGGAAAACGGCCTGCTCGGCATGGGCGCGTTCCCCACCGAAGCCGAGGTCGATGCCGACATGATCAACGCCGGCAAGCAGACCGTCACCGCGCGCATCGGAGCCTCGATCTTCTCCTCGGCCGAATCGTTTGCCATGATCCGTGGCGGGCACATCGACCTGACCGTGCTCGGCGCGTTCGAGGTGGACGTCGAAGGCAACATTGCTTCATGGATGATCCCTGGCAAGCTGGTCAAGGGCATGGGCGGTGCAATGGACCTGGTGGCCGGTGCCGAAAACATCATCGTCACCATGACCCACGCATCCAAGGACGGCGAGTCGAAGCTGCTGCCGCGTTGCAGCCTGCCGCTGACCGGCGCCGGCTGCATCAAGCGGGTACTGACCGACCTGGCCTATCTGGAAATCCAGGACGGCGCCTTCATCCTGAAAGAACGGGCCCCGGGCGTCAGCGTCGAGGAAATCGTCGCCAAGACCGCCGGCAAACTTATCGTGCCGGACCATGTGCCTGAAATGCAGTTCGCTGCCCAGTGAGGAGAGATTCGATGCAAGAAGTCGTGATTGTCGCCGCCACCCGTACTGCCATTGGCAGTTTCCAGGGTTCGCTGGCCTCCATTCCCGCACCGGAACTCGGTGCAGCGGTGATTCGTCGCCTGCTGGAACAGACCGGCCTGTCCGGCGAGCAGGTCGATGAAGTGATCCTCGGCCAGGTGCTGACCGCGGGCTCCGGGCAAAACCCGGCCCGTCAGGCGTCGATCCTCGCCGGCCTGCCCCACGCGGTGCCGGCACTGACCCTGAACAAGGTCTGTGGTTCGGGGCTCAAGGCCTTGCACCTGGGCGCCCAGGCGATTCGCTGTGGCGATGCCGAGGTCATCATCGCCGGCGGCATGGAGAACATGAGCCTGGCCCCGTACGTATTGCCGGCCGCCCGCACCGGCCTGCGCATGGGCCATGCGAAGATGATCGACAGCATGATCACCGATGGCCTGTGGGATGCCTTCAACGACTACCACATGGGCATCACTGCCGAGAACCTGGTGGACAAGTACGGCATCAGCCGCGAAGAGCAGGACGCCTTTGCCGCCGCGTCCCAGCAGAAAGCCGTGGCCGCCATCGAAGGCGGTCGGTTTGCCGATGAGATCACGCCGATCCTGATTCCGCAGCGCAAGGGTGATCCCGTGGCATTCGCCACCGATGAACAGCCGCGGGCCGGCACCACCGCCGAATCCCTGGGCAAGCTCAAGCCCGCCTTCAAGAAGGACGGCAGCGTCACCGCCGGCAATGCTTCGTCGCTCAATGACGGCGCTGCGGCGGTCGTGCTGATGAGCGCGGAGAAAGCCAAGGCGCTGGGCTTGCCGGTACTGGCGAAAATCAGTGCCTACGCCAACGCTGGCGTCGACCCGGCCATCATGGGCATTGGCCCGGTCTCGGCCACCCGCCGCTGCCTGGACAAGGCCGGTTGGTCGCTGGAGCAACTGGACCTGATCGAAGCCAACGAAGCCTTCGCCGCCCAGTCACTGGCCGTGGCGAGGGAGTTGAAATGGGACATGGACAAGGTCAACGTCAATGGCGGCGCCATCGCCCTGGGTCACCCCATCGGTGCTTCAGGTTGCCGGGTATTGGTGTCGCTGCTGCATGAAATGATCAAGCGCGACGCCAAGAAAGGCCTCGCAACGCTGTGCATCGGCGGCGGTCAGGGCGTGGCCTTGGCGCTGGAACGAGCTTAACCGGCAAAGGGTTCAACAGTGCTTGTGCGGACCCACGAATATCCGCGCAGCCACTGGCAACACCACCGGCGCAACCTGGGTTGCGCCGGTTTTTTTTGCCTGCCGGTTTTGAGCATGGCCTGCCGGCCTCATCGCGAGCAAGCTCGCTCCCACAGGGGATGGGGGTGTTCACAGATGCGGCGTCCACCACAGATCACGTGTGGGAGCGAGCTTGCTCGCGAAGGCGGTGGGTCAGCTTGCATCGATGTTGAATGTGACGCCGCCATCGCGAGCAGGCTCGCTCCCACAGGGGATGGGGGTGTTCACAGATGCGGCGTCCACCACAGATCAAGTGTGGGAGCGAGCCTGCTCGCGAAGGCGGTGGGTCAGCTTGCATCGATGTTGAATGTAACGCCGTCATCGCGCGCAGGCTCGCTCCCACAGGGGATGGGGGTGTTCACAGATGCGGCGTCCACCACAGATCAAGTGTGGGAGCGAGCTTGCTCGCGAAGGCGGTGGGTCAGCTTGCATCGATGTTGAATGTGACGCCGCCATCGCGAGCAAGCTCGCTCCCACAGGGGATGGGGGTGTTCACAGATGCGGCGTCCACCACAGATCAAGTCTGGGAGCGAGCTTGCTCGCGAAGGCGGTGGGTCAGCTTGCATCGATGTTGAATGTGACGCCGCCATCGCGAGCAAGCTCGCTCCCACAGGGGATGGGGGTGTTCACAGATGCGGCGTCCACCACAGATCAAGTGTGGGAGCGAGCCTGCTCGCGAAGGCGGTGGGTCAGCTTGCATCGATGTTGAATGTGACGCCGCCATCGCGAGCAAGCTCGCTCCCACAGGGGATGGGGGTGTTCACAGATGCGGCGTCCACCACAGATCAAGTGTGGGAGCGAGCTTGCTCGCGAAGGCGGTGGGTCAGCTTGCATCGATGTTGAATGTGACGCCGCCATCGCGAGCAAGCTCGCTCCCACAGGGGATGGGGGTGTTCACAGATGCGGCGTCCACCACAGATCAAGTGTGGGAGCGAGCTTGCTCGCGAAGGCGGTGGGTCAGCTTGCATCGATGTTGAATGTGACGCCGCCATCGCGAGCAAGCTCGCTCCCACAGGGGATGGGGGTGTTCACAGATGCGGCGTCCACCACAGATCAAGCTCGCTCCCACAGGGGACTGGGTTGGGTACAAAATCGGAGAACACCATCGATCCATTGTGGGAGCGAGCCTGCTCGCGATAGCGACAGGTCAGGCGACGATGAGCCCTCAGGCCCCCGCGCCAAACCGGTCGCGGCTGTTGGTCAGGTGCAGCCACATGGCGGCGCGGGCGGCGTCCGGGTCTTGGCGCTTGATGGCGTTGAAGATCGCCTCATGCTCCAGATTGGCCAGTTGCGCCAGTTTCCCGAGGTCCGCCTGGCCGCGTTCGGCCACGTTCACCCGGGTCCTGGGGATCATCGCACTGCCCAGGTGCTGCATGATTTCGACAAAACAGGTGTTGTCCGTGGCTTCGGCGATGAGCAGATGGAAACGCCGGTCGGCTTCGACGCAGCTGTCGTTATTGCTGTATGAGTGCTGATAGTCATCCAGCGCCTGACGCATCTGCTGCAAATGACGCTCACTACGGCGCTGAGCCGCCAACGCAGCCGCCTGGGTTTCCAGGCCCAGGCGCAGTTCCAGGATGCCCCGCACCCCCGCCGCGGTATCGACATTGAGCCGTAACCCCGGCTCGCCGGTTTGCTCCAGCACAAAGGTGCCGATGCCGTGACGGGTCTCCACCAGTCCAGACGCCTGCAACTTGGAAATCGCCTCGCGCACCACCGTCCGACTGACGCCATGCTCACGCACAATGGCACCTTCCGATGGCAGCTTTTCCCCAGGTTTCAACTGCCCCAGCAAGATGCTCTGGCTCAGCTTCGCCACCAAGTCATGGGCCAGGTTATGGGTACGTTTGCGCAGCGGCGCTTCGGTGTCTTGCATCGCCAGGGCTCCTCGAAAACAGGCTGATCGATCCTACCATCAGCAGGCTTGAGAGTGAGCATTACTGAACACTCAACTTGTATGACAACACACCGCTTTTGGCGATTTATCTCGAATATCAACGCCATGACAGACTCGCTACCTGCCGCACCACTTTCCCTCCGCGTCCTCACATATACCCACACCACCCCATAAACACAGTGCAATAAAGCCTAACCGCCCATCCAATCGCGCTCAAAAAAGTCTTGTCACTCAAAAAAATCAAGTTGTATGATGTCTATCAACATCGGCACCTGCACGATGCCCCGCATAAAAATAACGAGTGGGAGAAAAACCAGTGAACACATCCAGCCTCAAGGCGAATGCCGGCGCGGATCCCGTGCTGCTGTCGGCCATATCCAAGGTCAAGCGCCACATCCTGCCGCTGTTCGTCATCATGTTTATCGTCAACTACATCGACCGCGTGAACATCGGCTTCGTGCGCGCCCATATGGAGCACGACCTGGGCATCGGCGCAGCCGCGTACGGCCTGGGTGCCGGCCTGTTCTTCATCGGCTACGCGTTGTTCGAAGTCCCCTCCAACATCCTGCTGCAGAAAATCGGTGCACGTATCTGGCTCACCCGCATCATGCTCACCTGGGGCCTGGTTGCAGCCGGCATGGCGTTCATCCAGAACGAAACCCACTTCTACATCCTGCGCTTCCTGCTGGGGGTGGCCGAAGCCGGGTTCTTCCCAGGGGTGATTTATTACTTCACCCGCTGGTTACCGGGGGTTGAACGCGGCAAAGCCATCGCCATTTTCCTCAGTGGCTCGGCCATTGCGTCGTTGATCTCCGGACCGCTGTCGGGGTTGCTGCTGCAAATCAACGGCCTGGGCATGCACGGCTGGCAGTGGATGTACTTCATCGAAGGGATGTTCTCCGTCTGCCTGTGCGTCTTCGTCTGGTTCTGGCTGGACTCCAAGCCCCACGACGCCAAATGGCTGAGCCGTGAGGAACAGGACGCGCTGGTCAAGACCATTGACGATGAACAGCGGGCCCGTGAAGCCGCCACACCGGTAAAGCTGTCCATTGGTCAGTTGCTCAAGGATCGCCAGATCATCCTGTTTTGCCTGATCTATTTCTTCATCCAGCTGACGATCTACGCCGCCACGTTCTGGCTGCCGAGCATCATCAAGAAGATGGGCGAGCTCAGCGATATCCAAGTCGGGCTGTTCAACTCGATCCCCTGGCTGCTGTCGATTGTCGGCATGTACGCCTTCGCCTCGCTGTCGGCCAAATGGAAATTCCAACAGGCCTGGGTGGCCACTGCCCTGTTGATCGCTGCGGCCGGGATGTTCATGTCCACCACCGGCGGGCCGATCTTCGCCTTCGTCGCCATCTGTTTCGCGGCCCTGGGCTTCAAGTCGGCGTCGTCGCTGTTCTGGCCGATCCCCCAGGCCTACCTGGACGCGCGGATCGCCGCTGGGGTGATTGCGTTGATCAACTCGGTGGGCAACCTTGGTGGCTTCGTCGCCCCCACCACCTTCGGCCTGCTGGAAGAGCACACCGGCTCGATCCAGGGTGGCCTCTATGGCCTGGCGGCCACCTCGATCATTGCCGCGATCATTGTGTTTGCCGCGCGCAATACGCCCAAGCCCAAAACCGTGACAACCTCAGCCGATCCGGCCGCCAGCCACGTCTGATCATTCGATTGTTCAAGGATAAGTACAGATGAGCCTCTCAGAAACCAGCAAAGCCCCGATCATCACCAGCATGCAGATCGTGCCCGTGGCCGGCCATGACGGCATGCTGCTGAACCTCAGCGGCGCCCACGGCCCGTTCTTCACCCGCAACATCGTTATCCTCAAGGACAACGCCGGGCACACCGGCGTGGGCGAAGTCCCCGGTGGCGAGCGCATTCGCCAGACCCTGGAAGACGCCCGCTCGCTGGTGGTCGGCAGCCCCATCGGCACGTACCAGAAAATCCTCAACACGGTACGCCAGGCGTTCGCTGACCGCGATGCCGGCGGCCGTGGCCTGCAGACCTTCGACCTGCGCATCACCATCCACGCGGTGACCGGCCTGGAAGCGGCGTTGCTGGACCTGCTTGGCCAACACCTGGATGTACCAGTCGCGGCCCTGCTCGGCGAAGGTCAGCAGCGCGATGAAGTGAAGATGCTCGGTTATCTGTTTTATGTCGGTGATCGCCAGCAGACCGACCTGGCCTACCGCAGCGAGCCGGACGCCGACAACGACTGGTTCCGCATCCGCCACGAAAAGGCCCTGGACGCCGACGCCGTGGTGCGCCTGGCCGAAGCCGCCCATTCGCGCTACGGCTTCCAGGACTTCAAGCTCAAGGGCGGCGTGCTCCAGGGCGATGCGGAGATCGAGGCGGTCACCGCACTGGCCGAGCGCTTTCCCCAGGCGCGCATCACCCTGGACCCGAACGGCGCATGGTCTCTCAAGGAAGCGGTCCGCTTGTGCCGCGACCAGCACAAGGTGTTGGCTTATGCCGAAGACCCTTGCGGCGCCGAGAACGGCTATTCCGGTCGCGAGGTCATGGCCGAGTTCCGCCGCGCCACCGGCCTCAAGACTGCCACCAACATGATCGCCACCGACTGGCGCGAGATGGGCCACGCCATCACTTTGCAGTCAGTGGACATCCCCTTGGCCGATCCGCATTTCTGGACCATGCAGGGTTCGGTGCGGGTGGCGCAGATGTGCAATGAATGGGGCCTGACCTGGGGTTCGCATTCCAACAACCACTTCGACATTTCCCTGGCGATGTTCACCCACGTGGCCGCCGCCGCACCCGGCGACATCACGGCCATCGACACTCACTGGATCTGGCAGGACGGCCAGCGGTTGACCAAGGCACCCTTGCAGATCCAGGGCGGTTGCGTGCAGGTGCCGAAAAAACCGGGGCTGGGGATTGAGCTGGACACGGATCAACTGGCCAAGGCCCATGAGCTGTACAAAGGCATGGGGCTAGGGGCGCGGGACGATGCGGTGGCGATGCAGTACCTGATTCCGGGCTGGACGTTCAACAACAAGCGGCCGTGCCTGGTGCGCTGACAATTGCAAAAACCTGTGGGAGCGAGCTTGCTCGCGATTGCGGTGGACCAGTCACATCGATATCGACTGGTGCCCCGCTATCGCGAGCAAGCTCGCTCCCACATTTGGTCGATCACGTCCTTGAGCTTGAAGTCACCCACGACCCCTTGTGGGAGCGAGCCTGCTCCCACAAGGGGCGGCGTGAGCTAGCCCTCCGGTCGCAGGATCAACACCGCCAACGGCGGCAGATTGAGTTCCAGCGACAGGTTCTGCCCATGGCTGGGGACTTCTTCGGTGGAGGCACCGCCGCCATTGCCGTAGTTGGAACCGGCGTAGGTGTCGGCATCGCTATTGAGCAGTTCCACCCAACGTCCGGCGAACGGCACGCCAACCCGGTACGCCTCACGCGGCACCGGAGTGAAGTTGGCCACCACCAGCACCGGCCGGCCTTCCTTGCTCCAGCGCAGCCAGGCATAGACGCTGTTGACCGCATCATCGCCAATCAGCCACTGGAAGCCCTGGGGCGCGTCGTCCTGATCATGCAGCGCCGGCTCTTCGCGATAGAGCCGGTTCAGGTCGCTCACCAATCGCTGTACCCCACGGTGCTCAGGGTATTGCAGCAGGTACCAATCCAGTTGCTGATCGTGGTTCCACTCGCGCCACTGGCCGAACTCGCAGCCCATGAACAGCAGCTTCTTGCCCGGATGCCCCCACATGAAGCTGAGGTAAGCCCGCAGGTTGGCGAATTTCTGCCAGCGATCACCCGGCATCTTGTCGATCAGCGAGCGTTTGCCGTGAACCACCTCGTCATGGGAAATCGGCAGGACAAACCGCTCGGACCAGGCGTACATCAGGCCAAAACTCAATTCATTGTGGTGGTGGGCGCGGTACACCGGGTCCTGCTGGATGTAGTGCAGCGAATCATGCATCCAGCCCATGTTCCATTTATAGGCGAAGCCCAGGCCGCCTTGTTGCGTGCTCTGGCTGACGCCCGGCCAGGCCGTGGACTCTTCGGCAATGACCAACGCGCCAGGGGTCTCCAGCGCCACCACGTCGTTGAGGTGTCGCAGGAAATCGATGGCTTCCAGGTTCTCGCGCCCGCCGTGGCGATTGGGCACCCACTCGCCCGCCTTGCGCGAATAGTCGCGGTACAACATCGAAGCCACGGCATCCACACGCAGGCCGTCGATATGGAAATGCTTCAACCAGTGCAGCGCCGAAGCCAACATGAAGCCGTGAACTTCGGTACGTCCCAGGTTGTAGATCAGTGTGTCCCAGTCCTGGTGAAACCCTTCCAGCGGATTGCCGTATTCGTACAGCGCGGTGCCGTCGAACTGCGCCAGGCCGTGGGCGTCGGTGGGGAAATGCGCCGGCACCCAGTCGAGGATCACGCCAATGTTGGCCTGGTGACAGGCGTTGACGAACGCGGCAAAGTCGTCGGGAGAGCCGAAACGCGCCGTCGGGGCGAACTGCGACAACGGCTGATAGCCCCAGGAACCGCCGAACGGGTGTTCCATGATCGGCATCAGTTCGATGTGAGTGAAACCCAGATCCCTGACATAGGGAATCAGCCGCTCGGCCATTTCATGCCAGTTGTACTGCCGGGCCACCTCCCCCGCCTCGTCGATTTCGCACTGCCAGGAGCCGGCGTGCAATTCGTAGATCGACAGCGGCGCGCCAGGGAGCTGGCGCTCGCGACGCTGCTGCATCCACTCATCGTCCTGCCACTCGATCTTCAAGGGCGAGGCGACTTTCGACGCCGTGTCTGGCGGCATTTGCGTGGCCAGGGCCACCGGGTCGGCCTTGAGCGGCAAGATGCCGTGGGCACCGAGGATTTCATATTTGTAGCCTTCACCCGCGCCAAGCCGCGGAATGAACAGCTCCCAAACGCCGGACGGATAGCGGATGCGCATCGGATGCCGGCGCCCGTCCCAGACGTTGAAATCGCCAACCACTGAGACGCGTCGGGCATTCGGCGCCCACACGGCGAAGCGCACGCCGTCGATACCATCGACGGTGGTCAGTTGCGCACCAAGGCAGGAACTGAGGTCGCGGTGATTACCCTCGCCGAACAGATAAAGGTCCATTTCCCCCAGCAGTGGCCCGAAACTGTACGGGTCCTCCGCTACTTGCTCACCGCCGGCCCAACGGGTGCGCAACAGATACGCCTGGGCACGGTCGAAATGGCCGACGAACAGGCCCGGGGTTTGGGTGGCTTGCAGTTCACCCAGCTCTTCACCGCCATCGCGGGCGAGCACATGCACACTCAAGGCACCGGGCAGGTATGCGCGGATGAACTGCCCGCCGGCCCCATCATCGTGGGGGCCGAGGATAGAAAACGGATCGTGATGTTCGGCGCGCACCAGCGCGTCGATGTCATGGGGCGCCGGCAGCAATGACTCTTTGGCCTGCCCCTGGGATTCTTTGTTCGAGACACTCATGATTCTCTCCACTAAATCGGTCCGGCTAAGTCGGAAAAGGGTTTCAGCCCACTCAATAACCCGTACAGACCGTGCAAGGGCACGGGCAGCCAGGCGGGGCGATTCTCGGCTTCATAGGCCACTTCATAGGCCGCCTTCTCCAGGCCGAACAACGCCAGCGCAGCGTTTTCGCCTTCAGCATCCTTCCATTCATGAGCAAGACTAGCTGCCGCCAGTCGATATGCCTGGACAAATGCCTCGCGGGCCTCTTTTAAATAACGATCGGCCACCCGTTGCCGCGCCGCATCGGCATCGGCGGTGCTGTCGACGGTGTTCAAATGGATCGCCATGGCCGCCGCGTAATCGAAGGAGCGCAACACACCGCTGACGTCCTTGTACGGGCTGTGCTTGCCTCGACGCTCATGCAGCGGCCGCGCCGGCTCGCCTTCGAAGTCGATCAAATAGGCGTCGCCCTTGATCACCAGCACCTGCCCCAAATGCAGGTCGCCGTGGACGCGGATACGCAAACCACCGGCTGCCTTGCCGGCCAACTCCTGGATGTGGGCCAGGACGGTTTTCTTGTGCTCCAGCAAACGTGCGACCATGGCCTGGTCCGCCGGGTTCAACTGGCCCTGGTTCTGCTTGAGCAGACGCAAGGCGTTTTCCACCTGCGCGGCCACGTCCTTGCCAATGGCCTGGGCCTCCTTGGCATTGGTGGCCTGGGGAGCGAAGTCCGGATCGTCGTTGGCCTGGGCCAGCACCTGATGCATTTCCCCCAGGCGCTGGCCAAGCATGCCGGCGAAATCCTTCAGCTCGCCCAAGGCGTTGTAGTGCTGCTCCTGCTCGGAAACAGCATCGGCCAACTCGTCGCGCAAGGCGCGCTCAAGGTTGTTCTGGGTCCATTCCCAGGCATCGCCCTGATTGCTCAGGTAGCCCTGGGCAATCATCAGCAGCGCATCCTCGCCCTGGGCGTCGCGACGGATCACCGAACCCAGCAGCGGCGAGATATTGCTGAAGCCTGCCGCCGTCAGATAGGCGCTCATTTCCAGTTCCGGATGCACGCCCGAGGCGACTTTGCGGATCAGCTTGAGCACCAGGCTACCGCCGACCACTACCGAACTGTTGGACTGTTCGGCGGACAGGTAGCGAACCTCTGGTTCGGCCCCCAGGTTCAACGCGGTCAAGCCTTCGGTGGGCTCGAAACGCAATTCGCCTTCGGTGCATGGCAGCACCGTGCCGGCCTGCATGCCTTGCAGCACGGCCCGTATGAAATGTTCCAAGCTGAACGCATCAGTGATCAAACCGACCTGGCGAACCCGACGCACGCGAGACAATGCCAATTGCTGTGGCAACGCCGCGCCCACCTGATCTTCAGGCAGCAGGCCGAACGGCAGCTGATAGCGCAGGGTCTGGCCAGCGCTGGTGACGTCGATTTCGCTGAGCAGCACCGGATGCTGCGGGTCACCGAAGCGCACGCCATAGACAATGTTGACCTTCTCGATCGCGCTGTCCTTGCCGGCGAACCAGCGACGATTCTGCAGCCAGCTTGGCAGGATGGTCTGCTCCAGGGTGGTGCGCGACGGTGCTTCGAGCAACTCTTCCAGGCGTTTCTTCAGCACCAGGGTGGTGAAGTCCGGCAGGCTCTGGGCCGGTTCAACGTGCCAGCTCGGCATCTGGTTTTCGGCCGCCAGGGCAAACCAATAGAAGCCATACGGTGGCAGGGTCAGCAGGAAATTCAGCTGGCCGATGGGCGGGAAGGCATTACCGCCAAGCATCTCCACCGGGACCATGCCGGCGTAGGCCGACAGGTCCAGCTCGGCGGCCTGGGCGCTGCGGGACACGTTGGCCACGCACAGGATGATTTCGTGCTTGCCATCGGCACCGGTGTATTCACGGGTGTAGGCCAGGATCCGGCGATTGCTCGGCGAAAGCATCTTCAGCGTGCCCCGACCGAAGGCCTTGGACTGCTTGCGCACCGCCAGCATTCGCCGGGTCCAGTTGAGCAGCGAATGCGGGTCACCGGCCTGGGTCTCGACGTTGACCGACTGGTAGCCGTATTGCGGATCCATGATCGGCGGCAGCACCAGGCTGGCCGGGTCAGCCCGGGAGAAGCCGCCATTGCGGTCGATGGACCACTGCATCGGCGTGCGTACGCCATCGCGGTCGCCCAGATAGATGTTGTCGCCCATGCCGATTTCATCGCCGTAGTACAAGGTCGGCGTGCCAGGCATCGACAGCAGCAGGCTGTTGAGCAATTCCACGCGGCGACGATCGCGCTCCATCAGCGGCGCCAGGCGCCGGCGAATCCCCAGGTTGATCCGTGCCCGACGGTCGGCCGCGTAGTAGTTCCACAGGTAGTCGCGCTCCTTGTCGGTGACCATTTCCAGGGTCAGCTCATCGTGGTTGCGCAGAAAAATCGCCCACTGGCAATTGGCCGGGATCTCCGGGGTCTGACGCAAGATATCGGTGATGGGGAAACGGTCTTCCTGGGCCAGCGCCATGTACATGCGCGGCATCAGCGGGAAGTGGAACGCCATGTGACATTCGTCACCGTTCATACCCTGGGCATCGACATCGCCGAAATACAGCTGGGTGTCTTCCGGCCACTGGTTGGCTTCGGCCAGCAACATGCGGTCGGGGTAGTTGGCGTCGATCTCGGCACGGATCTGCTTGAGGACGTCGTGGGTCTCAGGCAGGTTTTCGTTGTTGGTGCCGTCGCGCTCGATCAGGTACGGAATGGCGTCCAGGCGCAGGCCGTCGATGCCCATGTCCAGCCAGTAGCGCATCACCGACAGCACGGCCTTGATGACCTGCGGATTATCGAAATTGAGGTCGGGCTGGTGGGAGTAGAAACGGTGCCAGAAATACTGACCGGCCACCGGGTCCCAGGTCCAGTTGGATTTTTCGGTGTCGAGGAAAATGATCCGCGTGCCATCGTACTTGTGGTCGTCGTCGGACCACACGTAGAAATCCCGCGCCTTCGAACCCGGCTTGGCCTTGCGCGCGCGTTGGAACCAGGGATGCTGGTCCGAGGTATGGTTGATGACCAGCTCGGTGATCACCCGCAGGTTGCGCTTGTGGGCTTCGGCAATGAAGCGCCGCGCATCGGCCATGGTGCCGTAGTCGGGGCTGACGCCACGGTATTCGGCGATATCGTAACCATCGTCGCGCCTGGGCGAGGGATAGAACGGCAGCAGCCAGATGGTGTTGACGCCCAGATCGGCGATGTAGTCGAGTTTCTCGATCAGCCCGGGAAAGTCACCGATCCCGTCGTTATTGGAGTCGAAATAGGATTTTACGTGTACCTGATAAATCACCGCATCCTTGTACCAGAGCGGGTCTTTGATAAAGGTGGCAGACCGGGGTTTCTTCGCCATTTGCAACTCCTGATGAATTCAATAAAGCCGCGGGGATACAGGCTTGTGAGGTCTTTTTATGTGAGCAGGATTTTTGGTGGCGAGGGAGCTTGCTCCCGCTGGGACGCGAAGCGCCCCCCGAAAACACGACTGCTTCGCAGCCGAGCGGGAGCAAGCTCCCTCCACACAGCGTCCCTCACTCGAAATCTCGCTGCGTCACGCCACGCTGATCCGCCAAATCCCAAACGGCTGGTTCGCCGGGTCAATGCGCATGAACTGATACTTGCCATACCAGGTCCAGCGATGGCCGCTCATCAAATCCTCGCCCTCGGTCTGGGCGTCGTCCGGCAAGCCCATCTCCCACAGCGGTAGTTCGAAATTGGCTTCCTGCGGCTGGTGTGGATCGAGACTCACCGCCACCAGAATGAAATTGCTGCCGTCGGGCGTGCGCTTGCCGAAATAGAGAATATTGTCGTTCCAGGCGTTGTAGACCTTCAGGCCCAAGTGCGTATGCAACGCTGGGTTCTGCCGCCGGATGCGGTTGAGCTGGGCGATTTCGGCAATGATGTTGCCCGGCGCCGTGAAGTCCCGCGGGCGGATTTCGTACTTCTCCGAGTCGAGGTATTCCTCCTTGCCCGGCACCGGGGCCGACTCGCACAGCTCGAAGCCCGAATACATGCCCCACAGACCCGAACCCATGGTCGCCAGCGCCGCGCGGATCAGAAAGCCGGCGCGCCCTGACTCATGGAGAAAGGCCGGGTTGATGTCTGGCGTGTTGACGAAAAAATTCGGCCGGTAGCATTCGCGCCAGGGCGACTCGTTAAGCTCGGTGAAATAGGTCGCCAGTTCGGCTTTGCTGTTGCGCCAGGTGAAATAGGTGTAGCTCTGGGAATAACCGACCTTGCCCAGACGCGCCATCATTGCCGGAGTGGTGAAGGCCTCAGCGAGGAAAATCACTTCGGGGTGCTGGGCCCGCACATCGGCGATCAACCACTGCCAGAACGGCAACGGCTTGGTGTGGGGGTTGTCGACACGGAATATCTTCACGCCCTCATTCACCCAGCCCACCACGATGTCCCGCAGCTCCAGCCACAGGCTGGGAATCGCATCCGCCGCATAGAAGTCGACGTTGACGATGTCCTGGTATTTCTTCGGTGGGTTTTCCGCGTACTTGATCGTGCCGTCTGGCCGCCAGCTGAACCAGCCCGGATGCTGCTTGAGCCATGGATGGTCCTGGGAACACTGGATGGCGAAGTCGAGGGCGATCTCCAGGCCATGGTCAGCCGCTGCCGCTACCAGGCGCCGGAAGTCTTCACGCGACCCCAATTGTGGGTGAATCGCCTCGTGCCCGCCCTCCTCGCTGCCGATAGCATAAGGGCTGCCCGGATCGTCGGGGCCGGCGGTAAGGGAATTGTTCGGGCCTTTGCGGAAACTGCGACCGATGGGGTGGATCGGCGGGAAGTACAACACGTCGAAGCCCATGTCCTGGATCACCGCCAGGCGTGAATGCACATCGTTGAAGGTGCCGTGGCGGGCGGGATCATCAGTGATCGAGCGCGGGAACAGTTCGTACCAACTGGCAAACTCGGCCAGCTCACGCTCCACATCCAGTGGGTATTCGGGGCTGATGCTCAAGTAGGGCCGATGATCGGCCAGGGACATCAGATTGGCGCTGCGCGGTGCCAGGAACAGCGCCACCTGCTCGGCCGGCAACAGGCCGGAAAGTTCATGGTGCAACGCGCTCAATTGCTCCTTCAGTTCACCTTCGCTGCGCTCGGCGGCCATTTGCACCTGGGTGCGCCCTTCCTGCAGCTCCAGGCTGATGGGCACCCCGGCGCCAAACTTTTTTTCCAGCTCATAGCAAAAACTGGCGAACTGATCGATCCAGGCTTCGATGCAAAACCCATAGCGGCCCTGTTTCGGCACGTGGATCTGACCTTGCCAACCGTTATTGCCCAGGTCAGTCATGACCTCGCTGTTCCATACCTCATCGTCCAGCGCATGCCAACGAATGCGTACGGCCAGTTTGTCATGACCATCGGCGAACACTTTGCTGGTCACCGTCACGTCCTGCCCGGCCACGGCCTTGGCCGCGAATTGCCCGCCGTCGATCACCGGCATGGTGCTTTCAATCGCGATACGCGGCAACAACAGGGCCTGGGACAACGGCAGATGCGGGTTATAGGCCAAGTCAGTCGGGTGTTCAGCAGTCATCGAGCATCACTCCTTTTACGCCCCATGGACGCGCTTGTGGCGGTAAAGGCCCAACGGGTCCCTGAAAAAACTCACTTAAACTCCGAACCGAATCAGCGGTTAAAAGTTCAGAGGGATTTGCCCCGATGCTCCGGGGATCGAACCCGGCGCAAGGTGGTCAACAACAATAAGCACGACTCAAGCCATGTGCGTCACGGAGACCCGTCCCGATGAATATTCCCATCCCGGCCGAAACACCCGATCCGAACATCGACGACCCCACCTTGCCACCGCCCGGCCCTGATCCGGAACCGATTCCGAAGAAAGACCCGCCGCTCGATCCACAGCCGCCGTTGGGCGATCCGCCGAGCGAGCCGCTGCCGGAGCGGGTTTGATCCAACAGCGTAGAAATAAAGGATCCGAATGGCAAAAAACCTGTGGGGGCGAGCTTGCTCGCGATAGCGTTGGATCAGTCTGTATAGACGTTGGCAGACAAACCGCCATCGCGAGCAAGCTCGCTCCCACAGGTGCCTGCGTTTTGTCTGAAAGCCAGGTCACGGCTTGTCTTGCCTCTCCAGTGCCCGGACGATCACCGGCATCACACTGAAGATCACCAGCGCCAGTATCGTACTCAGCACCGCCGTCGCCTCCCGGCCCAGCCCGGCAGCGACGCCGATGGCGGCGGTCATCCACAGACCGGCGGCGGTGGTCAGGCCTTTGACATGGCTTTCGTCGCCGTCATTGTTTTTCAGGATCGTGCCGGCACCGAGAAAACCGATGCCGGCGACAACGCCTTGGATCACCCGGCTCATGGCGTCGGCCTGGGAGCCGGACATTTGCGGCACCAGCACGAACAACGCAGCCCCCAGGGCCACGAGCATGTGGGTACGCACGCCAGCAGCCTTGCCCTTGTGTTCGCGCTCGAAACCCAGGATGCCCCCCAGCAGCGCCGCCATCAGCAAGCGCACCGTGACCCTGGTCATCTGCTGGGCATCGGTGATGTCGGCGAATTCCGCTTGCAGGGTCATCCAGACTTCATGCCACCAGGCTTCCATGAGTCGTCCTCTTTTCAGTCGATAAACGATGGACCGCAAGCGGCGACAGAGGTGCGCTTGACCGCTGATCAGCCGCGACGAACCCTGGCGATGGGGCGACGCCTAACGTTCAGGACATTCAGAAGGAAGTGCAACCATGACACTGCGTATCGATGCCAACCAAATCTGCCACTTCGAGACCGCCGACGGCTCGCAACAGTGCCCTGCTCGGCAACTGACCGTGATCACTGATTCGGACAAAGCCATGTCTGCCGTGGATGTCAACGGCGAACGGATCTACCTCACCGAGGCCGAAGTCGATGCCTTGACTGTGGCCGGGGCGAGTGACGAGCGCCAGAATCTCAAGGCCACTGACAGCGGCTCGGTGATCTGAATCTACTCTCACGGATATCCGTGGTGAGGGCGCTTGCCCCTCGCCACAAAGGCTTGTTCGCCTATCCCCGAGTGCATCAAAGTGTCGCAGGGCCGGGGCTTTCTGGCATCTGATCCGGTTTTTATCAAAACACCTGAGTCTGTTATGCAAACAGTTCCATGGTCATAGTGCGCCGGCCAGATAGAGGCTGATGAGCGACCGACCATGAGCGATAGAATCCCCGTCCAGTTGATACAGACCTTCGAACCCTCGCCGCAGAAGATCAAGGCCCGGACCACCGACAACCTGATCCACACCCGCAGCTTCACCGGATTGTTTCGCACCTTGCGCATGAGCGGTGCGGGCGTTCTGTTCCTGCTGTTTTTCGGCACAGTCTGGCTGAACTGGGGTGGCCGGCAGGCAGTGCTCTGGGACCTTTCCGAAAGCAAATTCCACATCTTTGGCGCGACCTTCTGGCCCCAGGATTTCATCCTGCTGTCGGCCTTGCTGATCATCGCCGCCTTCGGCCTGTTCGCCATCACCGTGTTCGCCGGGCGCGTGTGGTGCGGCTATACCTGCCCGCAAAGCTCCTGGACCTGGATCTTCATGTGGTGCGAGAAAATCACCGAAGGCGAACGCAACCAGCGGATCAAGCTGCAAGCGGCGCCCTGGGGCCTGAACAAACTGCTGCGCCGCTCAGCCAAGCACACGTTATGGCTGGCCATCAGCCTGCTTACCGGCCTGACCTTCGTCGGCTACTTCACACCGATCCGGCCACTGGCCGAAGAGCTGCTGACCTTGCAAATGGCCGGCGTCAGCCTGTTCTGGGTACTCTTCTTTACTGCAGCCACCTACCTCAATGCCGGCTGGCTGCGCGAAGCGGTGTGCATGCACATGTGCCCCTACGCACGGTTCCAGAGCGTGATGTTCGACAAGGACACGCTGACCATTTCCTATGACAGCGCCCGCGGCGAGATCCGCGGCCCGCGCAAACGCGATGTGAATCCGGCCAATATTGGCCTGGGCGATTGCATCGACTGCCAGATGTGCGTGCAGGTCTGCCCCACCGGCATCGACATTCGCGATGGCCTGCAAATGGAATGCATCGGCTGCGCAGCGTGCATCGACGCCTGCGATTCGATCATGGACAAGATGGGCTACGCCCGCGGGCTGATCAAATACACCTCCGAACACCAGTTGCAGGGCGGCAAGACGCACCTGCTGCGGCCTCGGCTGGTGGGCTATACCGCCGTGCTGGTGGTGATGATCGGCGCACTGGCCCTGGCGCTGGTGGAGCGCCCCATGGTGTCCCTGGACGTGAGCAAGGACCGTGGACTGTTCCGCGAAAACAGCGCAGGCCAGATCGAGAACATCTATAGCCTGAAAATCATCAACAAGACCCAACAGCGTCAGGATTACCAGCTGTCCCTGGTGGACGGCGATGGCTTCGTCCTGCAAGGCAAGACGCAACTGAGCCTGGCGCCGGGGGAAATCGTCGATGTGCCGGTGTCGGTGGCAATGCTCAGCGAACGACCTGAACGCGGCTCCCGGGAAATGACCTTCAAGGTGGCCGACAGTGACGAGCCGAGTATCTACAGCAAGGCCAAGAGCCGTTTTGTCGCACCAATGAACCGGTGAAGCTTTAAGATGCCGAGCACTTGTGAGAACGAGCTTGCTCGCGATAGCGGTGGGTCAGCTTGCTCAATGCTGGATGTGCCAACGCCATCGCGAACAAGCTCGCTCCCACAGTTTAAAAGCGCAAACCATGTGTCACTCAAGGCTGGGCCCGCTATGAAACGCTACGAAAAATTCGCCGACGACATCGCTGAACTGATCCGCTCCGGCATGCTGGGGCCGGGGCAGCGCGTGCCGTCGGTGCGTTATGCCAGCCAGACCTACGGCGTCAGCCCGTCCACGGTGTTCCAGGCCTATTACCTGCTGGAGCGTCGAGGCCTGATCCGTGCCCGGCCGCGCTCGGGCTACTTCGTCAACACCCATGCGCCCAGCCCGTTTTCCGAGCCGGCCATCAGCAGCCAGGTGCACGAATCCACGGAAGTCGATGTCAGCGAACTGGTATTTTCAGTGCTGGAATCGATCAAGGATCCGACCACCGTACCGTTCGGCTCGGCATTCCCCAGCCCGATGCTGTTTCCGCTGCAGCGGCTGTCCCGCTCGCTGTCCAGCGCCACACGGGACATGGACCCACGCGTGGTGGTCACGGACATGTCGCCGGGCAACCCGCAATTGCGCCGGCAGATCGCCCTGCGCTACATGGTCGGCGGGCTGATGCTGCCCATGGAGGAACTGCTGGTCACCAACGGTGCCCTGGAAGCCTTGAACCTGTGCCTGCAAGCCGTGACCGAGCCCGGCGACCTAGTGGCGATCGAAGCGCCAGCGTTCTACGCCAGCCTGCAAGTACTGGAACGACTCAAGCTCAAGGCCGTGGAAATCCCCGTTCACCCGCGCGACGGCATCGATCTGGACGTGTTGGCACAGACATTGGAACGCCACCCGATCAAGGCCTGCTGGTGCATGACCAGCTTCCAGAACCCCATGGGCGCGACCATGCCCGAGGAGCGCAAACGGGCACTGGTTGAACTACTGCGCCATCATCAGGTGCCACTGATCGAGGACGACGTCTACGCCGAGCTCTATTACGGCCAACAGGCACCCAAGCCCGCCAAGGCGTTCGACACCGAAGGGCTGGTGATGCATTGCGGGTCATTTGCCAAGAGCCTGGCGCCGGGCTATCGCATCGGCTGGGTCGCCGCCGGGCGCTATGCGCAGAAGATCGAACGGCTCAAACTCATGACGTCGCTGTGCGCCTCGATGCCGGCCCAGGCCGCCATCGCCGACTACCTGCAACACGGCGGCTACGACCGTCATCTGCGCAAACTGCGCTACGCCCTGGAAGAACAGCAAAGCGCGATGCTCGCCGCCATCGCCCGCTATTTCCCACCCCAGACCCGCGTCAGCCAACCGGCGGGCGGTTACTTCCTGTGGCTGGAACTGCCTGAGCAGATGGATTCGCTGAAGCTGTTCCAGATGGCCTTGGCCCAGGGCATCAGCATCGCCCCGGGACCGATCTTTTCACCGACCCGGCGTTTCAGGAATTGCATCCGCTTGAATTACGGCAGCCCGTGGACCGAGGCATCGGAAAAGGCCATGGAGACGTTGGGGCGGATCATTCGATCGTTTTGATAATGGAGTGTCTGTTATTGCCTGCTCGCGATGGCGGCAGAACAGACAACCTACATTTCGAGGCTCAGCGCCCGCCACCCAAATCCACAAACGTCCCGGTCGCATACGAAGCCTTGTCCGACAGCAGCCAGATGATCGCTTCGGCCACCTCGTCCGGACGACCGCCCCGGGCCATGGGAATCGCCGATTCCAGTTTGCTGACCCGATCCGGGTCGCCACTCAGGGCATGAAAGTCGGTGTAGATGTAGCCAGGACGCACCGCATTGACGCGGATGCCTTCGCCGGCCACTTCCTTGGACAAGCCGATGGTGAAGGTATCCAGCGCGCCCTTGGACGCCGCGTAATCGACGTATTCACCCGGGGCCCCCAGGCGAGCAGCCACCGACGAGACGTTGACGATGCTGCCGCCCTGCCCGCCATGTCGAGGCGACATGCGCAGGACCGCGTGCTTGGCGCAAAGAATCGGCCCCAGCACATTGGTCTTCATGATCTTGAGGATACGGAATTCGGACATTTCATCGAGTCGGGACTTCTGAGCGACCGTACCGGCGTTATTCACCAGCGCCGTGACGCGACCCAGTTCGGTGTCCACCCGGTGGAACAGCGCGATCACTTCGTCTTCGATGCTCACGTCGGCGCGCACAGCAATCGCCTGCGCCCCCTTGGCCCGGACATGCTCAAGCACCTCCTGCGCGGCGCTTTCATCGGACTGGTAGTTGATGCAGATCCGGTAACCCAGCTCAGCGGCCAACAGCGCCGTGGCCGCCCCGATTCCGCGGCCGCCACCGGTGATGACGATGACTTTATCCACGTTTGCTTCCCCCGTTCCACGGATAGACGTGCGCTCCCAAGAATAGCGTTCACGTCACGCTTTGCACAAACCGTTGCGCTTATCGGGCCAGGGCGCGCAGATCCAGGCGCCCATCCAGCAGCGGCGGGCACCAGTAATAACCGCCGGTGATCGGCCGGCTCATGCGATACAGGCCGTCGGTGATGCCGTCCTCCAGGCCGCTCATGCGCCGCAGTTGCGCTTCAAAAGCGTCGAGGGAGAAACCAAACGCCAGGAACATCAGGCCGGCGCGATCGCCTTCGATCCACGGCATGGAGCGGCGCACGACGAAAGCTTGCGGCGCGAAGCTTTCCTGAGCCGTGCGTTTGACGTGGGCCGACTCGGGCGCATCGTCGATTTCTTCATTGTCACTCAGGCGTCGGCCCATGATGTTGTCGCGTTCGTGGGGTTGCATCGCAGCGAAACCGTCCAGGTCGTGTTGCCACTGCTGGATCGCGGCGAAACTGCCGCCACGCACGCCATCAACGCCTTGGGCCAGGGCCGCGGCGATAGCTGCTTCGTCGTGAGGGTTTTCGGTGCCATCTTCATAACCCGTCAGGTCATGGCCGGTCATGTGGCGAAAGGTTTCGTTCATCTGCACCAGGTGCAACGCCGGGGCCAGTGCCGCCTCGATGGCGCGGCTGCGGTGCAACAGCTCGCCACGGTCCTCGCCGTGCAACCAGCACCACAGCGCGTGCTGGGTCGAGGGATTGTCCACGCCGACGCCGGCCAGCGCCGGAAACGCCCGCAGGCCTTCGACCTGTGCGCCCAGCGCCTGGACCAACGATTCGCCGAAGCCAATCACGGCCCGGTCATTCAACAGCAACAGGAGCCTGTCTATCGCAGCCGGCAACGCCTCGACCGATTCCAAGGCAAAAAACAAATGACGGGCCTGAGGCGGAACAGGGGTGGCGAGAATGCCGGACTGGTAGTAACTCATGTGAACTCCTTTAGAAAGAACGCAAGTTTACCCGGCGGCCATGGGTTTGTGTGGTTTGCCAAGCGACGTCGAATGCCCGACAGCCAAAGATTTTCGTAGGAACTCTCCGGCGCCCCAGTCGGATGACTCGGAACCTGACCTGGAACGGACCGCAGCCAATTGCCAGGCCACAGAAAACTCCCTAGATTGAGCTCCCCTCAGGTGCCCCAGGCGCCAAGAACTGCCGGATGCAGAGCGGCTGGAACCATCCATGGAGAGCGGTCAGACATGCACATCGCCAAATCGATACTCGCGGGTACTTTCTTTCTAGGCTGTAGCCTCACGCCGGCCTTGGCCCAGGACAGCCTGGAGGTCACGGTCAATGCCGCGATCCAGCCCTTGATGAAACAACAGGACATCACCGGCATGGCCGTGGCGGTCACCTACAACGGCCAACGCCATTTCTTCAACTACGGCGTGGCCTCCAAGGACACGAAAAAACCGGTCACCGACCAGACCCTCTTCGAAATCGGCTCGATCAGCAAGACCTTCACCGCGACGCTCGGGGCCTATGCCCAGGCCCAGGGCAAACTGTCCCTGTCAGACCCGGCCAGTCGCTTCGCCCCCGAGCTGCGCGGGAGCGCCTTCGAGGGCATCAGCCTGCTCAACCTCGCCACCTATACCCCGGGTGGCCTGCCTTTGCAGTTTCCCGAGGACGCGGACCATCCAGACCGGATGCTCAGTTATTACAAGACCTGGAAACCGCTCTACCCGGCCGGCACCCATCGACTTTATTCAAACCCGAGCATCGGCTTGTTCGGCTATCTGGCAGCCCGCAGCCTGGGCCAGCCATTCGATGAGCTGATGGAACACATGCTAATGCCAAAGTTGGGCCTCAAGCACAGTTATGTGCGGGTGCCGAAGGACCAACAGAGCCGATACGCCCTGGGCTACGCAAAGGACGGCGAAGCTGTCCGGGTCGGGCCCGGCGCGATGGACTCCGAGGCTTACGGGGTGAAAACCAGCTCATCTGATCTGATTCGTTTCGTCGAGGCCAACCTGCGGCCTGAAAAACTGGACGCCGATCTGCACCAAGCCATCGCCACGACCCACACCGGGTTCTACACCGTAGGCGGGATGACCCAGGGCCTAGGTTGGGAGTTCTACCCTTACCCTCTCACTTTGGAGCAATTACTGGCCGGCAACTCGACACAAATGGCCATGGAACCCAACACAGTAGAACCTCTCGATCCGCCACGGCCCGCACCGGACGACGCCTGGATCAACAAGACCGGATCGACCCGCGGCTTTGGCGCCTATGTCGCGTTCGTGCCCGGCAAGAACATGGGGATTGTGTTGCTGGCGAACAAGAACTATCCGATCGAGGAACGGGTGAAAGCCGCGCACCGGATCCTGACGGCGCTGGATGGCCAATAACTCGCTGGGGATCAATTGTGGCGGGGGATTTAGCCTCGCTCGAGTGCGCAGCACTCGCCTGTTCCGTCGGCATACCGCAATGCTGGAGGCTGCTTCGCAGCCCAACGCGGCGGTATGACGTTTCGCTAAATCCCTCGCCACAGAGGGGGCCTTGGCTCAATCATCCAGCGGCGGCGGCGCAGCCGATGGCTTGGCTGCCTTGCCAGCCTTGGCGCCCTTCGCATCCTTGGCCGGTGCAGGCTCTGGCGCAGGAGGCGCTGGAGGTGTCGCTTCTTTTTCGGCTGCTGGCAGTTTATCGACGGTGTCAAACAGGTCTTTCAGTTCGATAGCCCCGGAATGCTCAAGCTTCTTTTCCCCGTCCTTACCTACCAGGATGATCTTGGTCTGGGCGCCGGCTCCCAACCTGAGGGAACGGATCAACGCCATGGTGCTTTGCGGGTCGAGGTCTTTGCCATCGCGCTGGCCCATGGTGTTGAGGACGGTGTAGAGCACCATGTTGCGCTCGGAAAAACCCTGCTTGCCTGCCGGCTCATCCAACGCTTTTTTCAGGCTGACCCACGCTGGGTCGACAGTGCTGGGGGCAATGACGATCAGGGGTCGGGTCTTGCCGGTTTCCGCCACCAGAGGTGAATCACCATCAGCGGCGAACAGGGGGCCGGCGACAGCCAGCAAGGTAGCGAAGGTCAACGACCGAATGAGCATGCGCCTCTCCTATTGATATCTACGCTGTACTGATTGCGCATGGCGGCGATTGTTCCGCGACTCGCCCGATACTACGCCTGCCTGCCTTGAAGCTTAGGCTAGAGGGTTCATTGCGCAACCACTAGAAAAGAAGGAGCAATTTCGGTGCGAGAGTTGGCGGGGACTATTGTGGGAGCGAGCTTGCTCGCGATGACGATTTACAAGTCGACATCAATTTAGCTGACTCATCGCTATCGCGAGCAAGCTCGCTCCCACATTGGATCGGTGAGAACTCACATATTCATTTTCAAGCTTGGAACTCAGAATGCCAACTTGAACCCGATCATCGCCAGCATCACCGCCAGGCACGGACGCAGCAACTCGTCGGAGATGCGCCCAGACAAATGACTGCCCAGGTAGATCCCTGGCAACGAACCTACCAGCAGGAAACCAAGGATGTGCCAGTCCATGTTGCCCATGCTCGCATGACCCAGGCCTGCGACCAGGGTCAGCGGCACGGCGTGGGCGATTTCGGTGCCCACCAGGCGCTTGGTGACCAGGAACGGATAGAGGATGAACAGCGCGACAGTGCCCAAGGCGCCGGCGCCGATGGAGGTCAACGCGACCATGGTACCGAGCACGAGGCCGGTGATGACCGTGAGCACGTTGAGTCGCGAACCGGTGGGGTTGTAGTGACCGCCTGCGCGGTCATGGGCGAATTGCAGCAGGCGCTTCTTGAACAGGATCGCCAGGGCGGTGACGAACAACACAACGCCCAAGGCTTGCTTGATCACCGCGTTCATGGCGTCGGGCGAACTGTGCAGGCTGCTGAGAAACCACAGCGTCAATCCGACCGCTGGCACACTGCCCAAGGTCAGCCAGCCAGTGATGGCCCAGTCGATGTTGCGGTTCCTGGCGTGAACCAGGACACCGCCGGATTTGGTGATGGCAGCGTACAGCAGGTCCGTACCTACCGCAGTCGCAGGGTTGATACCAAACCACAACAGGATGGGGGTCATCAGCGAACCGCCGCCCACGCCGGTCATCCCGACGATAAAACCGACCACCAAGCCTGCTACGACCAAACCGACATTACCGAAATCCATTAAACCCGTCTCAGCGCGACCACGTGGAAAATCTGGCCGCGAGCATAGCGATTTTTCTTATAACCCCCTATATCGATGTGATCTATCTTTATTCCTTTTTTTAACCATTGCTTCACTGAACCGGCAGGAAGTTGAGGAACAGCAGGCTCTGGGCGTAATTGAGCCCGATCCGCCGGTAGCGCTCGTCCAGCATCTGGGTCAACAGGTCCAGGCGTGCGACGATTTTCCCGAACTCCACGGCGAAACTCAGGTTGCTGCCCTCCTCCGAGATCTCGTTGGAAAACAGCAACGGCTGGCCGTCCTTGTTCTGCCGCTGGCTCAGCAGCCAAGTGGCCTTTTCGATATTACGTGCCGCGTTGTTGACAAAGCGCGGGTCGATGGCATCGGTCATGTAGAACTCAAGGCGATTGCCATGGGCCGTGACCAGCATGCTGCCGATGGCATAAATGAACGCGCCAACCCGATCGCCGAGGAACTCCGGGCTCATGGCATAGCTCAGGGCGGCCAGGGCAACGGCTGTTGCTGCTCGATGGCCAGGCGCACCTGCTTCTCGGCGGTGCGGGCGTCGAGAAAGCCTGACTTGCGCAGTTCCTGCGGGTTGCGCAGGTACAGCTTGCTCATCAGCAGGTAAAGGCTTTGCAGATTGTCGCGCATCGACAACGTGGCCATGCGGTCGACGCTGGTTTGCAGGAATTCCTGGGGCCTGGCGTTACTGAACTGAGTGACCATGTCCTGCCCCTGCTGGTGGCTGCAACCGCCGCTGAACAGCATCAACCCGCCGACCAACAGCGCGGCACAGCGACGTCTCAACATCATCACGGAATAAAAAGCACCGGCCATCGAGTCTCGGTCTGGGCATGGGGAAGCGATGGGAATCGTCGCTTCCAGGCCATGGATAGAGCAGCAAAAACCGCAAAAGTGCAGTGTCCGGCCAAAAACCTCTGGCCCGGGATAGACTCGCCACACCTAATTAGTATTACTTTTTAATTGATAATTCTCCGTTTATGGCTATAAATCCCTTCTCCACCTTTAAATAGAAAGACTACTGAACAGAAAAGCCTTCATCGCAGTCCGACCAACAACTGACTCGACCCGCGTTAAAAACAACAACAAAACAACAGGAAGGAAGGTCATACCATGCTTGAATCCAGACATCTGCTCACGGCCCTCGGAGTGTCTCTGATGATCGCCACCTCGGCTTCCCAGGCTGCCGGCCTGACCAACGAACGCGGTGCGTTCGGCAAGACCAGCGACGGCACGGCGGTGGAAAAATTTGTGCTGCGCAACAGCCACGGCATGGAGGCCACCGTCATCACTTACGGCGGTATCCTCCAGTCGTTGAGCGTGCCGGATAAAAACGGCAAGGTCGCCGATATCGTGCTCGGTTTCGACGATGTGCAGGGTTACCAGAAGAACGGCAGCGTGTATTTCGGCGCGACCATCGGCCGCTTCGGCAATCGCCTGGCCGACGGTGCATTCGAGCTCGATGGCAAGCGTTACCAGGTGCCGCAAAATGACCATGGCAATTCCCTGCACGGCGGGCCACAAGGCTTCGACAAGCGCGTATGGAAGGCCGAACCCCATGATGGCAAGGACTCGGTCGGCGTCACCCTGACCTACCTGTCGCCAGATGGCGAGATGGGCTTTCCCGGTGCATTGAAGACTGACGTCACCTACAGCCTCAATGAACAGAATGAGTTGCGTATCGACTACAAGGCCACCACCGACAAACCCACGGTGCTGAACCTGACCAACCACAGCTATTTCAACCTGGCCGGCGCCGGCAATGGCGACATACTCGAGCAGATCGCGACCCTGCACGCGGCCCATTACACACCGGTCACCGGCAAGCTCATCCCCACCGGCGAGTTGGCCCCCGTGGCCGGCACGCCGATGGATTTCACCCAACCCACCGCCATCGGCACGCATATCAAGGCTGATCATCCACAACTCAAATTCGCCGAACCGAAACAGGGCGGCTTCGATTTCAACTGGGCGCTGGACGCCAAGGGCGACGTGAAAAAACTGGCTGCCGAGGTGTATGACACGGAGTCCGGACGACGCCTGCAGCTCTATACCAGCGAGCCTGGCGTGCAGTTCTACACCAGCAACTTCCTCGATGGCACGGTCAAGGGCAAGCAAGGCAAGGTCTACCCGCATTGGGGTGCGTTTACCCTGGAAACCCAGCACTACCCCGATTCGCCCAACCAGCCGAACTTCCCCTCGACGCGACTTGATCCAGGCCAGACCTACACCCAGACCATGGTGTTGAAGTTCTCGGCCAAATAACCTTCCCGTCGACTGATCGTTCCCATGCTCCGCGTTACGCTTTTGGGAAGCGGAGCTGCCCGAGCGGCATTCCCACGCGGAGCGTGGGAATGATCATTAGGTGAACACCTGGTCTATCCTGCTGCCACAGCATTATCGGTCTGAAAAAACAGGAGGTAGGCATGAGGACTCTGGAATTGGCCGGGGTGTCCGTACCAGTGATTGGCCAAGGCACCTGGCGCATGGGGGAAGAACCATCCCATCACAAGAAAGAAGTTGCAGCCTTGCGCTTGGGCATCGAGCTGGGCATGACCCTGATCGACACGGCGGAAATGTATGCCGAGGGGGGTGCCGAGACCGTTGTTGGCGAGGCGATCACCGGCCTGCGGGATCAGGTTTTCCTGGTGAGCAAGGTCTACCCCCACAACGCCAGTCGCAAAGGCATTCCCCTGGCGTGCGAACGCAGTCTGCGCCGGCTCGACACCGATTACATCGACCTTTACCTGCTGCATTGGCGCGGCCAGTACCCGCTGGCGGAAACCGTCGAAGCCTTCGAGCGTCTGCGCGAAGAAGGCAAGATTGGCCGTTGGGGCGTATCGAACTTCGACGTGGCGGACCTTGAAGAACTGGCCGCGCCGACCTGCGCGACCAACCAGGTGCTATACAACCTGCAAGAACGCGGTATCGAATTCGACCTGCTGCCCTGGTGCCAGAAACAGCGCATGCCAGTCATGGCTTACTGCCCGGTCGGCCAGGGCGGGCACCTGCTCAAGGATCACACCCTGGGACAAATAGCCGAACGCCATCACGCCACACCGGCGCAAATCGCCCTGGCCTGGCTGTTGCGCCAGGATAACGTGGTTGCGATTCCCAAGGCCGTGCAGCCTGAACATGTGCGCTTGAATGCCGAAGCGGCGAACCTGACGCTTGAACCACAGGATCTGGCGGCGTTGGACCTGATGTTTCCGCAGCCTCAGGGCAAGCAGCGGCTGGCGATGGTCTGACACCCAATCCAGGGATTCACCCCGACCTGTCGGTTCAGAACAACCCCATTTGATCGTTCCCACGCTCTGCGTGGGAATGCATCCCGTGACGCTCTGCGTCACTTTCCAGAAGCGGAACGCGGAGCGTCCCTGGCGACATTCCCACGCAGGAGCGTGGGAACGATCGATCCTGGAATTCACACCGACCTGTGGGTTCAGAACAACCCCATCTGCCCCCCCACCAACGTCGAGAAATCATCATCCACAAACGGCAGGATCGCGTCCGCCACCGGCTGTAGCTGCTTGGTCACGTAGTGGTCGTAATCAATCGGTGCGCTACGGATTTCCAGCGGTTCGGGACCGGCGACGGTGATGACGTAGCTGATCCAGCCGCCATTCTGGTATTGCCGCGGACGGCCCTGGCGCTGGTTGAATTCATCGGCCAGGCGCGTGGCCCGCACATGGGGCGGCACGTTACGTTCGTAGTCCTCCAGCGGCCGGCGCAGGCGCTTGCGATAGACCAGCCGATCATCGAACGCGCCGGCCAGGGTCTGCTGCACATAATCGCGTACGTAATCCTGATAAGGCTGGCGGTGGAAGATCCGTCCATACAGCTCCTGCTGGAATTGCCGGGCCAGCGGCGACCAGTCGGTGCGCACGGTTTCCAGGCCCTTGTAGACGATTTCGTCGCTGCCGTCGGCGCGGGTCACCAGTCCGGCGTAGCGTTTCTTGCTGCCTTCCTCGGCGCCACGAATGGTCGGCATCAAAAAACGCTTGAAGTGGGTTTCGAACTGCAACTCCAACGCGCTCTCCAGGCCGAATTCGTCGCGCACGTGCTCGCGCCACCACTGGTTGACGTGCGCCACCAGCTCGCGACCGATGCTGGCCGCCTCTTCCTGGCCGTGGGGCCGGCGCAACCAGACGAACGTGGAATCGGTATCCCCGTAAATCACCACATGCCCCTTGGCTTCGATCAGTTGCCGGGTGCGCTGCATGATCTGGTGGCCACGCAGGGTGATGGACGAGGCCAACCGTGTATCGAAGAAGCGGCACCCACTGGAGCCAAGCACGCCATAAAAGGCGTTCATGATGATTTTCAACGCCTGGGACAGCGGTGCGTTGTGTTCGCGCTTGGCGGTTTCCCGGCCTTCGGCGACCCGCGCCACGATGGCCGGCAGGCAATGCCGGGTACGGGAAAACCGCGCACCGCGAAAGCCTGGCACCGACGCCTGGTCGTCGGGATGACGCAGGCCTTCGATCAAACCCACCGGGTCGATGAGGAAAGTACGGATGATCGACGGATAGAGGCTCTTGTAGTCCAGCACCAGCACCGACTCGTAGAGCCCTGGCTGGGAGTCCATGACAAAGCCGCCCGGGCTGGCCTCGGGTGGGCGCTGGCCTAGATTCGGCGCGACGAAACCCTGGCGGTGCATCAGCGGCATGTACAGGTGCGTGAAGGCGGCTACCGAACCACCGCTGCGGTCCGCCGGCAGGCCGGTGACGCTGGCCCGCTCCAGCAGGAACTTGAGCAGCTCGGTCTTGGCGAAGATCCGCGTCACCAGCTCGCAGTCCTTGAGGTTGTAGCGGGCCAGGGCCGGCTTGTCCTCGGCGAACATGCGATTGATCTCGTCCATGCGTTGGTACGGGTTGTCGATGGACTTGCCCTCCCCGAGCAGCGTCTGGGCGACGTTCTCCAGGCTGAATGACGGGAAACTCCAGGTGGCCGAACGCAGGGACTCGATGCCGTCGATGATCAGCCGGCCGGCAGCCGAGGCAAAAAAGTGGTTCTTGCGTGCACCGTGCTCGCGCCATTGCATCTCTTCCCCACCACGCCCCAGGCGTAACGGCACGGCCAGGCGCCGGGCATGCTCGTGCAACACCCGCAGATCGAATTGCACCAGGTTCCAGCCGATGATCCCATCGGGGTCGAAACGGGCGAACCAGTCGTTGAGTTTTTTCAGCAGCGCCGTGCGCGAATCGCAGTATTCGAGCTGGAAATCCACAGTGCTGTCGTCGCCATTGGGCGGGCCGAGCATGTAGACCTGACGCTGGCCACAGCCTTCAAGGGCAATGGAGTACAAATCGCCCTGGGCGGTGGTTTCAATGTCCAGGGACACCAGGCGCAACGGTGGCCGGTACTCGGGCGCCGGTTTCATCTGGGCGTCGAGCAACAGGCCGTCAGCCGTCGGTGTGCCGTCAAACCAGACAGGTGCAGTGATGAAACGCTCCATCAAGTAGCGTTCCGGCGGCCGGATGTCAGCCTCGAACACCTCCACACCGGCACGGCGCAGGGTGCTGTCCAGACGCATCAGTTGGGCGTGTTGCTGGCAATACAGCCCCAACACCGGACGATGTTCGAAATCCAGCAGCTCCAGGGGACGTAGTTCTATGTCCTTCTCCCCTTGCAACAGGGCCTCGAGCTGGCCGCGCTGGATCTGCGGCACAAACGCCACCGACGGCTGCACCGGCAGGCGCAAGCGTCGGGGACCGGCATCGGTCGCCAGCCAGAACTCGACTTCGGTGCCGGCCGGGGTGTCGCGCCAATGCCGGGTCAGGACGAAGCCCTGCTGTAAATCCACCGCTGCAACCTCGAAATGTACGTGAGCGGTGATTCTACCTGTGGCGAGGGCACTTCACCCGCTCAACTGACATGCTCTTGTGGCAAGGGAGCCTGCTCCCGCTCAAGCTGCGAAGCAGCCCTAAAACCCGTCCTCTCGGTATATCGGGCGAATGCCAACAACCGGGGGCTGCTGCGCGACCCAGCGGGAGCAAGCGCCTTCGCCACAGGGGTGGATGACATCACATCGAAGGGAAACTCACCGGCAATGACGCTTTTGGACGACTGGCCGCCGCTTTACCGCTTGCTCTGCGCCGTTGGGTCTACGATTCTTTAACTACCCGCAAAAACAACACCTGAGGCTCCCCCATGAAAACCGTCGCGCAGTTGCTCCGGATAAAAGATGAAAAAAACCAGCAAGTGCACACCATCTCACCGGACGACATGGTATTGCAGGCCCTGATGCGCATGGCCGAGAAAAATGTCGGTGCCTTGTTGGTGGTAAAAAACGATGAAGTACTGGGGATCATCAGTGAGCGTGACTATGCGCGCAAAATGGTCTTGCACGGTCGCTCGTCGGTGGGCACGAAGGTCAGTGAGATCATGGTCTCCCCCGTGATCACGATAGACCCGCACCAGAACGTCGAGACCTGCTTGAGCATCATGACCGAAAAGCACCTGCGGCATTTGCCGGTGGTCGAGGACGGCAGACTCGTCGGTCTGCTGTCCATTGGCGACCTGGTCAAGGAAGCCATTGCCGAGCAGGCGGACCTGATCCGACAACTTGAGCAATACATTCGCGGTGAATGATCGTCCCGCGGGCGGTGTGCAAACCTAGCAAGTTTCCCCACTGCCTGCCGGGCGGGTTGCTCATTCTCAACGTGCTTCTATATTGAAGAGGTTGTTCCGCCGAGCATCCCGATGGCTGCCACCGACCGACTGATCATCTGTGAACATTGCGATGCGGTGTACGAGCCGGTTGTGCTCGCCCCGCACCAGAAGGCCTCGTGCGTGCGCTGCCACGCGGTGATCCAACGCTACAACGGCCTGAGCATCGAGCAGCGCCTGGCCTTGAGCGTCACGGCAGCGGTGTTGTGGGCCTTCGCCAATATCTACCCGGTGATGAGCATCCGCCTCCAGGGCCTGAGCAATAGCGCCACACTGTGGGACTCCATCGTGGCGCTGAGCCTGGGGCCGATCACTTTCATCGCCTTGGTGGCTGCGGTGGCGATCATCATCGCTCCGGCATTCCAACTGGCGCTCCTGATCTGGGTGTTGGCCTACGCCTATGCCAACCAGCGGGCACCGGGGTTCAACCTGTGCATGCGCAGCCTGGAAACCCTGCGGCCCTGGAGCATGCTGGAGGTGTGCCTGTTGGGCGCGCTGGTGGCCGTGATCAAGCTCGCCGGGCTGTTGGACGTTCTGCCGGGCGTGGGCCTGTTCGCCCTGGCGGCCTTGAGCCTGATGATGATCCGCATAGCCGGGCGCGATGTCCGCGACCTGTGGGACAGCCAGTGAACAGCCAGCCGCTGGACACCCCGCCAGAGGCCCGCGACCTGAACCTGTGCCTGTGTCACAGCTGCGGCCTGGCCTGCGACATGACCGACGAGCCGTCGACCTGCCCCCGTTGCGACGCCGCCCTGCATCGGCGCAAACCCGACGCCATCACCCGTACCTGGGCCTACATGCTGGCCGCGCTGGTGTTCTACATTCCGGCCAACCTGCTACCGGTCATGAACACCCAGATGCTCGGGAATGGCGCCGACAGCACCATCATCAGTGGCGTCATCGAGTTCTGGCAAAGCGGTGCCTGGGACATCGCCCTGATCATCTTCATCGCCAGCATCGCGGTGCCGGGCATCAAGTTCGTGGTGCTGACCCTGCTGCTGGTCACCGCCCAGCGGCGCAGCACCTGGGCCCAGCTCCAGCGAGCGAAGCTGTACCGCTTGGTGGAAGTCATCGGCTACTGGTCGATGCTCGACGTGCTGGTGGTGGCCTTGGTCGCGGCACTGGTCAAATTCCAGGCCTTGAGCGATATCGAACCACGACCGGGGATCCTGTTCTTCGGCCTCGTGGTGCTGTTCACCATGCTGTCGGCCATGAGTTTCGACCCACGACTGATCTGGGACACCCAACCATCCGAGGAGCTCATGGATGAAGTCGCAAGCCACTGACGGGCGGCAACCCACACCTGGTCGCGCCAAGGTCACCAGCCGCCGCTGGACGGTGTCGCTGGTGTGGATCGTGCCGATCATCGCGGTGTTGGTGGGCCTGTCCCTGGTGGTTCACGACTGGCTGCAGGAAGGCCCGACCATCACCATCACCTTCAAGACCGGCCAAGGCCTGACCGCCAACAAGACCCAGGTGAAATATCGCAACGTGGTGATCGGCCAAGTCACTGACGTGCAACTGAGCGACGACCAGAAGAACGTCACCGCCACGGTAAAGCTGGCCAAGACAGCCGATACGTTCACGCACGAAGACTCGGTATTCTGGGTGGTGCGGCCGCGTATCGGCGCAGGTGGTATCTCGGGGATCGACACCCTGCTGTCGGGGGACTTCATCGGTGCCGATGCCGGCCAATCGAAGGTGCGCGCCAAGTCCTTCACCGGCCTGGAAGCGCCGCCGCCGATCACCTACGGCGAGCCGGGCAAGCGCTTCACCCTGCACTCCCAGGACCTCGGCTCACTGGACATCGGCTCGCCGGTGTACCTGCGCAAGATTCCGGTGGGCCAGGTGGTGTCCTACGCCCTGGATGCCGAGGGTAAAGGCGTCAACATCGACGTGTTCATCAATGCGCCGAACGATGTGTACGTCACCGAAAACACCCGGTTCTGGAACGTCAGCGGCGTGGACGTGAACGTTGGTGCCAACGGCTTCGCGGTCAAGACCGAATCACTCTCGGCCCTGCTGCTGGGCGGCATCGCGTTCCGGGCACCGGAATACAACCCCAACGACGTCCCCGCCAGCGAGGACAAGACCTACGAATTGTTTGCCGACCAGCAGAGCGCCCTCGCCCCGCCCAATGGCAAGGCGCAGTACCTGGCGTTGCGTTTCGATCAGGCACTGCGCGGGTTGCGAGTCGGCGCGCCTGTCGAGTTCCTCGGCGTGGAAATCGGCAGGGTGGTCGCCATCAACCTGGACTTCGATGAGAAGCAGCGCAGTTTTCCAGTCAACGTCGGCGTGGTGATTTACCCTCAGCGCCTGGGCAAGGCCCATGAGAAACTGCTCAAGACGCTCAATCACAACCCAGACGACGAAGCCGCCGGTGCCCGCCTGGTCGGCAGCTTCGTCGAACGCGGCCTGCGCGCCCAGGCCCGCAGCGGCAACCTGCTGACCGGGCAGTTGTACATTTCGCTGGACTTCTACCCCAAGGCGGAAAAAGTCGCCTTCGACCCTGCTGCCCGACCGGTCCGTATACCGACTATCCCGGGCAGCCTCCAGCAACTGCAGGAACAACTGCAGGCGATGGTCGAGCGGATCAACAAGCTGCCGCTGGAAAGCATCGCCAGCAACCTGGATGGCAACCTGGTGGAGTTGCGCAAAGGCCTGGCCCAATTCAACAGCAAGACCCTGTCGGGCGTGCAAAGCACCTTGCAAGATGTAAGCAAGACCTTGCAATCGGCCAACTCAACCCTGGCCGAAGACTCGCCACAGCGTGAACAACTGACCCAGACCCTGGATGACCTGGGACGCATGTCGCGCTCGCTGCGCGAACTGTCGGACTACCTGAGTCGCCATCCCGAATCGCTGCTTCGAGGTCGTCCCAAGGACGCACCGGCACAGAACCTCACATTGCCGGTGACAGAATGATCACAGGAGCCCGCCCCATGCCAATGACGCTGAAACTCACCCTGGTTACCGTGACATTGCTACTGGGCGCCTGCCGCAGCGACCCGATCCACTATCACACCTTGAGCCCGGCCCAACCTGCCAGCCAGTCGCGCTCCAACCTGGACATCCAGATCGAACAAGTGAGCGTTCCGCCCCAGGTGGATCGCACCCAGATGGTTATTCGCCAAGGCAACAGCGGGCTGGCGATCCTGGAAACACAATGGTGGGCGGCAAGCCTGGCCGATGAACTGCACAGCAGCCTGGACGAACAACTGAACAACCCCGGTGCACCGAAGCGGTTGCTGCGAGTCGACGTACAACGCTTCGATTCCATCCCGGGCCGCTACGCCCGCATGGATGTGCAATGGCGCCTGCGCAACCTGGGCAACGAAACCCATCCCCTCTCCTGCCGCAGCAGCCTGCAAACCCCGGCGGGAGAGAGCATCGACGCGCTGGTGACGGCGCATCAGAACAATGTCCGACAATTTGTCGGCTTAGTTGAACAGGCCGCTGCACGCAACGCCTGCCCTTGACCTGTAGGAGCTGCCGAAGGCTTGGGCCGCGTTCGGACGATCCTTTGATCTTTCACTTGGGATTCAAGTGTCAGTGGAAAAATCGCAGCCTCGCTCCACTCGACAGCTCTTACGAAGGCCAATGCAGCGACAGCACCGGTGCTACACGCGGGTGATGGTCGATGCGTTCCAGCAGGCCGTAGAACTCAGGCCGGGCGCCTAGCAGCGCCTCCCGTGTGCCGCTCCATTTGGTGATCACGGCGGCCAGGATATCCAGCGCGCCCGGCTCGGCACCGCTGAGAAAAGGCCGGGCCGGGAACTGGTCGGCAAACAGTGCCCAGTTGCGGTATAGCCGTTGCCGGGTACCTGCGACCAATTGCTGTCGGGTCGCTTCGTCCGCATTGGCCAGCCAGCGCTCCGGAAAATCGATGATACCGATGGGCGTATAGCAATTGGCGGCGATATAGACCAGGCCACGTATGGCTTGCGCGCGCTGGGCAGGCCCTTCAGGCAGCAACTTCGATTGCGGATAGGTCAGCCCGAGATGAATCAGGATCGCTGCGGCTTCGGTCAGCACCGAGCCGTCCGGCAACTGCAGGGTCGGGACCTGCTTTTGAGGGTTCAACGCCTCGAGCTCTTTCGCCGCATCGCTGTCTTCGGTGGAATAGGCGTCGATCCGGCGATAAGCCACGTCACATAGACACAGGGCAATCTCCACCGCCGAAGAGCCGGATTGTCTGTGGCCAAATAACTGATACATGAACGTGCCTCCTGCATAAGGGTTAGCCGGTAGAGCCCGCGAGCCCGTCGGTGTTCCATCAAGCTGACCGGTAACGGGCCAACGAGCCATCACTGCCGTCGATGTTCACCATCATGTCAATGAAGTTCTCTTGATGATCGCCCGGGACAACAATGGCCCCACACAAACCTACTGCACCCCGGAGCACACCATCATGAAACGCCAAGTCATCCTCAGCCTCGCTTTCTCTGTACTGGCCACCAACGTATTTGCCGCTTCCTCCCAACCCGTCGTCGCCGAAGGCGGTTCTGATCGCCTGATCGAAAACCGCGTCGCCGAGGGTGGCTCTGACCGCCTGATCGAAAACCGCGTCGCCGAAGGCGGTGCTGATCGTCTGCTGGAACGTCGCGTCGCCGAGGGTGGCTCTGATCGCTTGATCGAAAACCGCGTCGCTGAAGGCGGTGCCGATCGTCTGCAGGAACGTCGCGTCGCCGAGGGTGGCTCTGACCGCCTGATCGAAAACCGCGTCGCTGAAGGCGGTGCCGATCGTCTGCTGGAACGTCGCGTCGCCGAGGGTGGCTCTGATCGCCTGATCGAAAACCGCGTCGCTGAAGGCGGTGCCGATCGTCTGCTGGAACGTCGCGTCGCCGAGGGTGGCTCTGACCGCCTGATCGAAAACCGCGTCGCTGAAGGCGGTGCCGATCGTCTGCTGGAACGTCGCGTCGCCGAGGGTGGCTCTGATCGCTTGATCGAAAACCGCGTCGCTGAAGGCGGTGCTGATCGTTTGCAGGAACGTCGCGTCGCCGAAGGTGGCTCTGATCGCTTGATCGAAAACCGCGCATGAGGTGTTCCGTCGTCACAGCGCTCCAGATAGCTCCCGAACCCATACCATCCCAGTAAAGCCCGGCCTTATCCGCCGGGCTTTTACTTGCCTGCGTTTGGCTAACGCCCCGACGCCCGCGCCATGCACCGCTGATAACGCTCATCCACTCGCTTGGCAAACCACGCCGTGGTCAGATTGCGCGTAATCTTCGGGCTCTTGAGCACGATCCCCGGCAATACCGCTCGCGGCAACGCCTTGCCCTCAGCCTGCTCAGCCAATTCGAACACCCGCTTGTAGAGCTTGCTGTCTTCAAACCCAAGGCTGTCGCCCTGCTCCAACTGGTCGCGAATGGTCGGGTTACGCATTCCCAGCGATTTGCCCAGCGTGCGCACCGCCAGTTCCGTGCTGCCCGGCATGATGGAACCCGGCAGAATCAAATCCCCGTCCAGCGCCAGGGAAATGCCTGAGGCCCGGCTCACCGCATGCTGGAAAGCCGCGTTACGACTGGCGTACCAGCCGGCATTGAAATCGGCAAAACGATACAACGGGTCGGTGTAGCTCACCGGATAGCCCAGCAAATGCGCGATACCAAAATACATTCCCCCCGACGACTGAACACTTCGCGACGAATCGAGCCATCTACCGTGTAGGGATAATTCCGTGCATTGGCCTGGGCAAAAGCAATGCTGACCTGCATTGGCCCACCCGTGTGTACCGGATTGAAGCCGTCGAACAGCGTCTTGCCCAACGGCACCGTGCCGATGAAATCATCGAAAATCTCACTCAATGCCTTCTCGCTACGCGCCGCATCGAGCCGGTCGCTGTAGCTTTTGCCGTTGGGCGAACGCACCTGGAGTGCACCACTGACCAACAACTGCGGAATGTGCACCTTCGCCGCACGGCGGTTGATCTCCTGACGCGCGATCTTGCCCAGCCCCGGCACCGGCGGGTCGGCCTGGAACGTCGACTCCTGTTCGGTCACCGCCAGGACAGCACAGATGTTCTGCGTCGTGGTTGGGATCTGTTGAGCCGCGAAGGCCACGTAGATGTCCGTCGCCCAACCTTCGCGATCCGTAGTCTTTGCCGGCAGCAATCGCACGATCTGCGCCTTGACCTCGGCGGGCTGACGTTCAGGCTCCTGAACCTGGCGGCTGCCGCAACCGGCCAGAGCCAGCAACGCGGCAAGGCTGATCATTAATCGGTTGAGTTGCATGGTGCTCCATCGGGTTCGTTATTCCGGAGCAACCATACGATCAAAAGCGGGCACGGGCTATGCCCAATGTGGGAGCGAGCTTGCTCGCGATGCCGGCGGCACATCCAACATCACCGAAACTGACCCACCGCTATCGCGAGCAAGCTCGCTCCCACAGCAGAATGGCGGCGTACCGGGATTCGCGATCCAACCCAGACAGCCAATGCGGCAGGGGCGCGGGATCAGATCCCGCCAAGCGCCAAATCCATCGCGAAATAAGTGAAGATCAGGTCCGCCCCCGCCCGTTTGATCGCGCCGAGGCTTTCGCGCACCACGCGGGCTTCGTCGATGGCGCCGGCCTGGGCAGCGAACTTGATCATCGCGTATTCGCCACTGACCTGATAGGCCGACAGCGGCAGGTTCGAAGCCTGGCGAATGTCGCGGATGATGTCGAGGTAGGCCCCGGCCGGTTTGACCATCAGCGCATCGGCACCTTCCTGCTCATCGAGCAAGGATTCGCGCAGCGCTTCGCGACGGTTCATCGGGTTCATCTGGTAGCTCTTGCGGTCGCCTTTCAACGCACTGCCGCCCGCTTCACGGAACGGCCCATAGAGCGCCGAGGCGAACTTGGTGGAATAGGCCATGATTGCCGTCTGGCTGAAGCCGGCTTCGTCCAGGGCCTTGCGAATGGCCTGGACCTGCCCGTCCATGGCCGCCGACGGAGCGATCACATCGGCACCGGCACGGGCTGCTGCCACGGCTTGCTTGCCAAGGTTGAGCAGGGTCCGGTCATTATCCACTTCGTGCCCGTGGAGTACCCCGCAATGACCATGATCGGTGTATTCACAGAAGCAAGTGTCAGACATCACGATCATTTCCGGCACCGCGTCCTTGCAGATTCCGGCCATGCGCGACACCAGGCCGCGCTCGTTCCAGGTATCGCTACCGTCGCTGTCCAAGTGATGGGAAACACCAAAGGTCATCACCGCCTTGATGCCGGCACGGGCATAGCGCTCGATCTCGCCGGCCAGTTTCGACTCAGGGATGCGCACTACGCCCGGCATGCTCTTGATCGGCACGAAGTCATCGATTTCTTCTTCGACGAAAATCGGCAGCACCAGATCGTTCAGGGTGAATTCGGTTTCCTGGAACAGACTGCGCAGGCTTGCATTGCGGCGCAGACGGCGTGGGCGGGCTTCGGGGAACTGGCTGGACATGGGACTCCTGGCAAATGGGTGCTCGATCACAAGGGGCAAAGCTTATGCCCTGGTCGACCAAGGCACAAACGCCGGCAGGAAAACAGAGTGTTACCGGCGCGGCAATAATCGCTTCACAAGGTCAGCGCACCATTGATGCAAGTCACCACCGCCAGCGGATTCCCCTGAGCGACACGTTGCTGAACACGGCCGGTTGGTTGAAATTGAATCGGCTGGCCATCGGCTCGCTCATTCCGGAATCTTCAACCCACGTGCTACCGCCGGCCGCGCCAGGAAGCGCTCCAGCACCCGTGTCACATTGGGGAAGTTCTGGATACCCACCAGATCCCCGGCTTCATAAAAACCGATCAAGTTGCGAACCCAGGGAAAGGTGGCGATATCGGCAATGGTGTAGCGCTCGCCCATGATCCAGTCCCGTCCTTGCAAACGACCGTCGAGCACCTTGAGCAGGCGCTTGCTTTCCTCGACATACCGATCGCGAGGCCGCTTGTCCTCGTAGTCCTTGCCAGCGAACTTGTTGAAGAATCCCAACTGCCCGAACATCGGCCCGATCCCGCCCATCTGAAACATCAGCCACTGGATCGTCTCATAGCGCGCCGCCGACTCCTGGGCCAGCAACTGGCCACTTTTGTCGGCCAGATACATCAGAATCGCCCCCGACTCGAACAACGCCAACGGCTGGTCCCCCGGCCCATGAGGGTCGAGAATCGCCGGGATCTTGTTGTTGGGGTTCAGGGACAGAAACTCGGGAGACAGTTGATCGTTGCTGCCGAAGTCCACCTTGTGGGGTTCGTAGGGTAGGCCGATCTCTTCCAGCATGATCGAGACCTTGACGCCGTTGGGGGTTGGCAGGGAGTAGAGCTGCAGCCACTCCGGGTACTGGGCGGGCCATTTTTGGGTAATGGGAAATGAGGTCAAGTCGGGCATGGGGGCAGGCTCGGCAATTAAGGAAAGGCCTGAGAATAATCCAAGATGTGCGGAACAGCACCACAAGCACGTCACGGGATTCACACCGGCCGTTCTTAATTCCGCAACATCCTGTCGCTAACATTCGACTGACCTCCAAGCTGGAGGCCTTACAGTGCACAGGATCAGCCGAGATCGAACCAACGGGCGCCAAGCGACTCTGAGCAATGCCCCCCGTGGAATCGAAGCGGCGTAACGACACGGAAAAACACCCAAGGCCAAATGCCTCGCGGTGCCTAGGTTTGTCAGCCTGACTAGAGAGTTCAAAAGAACATTTATTCGATGATGAACCCACTGAATTTCGCCAGACGCTTCAAACACCGTTCGTGGCTGTTGCTGCCAACGCTGCTTGTGACCTGTGGCCTGGTGCTGTCGCTGGAGTCGAGCGTCAGTCGCGCCCAGCCAGTCGACGGCATCCAGACCCTGGTGTTCCTGCGCCACGCCGAGAAACCCGCCGGCGGCCTGGGCCAGCTCAATTGCCAGGGCCTCAACCGCGCCATCGACCTGGCCACCCTGCTGCCGGAAAAATTCGGCAAGGCCGACTACGTGTTCGCAGCCAACCCGACCCGCAACGTCGAAGAGGGTGAGCTGGACAACTCCTACAGCTACATTCGCCCGCTGATGACCATCAGCCCCAGTGCCATCAAGCTCGGACTGCCGGTGAATATCAATTTTTCGGCCAACGATACCAGCGACCTGGCGGACGAATTGCTACATGACAAGTACCACAACTCGACCATCTATACCGCCTGGTCCCATGGCTACCTGCCGGAGCTGATCAACAAGGTCGCCGGTGAGGCCGTGGGCAAGAAGCAAACCATTACCGAAGACTGGGCCTCGGGGGACTTCGATTCGCTGTATGTGCTGACCCTGACCTGGCACAACGGCAAGGCCAGCCTCACCAGCCAGAGTTACAAGCAAGGGTTGGACAATGGCAAGGAAGCCTGTCCGACGTAGCCTGTCTGCAGCGACAAAACACCTGTGGGAGCGAGCTTGCTCGCGATAGCGGGGTGTCAGTCAACATGGATGTCGGTTGATCCGACGCTATCGCGAGCAAGCTCGCTCCCACATTGGTTCGGATCCAGGGCTATCACCCTCCCCTAACCGCTCGCTCACGCAAGTACTCCAACACCGCCGCCCGCTCCCCGGCAAACTCGATGCGCAGGCCCTTCTTTTCCCGCTGGAACACGTACATCGGGTCGTAATATTCACGCAGCAAGCCTTCGATCCAGCCGCGATGCAAGTCGACGGCGCCGCTATGGGCCTGCTCGGCCAGGGCGGCTTCCAGGATGTCCATCAAACGCCGGTGACGGTCGCCGCCCAGGCGCTTGTGGATGTTGTCCAGGCTCGCCAGCAATCGCTCGGAAAACAGCAAGAAGCCCTCGTCGCCATGTACGGCAATGAACTCGGCGCACAGGTTGATGACGTAATCGCGCAGGATCCGCTCGACCCGTCGCTCCAGGCTGTCTTCAAGCCAGACCATCGGAACCTGCTGCATGCGCTGGAACAAAGGCAACGGCAAGGCGCAGCTGCCGACCATGCGGCTTTCATCTTCCAGCACAAACTGTTCAATACCGGCGGCGCGCTTTTTCAGCATGTCCACCGCCAGACGGTTCTCGAAATCGATGTTGGAAGGCTGCCCAGTGGCGCGCTTGCCGAAACTCGAACCACGATGGTTGGCATAGCCTTCCAGGTCCAGGCTGTTGCTCAACTGGGTCAGCACTTCGGTCTTGCCGGTGCCGGTCATGCCGCCCAATAGCACCAGGTCACATTGGCTGACCGCCTGTTCGACGGTGTCCAGCAAGAATGTGCGCATGGCCTTGTAGCCGCCACCGACCCTGGGGTAGTCGATGCCGGCTTCGTCCTTGAGCCATTGCTGGACGATCTGCGAACGCAAGCCACCGCGAAAGCAATACAGCACACCTTCAGGATGGGTTTGGGCGAACTCGGCCCAGGCCTTGATGCGTTGTGCCTTGATCTCGCCGGACACCAACTGATGCCCCAGGACAATGGCCGCTTGTTGCCCCTGCTGTTTGTAGCAGGTGCCGACGCGTTGTCGTTCGAGGTCGGTCATCAGCGGCAAATTGACCACGCCGGGGAATGCACCCTTGAGAAATTCGACCGGCGCGCGGGTGTCCATCATCGGCCGGTCATTGAGGAAGATGTCGCGGTAATCGGTGATGTCATTGGCCATCAAGACACCTCGACCGCGTAGGTCTGTCGCTCGACCAGTTCACCAATCGGCTCCAGTGCCAGGCCGAGTTCAGCGGCAACTCGCAGGAATTCGCCCTCGCCTTCGGGGCTGACAGCAATCAGCAGCCCGCCGCTGGTCTGCGGGTCGCACAGCACGCGCTTGTGCAGTTCCTGGACACGACCGACCTTGGTGGCGTAGCTGTCGTAGTTGCGCAACGTACCGCCCGGCACACAACCCAGGTCAAGGTAGTACTCGACGCCCGGCAGACGCGGCACCGCGTCGTAGCGGATCCGCGCCGTCAGTTGGCTGCCATCGGCCATTTCCACCAAGTGCCCGAGCAGACCGAAACCGGTGACGTCGGTCATCGCCGTCACACCGTCGAGTTTGCCGAAGCGGCTGCCGGGTTTATTGAGTGTGCACATCCAGTCACGGGCCAGGCCAACGTCGGCGGCGCGCAGCTTGCCTTTCTTTTCTGCGGTGGTGAGGATGCCGATGCCCAGGGGCTTGGTCAGGTACAAGCGGCAACCGGCGGTGGCGGTGTCGTTGCGTTTCATGTGGCGCTTTTGCACCAGGCCGGTGACCGCCAGGCCGAAAATCGGCTCAGGCGCGTCAATCGAATGCCCGCCGGCCAGGGGAATGCCCGCTTCGTCGCACACTGAACGGCCACCACGAATCACCTCCCGGGCAATTTCCGGAGCCAATACATTGACTGGCCAACCAAGGATCGCGATAGCCATCAGCGGGTCCCCCCCCATGGCGTAGATATCGCTGATGGCATTGGTGGCGGCGATGCGGCCGAAATCGAACGGATCATCGACAATCGGCATGAAGAAATCGGTGGTCGAGACCACCCCGCGCTCCTCATCGATGGCGTATACCGCAGCATCATCCCGGGAGGCGTTGCCGACCCACAGCTTGGGGTCGAGGTTCTGCGCACCGCTGCCAGCCAGGATCACTTCCAGCACTTGGGGCGAAATCTTGCAGCCACAACCGGCGCCGTGGCTGTACTGGGTCAGGCGAATCGGCTCGCTCATGGGCATACCTCGTGTCAGTCAATTGGAACGAGTCTACCAGCAACGCCGACGGTCCTGTGTCGCGGCAAGACAGCGACCACCCTACGCCCTGCCACCTTTTGGTGCCCCTTCAAGGGACAGGGCGATAGGTCGTGCACGATGCCTGACCATAAGGACAGGAAAAACTTCCCAAGCACATGTTTTTAAAGCCAGTACGAAAATCTGGTACAGGATGTGCAAACGTTTGCGAAATCGATCGCAGCCCCGCAGCGAATCGGGTTTTTTCTATCACGGAACCCGGGTTTCGACCCGCACGAACAAGGACTTTCCATGGACTTCAATCCTCGGTGTTACGCCGCGCCCCGCGTATTTGCAGCCGCCGTGCTACTGACCGCCGTTACCGGATTACTCAGCACCATCAGCCAAGCGCAAGCGAGCGAAGCATCCGCCCAAGGTGAAACGCTCAGCCCTGAAGCCACGTCCTCGAAAAAAAGTGTCTACCTGTCCGACTGGTACAACCAGGACCTGACGATCATCGGCAGCAAGGACATCAGCTTCGGCCCGCAACCCGTCGATGACGTCTATCTGGAATACGAATATTTCGGGCGCAAGGGGCCGTTCGAGCTGTATGGCTATATCGACATCCCGAAGATCTTCGACATCGGCAACAGCCACGACAAAGGCGTGTGGGATCACGGCTCGCCGGTGTTCATGGAGCATGAACCGCGTATTTCCATCGACTACCTGGCCGGCCGCAGCCTGGCCGTCGGGCCATTCAAGGAATGGTATGTGGCGTTCGACTGGATCTACGATCACGGCAGCAACTCCGCCAATCGCGCGAATACTTTGTACAGCGGCCTGGGCACCGACATCGACACCCATTCGCGGGTCAACCTGTCGGCCAACTTCTACGGGCGTTATCAATGGGAAAACTATGGCGCCAGCAATGAATATTCCTGGGATGGCTATCGCGCCCAACTCAAATACATCGTGCCGATCAGCCAGTTCAGCAACGGCGCTTCGCTGACTTACATCGGTTTTACCAACTTCGATTTCGGTTCAGACCTGCACAAGGACAACCCGGCTCGCACCGCCAACGCCACGGTCGCCACCAACGTCTTGCTGTATTCCTTCACGCATCTGCGCTTCACGCTGGTGGGCCGTTACTTCCACAACGGCGGCAACTGGCAGGACGGCAGTGAGCTTAACTTTGGCGACGGCAACTTCCGCGCCCGCTCCGATGGGTGGGGATACTACGCGGGTGTCGGCTATCAATTCTGAGCCCCTGCTCGCCCCTTTTTAAATCCATGGAGGTAACGACTCATGACCAACCGCCTGCTTACTTCAATCGGCCTGGCCCTGTTCTGCTCGACCGCCGGGGCCACAGTGCCGCTTCAACCCAAAGTCATGCTGATCACAATGTTTGCTCCCGAGGCGCAGAATTGGATCGAACGCCTGCAGCTCAAAAATGAGATCCGCATACCAGGGCTGTCCGCTGAATATCCGACTATCCGTTGCAATACCGAGCGGGTCTGCCTGCTGATCACCGGCATGGGCCAGACCAACGCCGCAGCCTCGACCCTGGCCCTGGCGCTCTCGCCAACCGTCGACCTGCGCAAAAGCTATTTCCTGGTGGCCGGGATCGCCGGGATCAACCCGCACCACGGCACCCTCGGGACGACGGCCTGGGCCCATTACCTGGTGGAGTTCGGCACCCAATGGGAGCTGGATTCGCGCGATGTTCCCAAGGAATGGCCCACCGGCTACCTGGGCATCAACACCAAGGGGCCGAATGAGAAGCCGCCGCTGGACTACAA